>CAZAHA010000125.1:0-7903 GCA_964484915.1 uncultured Leptospirales bacterium
GGCGTCTTCGACTGTTCAATGATGAGACCCAGAGAACCGTTCAGCACGTTGAAGAAGCGTACAAACTCGCGACGAGTACATTCCAGAACAAACTCTTCCTTGGTTTTGAAGTAGCAGAAGACCGTCCCCTTCGCGACACCTGCTTCACGGGCGATGTCGATCATCCTGATTTGCAGAAAGTCGCGGTGTTTAAAGAGATCCATCGCACTTCGAATGATGAGTTCCCGCTTCAGCTCCTTTTCGTCAGAACTGAGCGCCCGTTTCCTGTTCATTGCATCTCCCGAGATATTTTTGAAACCATAGTACATTAAATGCTGGATTTATTGTACCAATTATTATGTATCGCACATAAAAAACCTGTATCATCCGGTTTAATGACGTATGACACGTGTATGGTATTTTTAACAGACAGGAAAGCTTTTGGGGGGCAGTCTTTTACCGGTACTGATATAGCATGATAACAATACCCGTTAACGAAATCTGCTCACGGATTGAGCGCAGGGAAACGTTTGATGCAACGCCTCCCGATGAGTCATTTTTCATTCATATTCAGGATTACCCGCCGTTTGCATGCCTCGCCGTACACAACGGTCACCGCCTTCGGAGCGATCTTAAGGGAAAATGCATCCTGACCGAACGGGAGCGCTGGTATGAGGAGGACCCGGAAACCGGGAGTTTCATCCGCTCCTTTCCAATCGTGCTTATCGCGAACGACTCACGCTACGAGTACGACCTGAACAGAGCCCCCGACTTCTGCATCTATACCGAAGCATGGAGAAAGAAGATCTGGAACAGCGCACTTTCCGATGAGGAAAGAAGCGTCAGCCTGGCCAAGCATGCAGCATTTTACAAAGTCGTCCATACGCTTATACGTACGCTCGAATCGCTCTACCGGGCATGCATCGTCTACGATGTCCATTCGTACAACTACAAGAGGATCCACGGTCCGTCTCCCGTTTTCAACATAGGCACCGTACAGATTGACACGGCGCTGCACCGTATCAGCATCGACCGGATGAAAAAGGAGCTCTCGGCGATAGAGATTCCCAATGTGGAAACGACCGTCGATGAGAACCGGATATTTTCCGGCGCGGGATACCTTGCATGGTTCGTAAACCAGAACAGCCAGTCGACGCTGATGCTGCCGCTTGAAATCAAGAAGGTCTACTGTGATGAATCAAGCGGCGAGCTGTACCCCCTGGTGATCGACGCGCTGCAAAGCGGTCTGAAGAACGCGATTGTGAATACCGCAAGCTTCTTTATACGCAAGCACCGGGTGATCGAGCTCAAGAAGAAGTACCACCTGCTTGGCAGAAACCTCGACAAATCCATAATCAATGTGGACCGGCAGATCTTTTCCATCGCAAAGGATTTTGAGATACTGAACTTCATCAATCCGATAAACATAGAACAGGAGAAGAAGCGCTTCTTCAAATCCCGGTGCACGGTTGATCCGTCATTTAAATACCGGCAGCTTGTCATCAACCCGTATGAATTCAAACGCAGGCTTTACCAGATACCGCTGGAGACCATAGACGACATCGACATCCAGACAATCTACCGCGACATCATATCAGCGTACTCGGACAAGATAGAGATGATATCGTCGATCGGTACCGGACGGTTCATGTACTCATCTCTTCGCTACTTCGGCGAGCCGGACGACACCGATATCGCAAACGCAAACTACCTGCTTCACTGTCCGCAGACAAACGGAGATGATGATACAGAATCACTGAGCGCCGAGGAAGTACGCGACTACTTTTATTCACTGTCCGGGCAGTACGGCTTCGAGTGCAAGATCGAGATATCCCGGAAGACGGTCTCCAAGGTACTGGTACTGAACAGCAAAAAGACCGTGCTCATACGAAAGGACGCATACTTTTCCGAACGGAGCCTCAAGGCGCTCGCGGAACACGAACTCGGCGTCCACATGCTGACCACGATAAACTCGCGTCTGCAGAAGCTCAACTTCCTGCGTCTTGGGCTGCCGGTCAATACGCTCACCCAGGAGGGTCTTGCGATCCTGTCGGAGTATCTTTCGGGATACATGACGGTACACCGTCTGAAACAGCTTGCGCTTCGCGTCAAGGCAACAAGGTACATGCTCTCGGGATACAGTTTCCGGAGAAGCTATCAGCTCCTTGCAGAAACCGGTCTCATCACGCCGGACACGGCATTCTACATGACAGCCCGTGTCTACCGCGGGGGCGGATTTACCAAGGACTATCTCTATCTGCGCGGCTTCAGGGAGGTGCTGAAACTGTATCGGGAACGGCCGCAGTCGATTCCGTCTCTCCTCATCGGAAAGACAAGCTTGCCGTATCTGTCCACAATCGAGCAGATGATCGAGCGGACGCTGCTGTACAGGCCGGAGTTTGTTACTCACTCTTTCACCGAAACGGGTTCACCCGACCCGATCATGGAATACATCGTAAGCGGAATAAGGTAATCATGCCACGTACCAAATCAGTGCGCGTACGCCGCGCCACACCCGAAGACATAGCAGTTCTTGAAGATGTTGAGACACGATCGTTTCCGAAGTACAAGATAAGTACGCGGAGACAGCTCAGGCTGAGCCTGAAAAGCCCGTATCAGGCGGTGTGGATCGCGGAGATTCGCCTGTCGCGTTCTTATGTGCCGTGCGGCGCTATGGTCGTCCATCTGCATAAAAAGTCAGTCAGGCTTTTTTCGATCTGTGTGCTTCCGGAACATCGTGGAAAGGGCACAGGGGATGCGATGCTCTCTCACCTCGAACAGTACGCTCTTGCCAATTCTTTCACGCGCATAACGCTCGAGGCCAAAAGCGACGATGAGCGCCTCCTTGCCTGGTACCAAAATGCGGGCTTTGTACGGTCAGTCCTGCTCTCCGACTATTACGCCGCCGGAATCGACGCGGTCCGCATGTTCCGTACCGTTCCGGGTACCTCTGCAGGAGGGTCCCTCGAGAACATCATCATCGTCGACCGCCGCGCCGACTGGACCATCGAGATCAGCGGCGTCGCGATAGTCAGCGCACGGGAATACATAACCCAGGCGCGCTTTCTGAACAGTCCCAACTTCAGGGTATTCAACCTGTGCGGATCGTACCGTTACCAGAGCGTCGGCTACTATGTGTCCTTGCTCGCCTCAGCACGCGAACACCGTGCCATACCCAACATCACCACCATCCGCGACTTCGGCGACCTCCATCTGATACGCTCGGTGAGTTCAGAAATAGACGAACTGATACAGACTGCCCTTGCCAGGACCGATGACCAGTCAATCGCGTTCAACATCTATTTTGGGCAGACGATCGATCCGGCGTTTCGTACACTGGGAAGCAGGCTCTACTCTTTGTTTGAAGCGCCGCTCTTTACCGTTGAATTTCGCAGGAAGAAAAGATGGGAGATCATCAAGGCGACACCGGTACCGTTCAGGAAGGTGCCGGCCGAACACTACGAGACCGTACAGACACTGGCGCGGAACTACTTTTCCAGAAAACGGTTCAGGAAGACGCGGCTGAAAAACTACATATACGACCTGGCGATCCTGATCGACCCTGATGAAAAGAACCCCCCGTCGTGTCCGGAGTCTCTCAGCAGTTTTAAAATGGCCGCGGAAAAGACCGGCTTCTATACCGAGTTTATCACACGGGACGACGCCGACAGAATAAGCGAATTCGACGCACTTTTCATCCGTACGACAACAGGGGTGAACGACTATACGTATCAGCTCTCCCGAATCGCATATGCGGAGGGCCTGGTCGTTATCGATGATCCATGGTCGATCCTGAGATGCTCCAACAAAATCTATCTGAACGAACGGCTCCGCCAGAACGGGATCCTCACCCCGAAAACGTGGGTCCTTACAAAGACCATGTCACTGGCGTCGCAGCTCAAGGAGGCCGAATATCCCCTGGTACTCAAACAGCCTGACAGTGCGTTCTCTCTCGGTGTCACCCGTGTCTCGAGCTTCGAAGAGCTGAAAAGCGCGGTTGATCTTCTCTTTCGAAAGAGCGATCTTCTCCTTGTACAGCAGTTCCTCTATTCCGACTACGACTGGCGTATCGGCGTACTGGAGTCGACCCCCGTCTATGCGTGCCGGTACTTCATGGCAAAGGGACACTGGCAGATTTACGACTGGAACGGCGGCGGCGGAAACAACTCCGGCGAGGCTGATGCGCTGCCGGTGGAATCGGTCCCGCCGAATGTCCTGAAGACGGCTGTCAGGGCTGCGTCCCTCATGGGCGACGGTCTCTACGGTGTCGATCTCAAGGAGGTCAACGGACGGATATACTGCATCGAGGTGAACGACAACCCCAACATCGATGCGGGTCTCGAGGACGCGGTTCTCGGAGAACAACTGTATGGAAAAATCATGCAATCTTTCATGAAGCGGATTGAGATGTCGCGCAACATCGCCCGGTTTGTGTCGCATGAACCGGGCTGACAGGCCGCTTATCCGAAGCGGAATTCAGCAGCATGCATCACACACACATTTTTCCGTCATACCAGAACATGAGCACAACTAAAGAGAAAAATCAGCGGTATCGTTGGTCGAGAATTCCCGGCTGGTATCGCGTACCATGATCGTTACCGGTCCGGACCACCCTCGTGCAAAGTTTACGGTCAGCTTGTCTCTGGTTATCGTAAGCTGTATCCAGTGGCTCCTGTACCGTACATGGAAGTCGATCTTCGTAATCTCCTTCGGTATCCGCGGATTGAGGAAGAGAACATCATCGCGGATCTCCATGCCGGTATAGCAGCGCTGGATGAGATCAACCGTGCCGGCCATCGCCCCGAGGTGTATTCCTTCTGGCGTTGTCCCTCCCTGAATATCGTTGAAGTCGCTCATGAGCGCCTTCTTGAAGCTGGACCACGATTCTTCACGCTCCGATCGTGAATATACCCAGGAGAAGATCACCTGGCTGAGTGTGCTGCCGTGTGAGGTAATCTTCTGATAGTACGCGATATTTCTTGGTATGTCTGCGGGAGTGAAACCGTACCCCAGTTTGGTAAAGATCTCCACTATCTCCTCGGATGAGAAAAGGTAAAAGAGCATCAGTACGTCGGCCTGCTTCGTCGCGCGGTAGGCGTTGGGCGTGTCATTTTCCTTTTCAAGGATTCGGTCCAGGCGAAGCACTGTACCGTACTTCCTGTGGTACCTATCCCAGTCGAATTCCTTCAGGGACTCAAAGCCTTCAAACTGCAGGATTATGTTGTCTTCCGTCATCGGAACGTACATCCGTTTGGCAATGCGCATCCACTGTGCAACATCATCGCTGGTGATGCCGATCTTGTCCGACAGTTCCTTCACAAATATCTCGTCAAACATCTCAAACAATTGAAGTGCGCAGCGGATTACCCACACGGCCATGAAGTTCGTGTACGCGTTGTTGTTGATTCCCTGCTGCTCGGAGTCGGGGTAGCTCGTATGGTATTCGTCAGGTCCCATAACACCGTGTATCTCGTACCGGTCCCGCCTTGGATTGAGGTGTGCGATGCTCGACCAGAAGAGCGCTACCGAAAGGATCACCTCGGCACCGTAGGATGCGAGAAAGTCTATGTCGTCGGTAGTCTGAAAATACTTCCATACGTTATACGCAACTGCGGAACTGATGTGCCGCTGGAGACGGGAGTTGTCGGGAATCCATCTGCCGGACTTGGGATTAAGGTGAAACACCTGGCTTTCCTCGCGGCCGTTGCTGCCGCTCTGCCAGGGATACATGGCACCGCGGTACCCCGCCTCACGCGCCATCTGCCGCGCCCTCGGAAGTCGCCGGTAGCGGTACATCAGAAGCGAGCGCGACAGTTCCGGATTATGCATGTTAATGTACGGAAAGATGTATAACTCGTCCCAGAAGATGTGTCCGCGGTACGCCTCGCCGTGCCATCCGCGCGACGGCACACCGATGTCGTAACTGATACTGTGCTGCGATACGGTCTGATGAATATGGAAAATATGCAGGCGGAGGATTTTTACTTCGTCGTCCTCGGCATGGAGATTGATATTGCTGCGGGTCCAGATCTGCTCCCAGCTTAAGCGGTGGTCAACGTAGAGGCGGTGAAAGTTCTCTATCCAGGTGATCTTCTCACGTGCCTCCGTAAGCGGATCGCTTATGGCGATGTCCCTGGTTGTGCAGGTAGTGACGATTTTCTCGATTCTCAACGGCTGCAATTTCTCGCATGAACAGTGAAAGAGCTGTTCGACCGATTGATCGTCACCGTTGATACTGGAGGAACAGTCCATCCGGTCCTGGTTTTGGTAAATGGCGGTTGATGCCACCTGTGCCATGCGTATCTTCGACTGCCGGGTCATGCTGACAAGATAGATGTTCCCGTCACCGGTTTTACCGGTATCGAGCACGTCGATGTGATGTCCGTTCAGGTCGCCGTAACGGGGGACCCCGTTATTCTGTACGCTGCCGTCAATCGCGGAACGGATGGTAATTGGACCGGACCAGTTTTCCGGAATTATCGTCCACTCAAGCGCGGCAACGTGAGGGTCATGCATGCTGACGATACGTCGGCTGATGACGGATGTCTCGCGGCCTTCATCGTCCCTGAACCTGAACTTCCGCTCCAGCACACCCTCCTTCAGGTCGAGGCAAAGAACATATTCGCGGACATCGAGACTGAAAAGATCGAGCCACGGAGAGTCTCCGATACGGAACGACAGCGGCAGCCAGTTCGGCCAGTTTACCAGGTCCTCATTCTCGATCTCCTGCTCCTTGATGACCGAGACGGCGCGATTGTAGCCGCAGGCGACATAGGTTCCCGGATAGTTGTATTCACCCTCACCCGATTCCTCCATGGCTCCCCTGGTTGCAATATAGCCGTTGCCGAGCGTACAGAGGGCCTCACGCAGCCTGTTTTCTTCAGGATTCCAGTTTTCATATGTTATCGTCCATTGTTTATTCATGATACAGTTTCGCAAGCTCATTTAGAAATAGTTCCACCTGATAAACGTTCTTCAGCGAATAGGAGGCCGTACTTGACGAACCGTGAAATCCGACAAGTATGCTGATACCGCCGCTATCGTTTACCGCACGGAAGCCGTCTTCGTCGGTGATGTCGTCTCCGATATACACCGGAACAGTGCCGGATGCGTCGGCATGCAGCTCGTGCATGATCCACCTGATGGCCTTTCCCTTGTGCCAGTCGATGTCCGGACGCACTTCGATAATCTTCTTGCCCTGGCTCTTCTTGAAGCCGGGAAAACCTTTCAGCAGGTCGGAGATAACCGTACTGATAACGATCACCTCCTCTTCCTTTACGTTTCTGTAGTGGACGGCGATAGCGTAGCGCTTCCGGTCTATCCTGATACCGTCTATCTGTTCGCCGAACTTCTCATGCAGTGCCTTTTCCAGTCGGTCAAGCTGGGGAAGGATTTCCGCGGACTGCTCATGCTCCCGATAGAGGCCGTTTGGACCCGATATCCTGAAACCGTGGCTTCCGGCATAGATGCATGATTCAAGGGCGGTCTTTTGCTTCACGTCATCCATGTCACGTCCGCTGACGATAGCCACCGTGAACGACCGGGAGCAGCGCTTCAATGTATCCCGCATGCTGTCCGATATAACCGCATCCTCCGGATGCTTGACGATAGGCGAAAGCGTTCCGTCAAAGTCGAGAAAGAGTGCGGCTTTGCTTCCGGCTAAAAGCTCCTCTACCGTCCGTCCGATTGTCATAATATTTGGCGCCGGCGGATTGAAGTACGGCTGGATTATGTTTACGTTCAGCAGGTCGAAAACCGTAAAGTCCTCGATAACGATGTCGGCACCGTTCAATAAGAGTTCAAGTCCGCTGTCAGTACGGTTAACGCCCACGACAAGGCCGAAGTTTCCGATTGTTCCCGCCTGTACGCCGGTAATGGCATCTTCGAAGAGCGCACAGTTCTCCGGCAAAACATCCAGCATACG
>CAZAHA010000126.1:0-7896 GCA_964484915.1 uncultured Leptospirales bacterium
AGGACTTCGGGGCTTTTGTAGTTCAGGTCGATCTGGTCCTCGGAAAAGGTCGTCCACACGTACTTCGGTCCGTTTATCGTCTCGAACCGTGAGAGTATGTCTGTCGTGCGGGGCCTGAAAATCATCTGCCGTTCTTCCGCGGAAAGATCCTCCTGTGTATCGTAGCTTATCACAAAATCCGCAAACTTCGGGTTGCCGTTCAGAAACTCCATAAACCATTTACTCTTGGACGAGATATGGTTTATAACGCCGTCGAACATCAGCTTGTATTTGTGCTGCAGACGGTGTATGTCCTCCCAGGTGCCAAGTTTTGGATCCACGCTTTCAAAGTCCTTTATGGAAAAACCCCTGTCGGATGAATAGGGATAAAAGGGAAGGATATGTATGGTATTGATCGCTCCTTCGAGATAGATGTCGCAGAATTTTGCCAGCGTGGCAAGAGATGATTTCTCCTTGCCCTTGAGGATATCTCCGTATGTGATCAGGATTACATCCTGCTCGGTAAAGAGGTTCTCCGGATCAAACGCCGTGTCCTGCGCGATGCAGGTATCCGTCTTGTACGCGTAGTGTACCTTGATTATGCGTTCGAGCTCGGGAAAAAACGCCTTTGCAGTATATTCGCCATATAAAAAGGACATCCGCTTAAAAAGCTTTTTGCGTTTATCGGGAGGCAGCGTATAGTGCTTGTTCCTGTAGTCCGGTTCCGATGAGTATCTGAGTTGTTCCTGCATAGTGTCCATTATAGAGTCTTTCATTCACTAATGATTAAAGTTACAGTTTGGTGTTATATCGTCGGGACATGCCTGGTAGTATACTGATTATATCCCGGTTCGACAATACAGTTGGTTCTTTTTTAAAACCAGCGTCAAATATTTTAAACGGGAATCCCCAAAAAGTTGACGTAATAACCGTGCAATTCGGTTGACAAATATGGCGCAGGATATTTGATTGTTCTTGCAATGCACGAGTGGTGGAATTGGTAGACACGCAAGGTTGAGGGCCTTGTGAACGCTAAGTTCGTAGGAGTTCAAGTCTCCTCTCGTGCAGTAAGAGGAGTGCTGATAATGCACTCCTCTTCTGTTATATATCCCATGAAAAAAACTGTTTGACATGGCATTCGCATCCCACATATTCTGTGGGTACATGATAAAAAAGCCCGCTCCGGAGAACAATCGGCCGTTTCGATACCGTATTTTGCGTACAAATTATTACAGAATATATAAATGATGAGATATAAGATACTGTTAACGCTTGCATCCATACTGTTATTTAGCATAAGCTGCATTTCCCGGCAGACCGTGGAAGAGCCGGTCGTTGTCATCGATCCCGAGAATCCCTACCAGTGTCAGGGATACAAGAAGTCAGAGGAGTCTTGCTACATACTCCCGTACAAAGAAGGTGAGGAGTATCTGCTTGTTCAGGGAAACTGCTCTCGGTATTCCCATTACGGTGTTAACCGCTACGCCTATGATTTTGGACTTCCCATGAAGACCGAGATCATCGCCGCCCGTTCGGGAAAAGTAGTCACTACCGACATGGTTCATTCCGACAACACATACTCATACAAGCGACGCTATAAAAAGACAGGCAAGGCCCGTGGAAACAGTATTCTCATTCTTCATGATGACGGTTCGGTCGCAGTCTACTACCACCTTATGCACGACAGCGCCCTCGTCGAGCCGGGGGATATCGTTAATCAGGGTGACGTCATCGCGTTAAGCGGAAACAGCGGCTTCACGACTGGGGCTCATCTTCATTTTGAAGTCCACCGAAGCATGGAAGATCACCAGACGATACCCGTTACCTTCAAGAATGCGGATCCTGGCGAAGAGTTCAACCTCAAGACTGGTAACCGCTATCTGGCTCTCTCCTCTACGGAAAAAAAACTGTAGAAGTTTACAAACACCGTTCATTTCTTTCAGTCAACACCGGACGGTGGTTGTTTTTTCCTCGATCATATGTATCTTAACATTTTATCATGATTGTACGATGATATATCAACGGCCGTTTGCCGCCGATATACAAGAGTAGGAGTACGTATGAAAAAGACACCATTACTTCTGATTGTGATGTTCATCTTTCTCTCATGCGGATCGAGTACACAGGTCAGCGAGACCGGTACGGAACCGTCATCGAAGAATGAGATCACCGTGAGTCCGGACGGTGTCCGGTATGTTGGTGACATGTCGGGAGGAAAACGGCACGGCGAGGGAACTCTGACGTACCCGGGAATCAGGTCGTACACCGGCGAATGGAAGAATGGTATACGCCATGGTGAGGGGACCCAGGTTTACTACGACGGCAGGACCTATGAGGGGAGCTGGAAAAACGACAAACCCAACGGCAGGGGCAGTATGACCTTCGTGGACGGAAGGAAACTTACCGGTCTGTTTGAAGACGGCGTCGTAAACGGAAACGGAACCGTAAACATGCAAAACGGCGCCGTATACACCGGTGAAATACAGGACAACCAGATGCACGGTAAGGGAACCATGCACTATCCGGACGGATCCTATTACGAAGGCGATTTTATAAACGGAAAGATAAGCGGCAGCGGCGTCTACAAGACAAAGAAGGGTGTCTATACGGGGAAGTTTCACAACGGTACCATACACGGCCACGGTACCATGAAGTTTCACAACGGGTCCGAGTACAAGGGTTCATTCCGCAACAACAAGATTGACGGTATGGGTGTCATGAAGTTCAAGGACGGACGGGTCTATACCGGAGAGTTCCGCAACGACGAGCTGCATGGAAAGGGGACGATGACCTATCCAAACGGGAGACGCGAACGGGGCGAGTGGGAAAACGGCAAGCTGGTAAAGAAGTACCGGTAATCCGGCTGGAAGATCGGGACACGGTGATCGTCTCGTTGCCTTTTTCCGACATACCGATAACAATATGGTTTCTACCGGGAAATGACGTCGCTGTCTATCAGTTTTTTCAGCCTGTGGATCTCGTTCAGGGCCTCGATCGGCGTTATAGTGTCGGGTTCGATACTCTGAATTGCTTTAATCACCACATGATTTGCCGCGTTAAAGAGAGTCACCTCGTCGCCTGACTGTCTCTGGCCGCTCCGCCTGGTTCCTGCCTTATCGCGGTTTTTTTCCAGCCGGGTCAGAATCTCCTGGGCGGATTGTGTTATCTCCCGCGGGATCCCCGCAAGCTTTGCTACATGTATACCGTACGATCGGTCGGCCTTTCCGCGGACAACCTTGTGCAGAAATTCAACGCCGTGCGGATTTTCTTGGACCTGTACGGTATAATTGATGATGCCCGGTACCGATTCAAGTTCGGTAAGTTCGTGGTAGTGTGTCGAAAAAAGCGTCCGCGCGCGGATGTAACGCGCTATATACTCGGCGATCGCGTATGCAAGTGAGAGACCGTCGTAGGTGGATGTACCGCGACCGATTTCGTCCATGATGATCATGCTCCGGTCCGTTGCGTTGTTGAGTATGGTTGCCGTTTCGTTCATCTCAACGAGAAAGGTTGATTCGCCCCGCGCGATGTTGTCCGAGGCCCCGATACGGGTGAAAATTCTGTCAGCGACTGTCAGCTGCGCAGACGACGCCGGTACATATGATCCGATCTGTCCCATAAGCTGTATCAGGGCGCTCATCCGCATATAGGTTGACTTGCCCGACATGTTCGGGCCGGTGATGATTTTCAGCGAATGCTCCCTGCCGTCAAAATAAACATCATTGGGGATGAATGATTCCCGGGTAAAGTATTTCTCCACGACGGGATGACGGCCGTCCCTGATTTCCGTGACGCCGTCAGGTGAGAAGCGTGGGCGGACATATGACGACTCGATTGCGCACTGTGCCAGCGAGGTGACGGTATCAATGAACGCAACAGCCCCGGAGATGGACTGAAGGTCTCCGCGGAAGGCAATAACCGATTCTGTAAGGGCTGCGATCTCCTTTTTTTCAATGTCTACGATCGTTTCCGACGCCGAGAGTATCTCGGTCTCAAATGTCTGCAGTTTTTCAGTGGTGTACCGTTCAGCGTTGACCAGCGTCTGCTTGCGCATGTATGCTTTGTCAGCGCGAGCGGTATAGGACTTGCTTATCTCGATATAGTATCCGTGCACCCTGTTGTACTTGATCTTGAGCGTCGGAATGCAAAGCCGCTTCTTCTCTTCCTCCTGGTACTGTATGATCCAGCTCCGTGCGTCGGTCTTGAGCGTATAAAGCCTGTCCAGTTCGCTGTTCGCTCCCTCCCTGACGATACGTCCCTGTTCGGGGGTGAGTGCCGGTTCGTCACAAATGACGGACGCAATTTTTTTTGCGAGGCTGGAAAGGTCGGGGATATCCGATACGGTTTCATACAGGGCGCTCTCCGTGTGATGTGCAAGCAGGGTCGCTATCTCCATACAGTGGCTGATGGTTTCGGCAAGGTTCAGAAAGTCCCGGGGAGTGACGCGTCCGATGGAAAAGCGGGATACAAGACGCTCGATATCGTGGATGTGCGACAGATGGCCCGAGAGTCGCTCCCTCAGATCGGAATATTCATGGAGGTACTGTACGCAGTCCAGTCTGTGTTCGATCTGGTCAATGTTCGTCAGCGGCTGCAATATGAATAATTCCAGGAGGCGCTTCCCCATGGCGCACCGTGTTCGGTCGAGGACCGAGAGGAGCGTCTTCTTCCTGGTGCGGTCAAACGAGTTGGTGACCAGTTCCAGGTTCTCGATCGTCGATTCGTCGAGGATCATGTTTGACGCCGTGCTCACGATCCTGGGAAGCTTGAGATGCCGGACCGCCTTGCGGTGTGTGTCGCGGACGTACTCAAGTATTGATCCGGCTGCGAGTATCCGTATCTCGGACGAAAGGTCAATGCCCTCAAGCGTTGCGATCTCATAGGTAGTGCGTATCGTCTTCTCAAGATATTCCGTGTCATACAGCCAGCTTGAGATGCTGTTCTGCGGAATACCTGCCTGGGAGATGAAATCGCGGTAGGGCACGTCTTCTTCGGTGTCGCCGCATCTGAAGATGATCTCGCTTGGCGCATACCGGGCAATGATCCCCCTGAAGAGATCAAGCGATCGGGGGGAATCACTCACGAAGAAATCGCCGGTGGAGACGTCAAGAAACGCGCACGATATCCTCTCTTTGCCCACCACGGCCGACGCAAGGAAGTTGTTATCATCCGAGTCAAGCATGTGAGACTCGACGATTGTACCGGGGGTCATGATTCGTACGACATCCCGCTTCACGATGGAAGAACCCTTGGACGGAGCCGATTCCAGTTGTTCACAGATAGCCACGCGGTGACCTGCCTTTAATAAACGGGTAATGTAGCTGTCCGCTGCGTGATACGGAACGCCGCACATGGGCACGTCGTTCTGCCGCTTCGTGAGTGCGATATCGAGGATGCGTGATGCGGTGACGGCATCATCGAAGAACATCTCGTAGAAGTCGCCCATCCTGAAGAAGAGGATCTCGCTGGCATGCTTCTTCTTGATCTCCAGATACTGCCGGAACATCGGGGTCAGCTTGTCGGGCATCTATTACTCTCCATGGACGAAGTTCAGTCCTTCGTGGTTGGTTACGTACACAATATTCGCGTTGATCGCGTATTCCTCAGCAAGGCGTATCTTCAGGTCCATACACTCCTCGGATGAGGAGACCCGCCCGACATAGATGACGAAGTCGCGGTAGCGCCTGACAACATGAACATGGCTGAATGTATGGCCAAGTTCGGCGACGAGCTTTTCCGCCGCCTGGAGGTTATAGAGCGGTCCGATTGACAGCGCATAGTACTGCAAAGTATCGTCCTCATTCACATCACGCGTCGGTGATAACGACTGAATGATGGAACCGTCACCGGTTTTGATTGTTGCCAGTACGTTTCTGATATAGCGAGGATTGTGCTTTGTGATGATCACGTTCCGCTTCTTTGCAAGGAGTGCCTCCGGGGAACGGGGATATTTTTTTATGATGTCCGAATAAAGCGAAAATGCCCTGTTGTAGTCATGCGCATATTCAAAATGCCGTCCCAGAAGATAGAGAGAAGAGATGTCGGATCCCGTACCCTGGAGTTCAAAATGTGAGCGTTTCAGCGACTGGGCATAGTCAAAGCTGTCGTAGTGGATCTTCTGGGACGCGTAGATCGTCTGGAGCCTGAGCTGTGGATACCCGTCGTGTTGACGGTAGTCACGGATAACGGCACCAGCACACTGGAGGGATTCGTCGTAGTCATGTGTGTAGAATGTCGCCTTGGACAAAAAGAAAATAAAGTCCGGATAGTACCGGGAATTTTTTCCGTGTACCTCGATCGCGCGGCGCGACGTAGTCTCCAGATCCTTCCACCTGGCAAGAAGATAGAGTATCTCGCAGATGCGGTACCGTACGTAATCCGCCTGTTTGAAACCGGGGTTCGTCGACACGATACGATTCAGCGAGACGAGCGCCTTTTGGGGATCGGTCTCGGTCTCGGCCCGGATGAGGCGTACATCCGACGCAAGGGGGCTGTGGGGGTATTTTCGTAAAAAGGTTTCAGTCAGCACGGGAAGGGTGCCGTACTCGTTGCTTTCGTATGCGGAGACGATGCCGGCATAGTCATCTGCCGCGGAGGCGAAAAGCAGCGTACACAGAAGAAGTATGGCAGCCGCGCTACTGTATCGTACCATAGAGGGTCGCCCCGCGTATGTCCGTGATAGTGATCTCATTCATCGTACCGATCAGGTCAGCGCCTCCGGGAACCACCGCCTGATGGTTAAGCATCGTTTTCCCGGATAATTCGGCTTCGTTCCTCTTGCTGATCCGTTCAGCGATAAACGCGCTCTTCATCCCAATATACCGGGAAATCTTCTGTGCGCCCATTTTCCGTTGCGTATCTATCAGTACACGCAGCCGTTCTGCCTTAACGTCATCCGGTACATGGTCGTCGTAATCTGCGCTTTCGGTGCCCTCGCGGGGTGAATATGCGTACATATACGCATCATCATAACCGATCTCCCGTACGGCATCGAGCGTCATTTTGAAATCATCGTCCGTCTCACCGGGGAATCCCACGATAATGTCTGTGGTCAGCGAAAAGGTACCCCGTGTGTTCAGCTTTTCCACAATCGACATGTAATGAGAAAAATCATAGGAGCGGTTCATTCTGTGAAGTATGTTGTCAGATCCGCTTTGCAGGGGAAGGTGAAGAGCCCTGGCGCACGCCTGGTTCTCCGCCATGACACGGATGATGTTATCGTCCAGGTCCTTGGGGTGCGATGTCAAAAAGTTGACCTTTTCTATTCCGGGGACAGACGACGCCCGTTCAAGAAGGGAGTAAAATGGAATGTCGCCGCTGTCCTGACCGTACTGGTTGACGTTCTGCCCAAGCAGGGACACCTCTATCACACCCTCGTCCGGCAGGCGGCGTATGAAGTCCAGGATGTCGGACGAGGGAAACGAGAGCAGCGGTCCGCGGACGAACGGAACGATACAGTACGTGCAGAAGTTTTCACACCCGTGTGTGATGGTTACCCAGCGGTGCCAGTAGTCGTCCGTCTTGCAGCCCACAAGGGCACGTGGAAGCCGTTCGGCAAACTCGTCCCTTTGGACGGATGTGTGAAGATTGCGTGTGGAGTCTTCAAGATATGCACAAATGAGTGATGGCAGTTCAGGCGACTGATAAGGTCCGACAGCGATGTTGCAGATTCCTTCGTCGATAAGCCGCTTTCCAATATGCTGGGCAAGGCACCCTGCAACGATGACCATCGGCCGAACGGGACGTCTGTTGGACGCTTCCGTCAACCGTGCTATGGCGCGATCCTCGGCGTTTTTACGTACAGAGCATGTATTAAAGATGATGATGTCGGCGTTCTTCTGGTCGTCGGTGCGGTCATAACCAGCTGATACAAGAGAAAGGGCGATTATGTCGCTGTCGCTCTTGTTCATCTGGCAG
>CAZAHA010000127.1:0-7845 GCA_964484915.1 uncultured Leptospirales bacterium
ACATATGGAAAACACGGCCCTTGTATTCATAAAACCACATGCGCACACAACGGAGGGCGTACAGTACATAACCTCGTTTCTCGCGGAACACGGTCTGAACATCACCGCAACCGGGATCCTTTCTGCCAACGATATCATAGACCGGGAGATCATCGACCAGCACTACTCCTCCATTGCCGCGGCCGCGGTGTGGAACACACCAGATAAACTGCAGATTTCCGCAGAAGCAAAAGACAGATTCCGTACATATTTCAATGCCTCCTGGGACGCATTGCTCTCCGATGGGAAACTGGCAAACAGTATCCAGGCGCAGAAATTACTGGGCGTTCCGTCAGGAGCAAAACTCAATGAAATCTGGAAGGCATCGTCCCAGACGAAGGTCGCTCCCGGTGTCTACGCGGCCTGCTTTACGGATCATGACCTGTATGTAATCAACGGATTCTATCCGGCAATGAAGGAGCTGTATACATCACCAGGCAGCAGCGTCACCTGGCACATCGTCTCGTTTCTGCCGGAAACGCTCCCCTGGAAGACGTTCCGCGGCAGCGTCGTCGGTGCAACCAACCCGGAAAAGGCGGCTCCCGGTTCACTGAGAAACGAACTGTTCACACATTGGAGCAGTCTTGGCATGCAGTATCCCCCAAACATGACAGAAAACGGCATCCATGCAAGTGCCGGACCAATAGAGGGACTTAAGGAACGGATCATCTGGACCGGGATCGACCTGTCCCAGGACCCTCTGGGGCAAGCGCTGCGTGATGCGGGATTAACAAATGACAAAATCGAAGCATTCCTTGCCAATCCTGAAGTAACCATTGACGGTACCAGCGGACCGCTCTTTGACCTGACGGAAGATACAGATACTGATGCTGCTCTTCATATGATCCTGAACACGGAATGACTAACGACTGTTTTAAAATGTGTTGTTATACTGGCGGGCATACATCAACCCTTTAATCTGAAGGTGTATCGACCGTCAGCAGCTGAAGACGCACCCGCCGGCGGAATCAAGCGCGACAACAGCAGGAAAGTTATCGACCTCAATCCTTCTCACAGCTTCAGTACCGAGGTCCTCGTATGCAACAATTTCCGATGACTTGATGCACTGTGCAGCCAGCGCTCCAGCGCCGCCGATTGCCGCAAGATAGACCGCTCCAAAGCGCAGAACCGCCTCCCTGACTTTGTGGGATCTGTTTCCCTTTCCGATCATCCCGAGGAGTCCTGTTTTTTCAAGAAGCAGCGGCGTGTAGTCATCCATGCGTGATGAGGTAGTCGGTCCCGCACTCCCTATTACCCGCCCGGGAGGAGCAGGCGTCGGTCCCGTGTAGTACAGAATCTGGTCCTCAAGATCAATCGGGAGCGGTTCTCCCTTTTTTATTGCGTCATAAAAGCGTCTGTGCGCGGCGTCCCTCGCCGTATAGAGTATGCCGGTAATTCGTACTTCATCGCCGACCTTCAGCAACCGGACCCTGTCATGATACAGCGGTGTTGTGAGAAAATGTTCCATTGTCCTTTACCTAAAACGATATGCTCATATGGCGGTGCACATGGCAGTTGAGGTTAACCGCAACCGGCAGCGATGCGATGTGACACGGCGCGTGTTCTATCCGTACGTCAAACGCAGTAATATCTCCTCCGAATCCCTGGGGACCGATACCGGTACCGTTGAGCCGTTCCAGGATTTCCTTCTCCAGTTCAGCATACCTGTTATCCTGTGACGGGCCGCCCCGAAACAGCGCCTTCTTCGCGAGATACGGCGCATATTCAAAGTTTCCGCCGATACCGATTCCCACAACAACAGGTGGACACGGATTCGCACATGAATCCTGTACGGTTTCCATGACTGCGTTCACGACGCCGGCACGTCCCGCTGACGGAGTCAACATAAAAAGACGGCTCATGTTCTCGGCGCCGCCGCCCTTTGGTGCAAAACTGATCTCAAGCGTATCGCCCTTAACATATTCCATATGAATAATCGCCGGCGTGTTATCATTTGTATTGATTCTTGCAAAGAGCGGATCGGATACGACAGACTTCCGGAGGTAGCCCTCTGTGTATCCACGGCGGACCCCCTCATTAATTGCATCATGGATCATCGAAGCGCCTTCTATTTCTACATCGGTTCCTATCCGTACGAAAAAGACGGCGATGCCGGTATCCTGACAAACCGGAATGCGTTCGGCTTCTGCCGCCTTCATGTTTTCCATGTAATAGGAAAACACGGAACCAGCCTTCCTGCCCGTTTCAATCCGCTTTGACTCTGTATAATACCGCTTTGTCTCATCTGGCAGGACTATATTTGCTTCGATACACATCGAGGCCACCTGCTTGACGATTTCATCGTAGGATACGGTTTTCATTTTTTGCGCACTCCGGCAAACAGCAGTTGTTTTCTGACCCGAGAGAGCGCTGCCGCGAGAGGAATACCCTTAGGACAGACAGCATCGCATGCAAGAACGGATGTACAGCCAAAGATACCATTGTCGGTACCATAAACCGTATACCAGTCCTTCACCGGCCGGTGATCTCTCGGATCGAGCAGAAAGCGGGAGACCGTTAACAGAGTATACGGTCCGGCAAAACCGGCATTCAGCTCTGCAGTGGGACACGACGCTATGCAGCAGCCGCATTCAATACACCGCTCGAGCTCATGTATGCGCAACATTGTATTATTGTCAAATCTAATATTCCTGTAATGTTCGATTTCATCCTTCAGATTTGAATGTATCCAGAATGCTGAGCGTGATCTGTCCGTTGCGAAGTAGACTGACGTGTCCACCGACAAATCTCCAAGCATGTTGAAAAACGGAAGAGGATGCAGCGTAATGGAAAATGGAAGCGGTAAGATAAGTGTCCGGCACGCAAGAGCCGGGCGCAGATTAACAAGCATGGCACATGAGCCGCATATTCCGTTGCCGCACACATGGTCACAGATCAGTGTGGGATCGATGGTTTCCCGTATAAAGACAAGCGCATCGAGGACAGTCCAGTCCCTTCGCACATCAACAATATAGTCCTGCATGCAGGGTTTTTTTCCGTTATACGGATCGTACCTGTATACAGATATTCGTTTTTGTGATTGTTCACGTAATCGGTTCATATGTTATAACCGGCTTCCTGTTGTCGGCATCCCACCGAACGAGTGTTCTACGCGCAAAGTTTTCGTCCAGGTGAGGGTAATCCGTTCTGATGTGACATCCCCGTGATTCACGGCGGTTCAGCGCACTGGCCGCAACCGCAAGGGCGATACGGATCATTCCAGGCAGTTCAAGCAATACCAGAAGCTCCTCAGTACAGCGGGAAACACCCCCGGCGGGGATGAGTGTTTCAGATGTATCATACATCCCGTTCAGAATGCGAATGGTTTCCGTCAGACCTTCCTCACTTCTCAAGATACCCGCGCCACTGCTCATGGTATGTCGAAGTTTTTCATACATCGCAAAGACTGAGTTATGATTACTCCGGTCTGAATTCGCCAGCCGTCTGAAACGCTCTATCTGTTCGGAATAGCTGTCCTTCAAAAGAGTATCGGATATCTCTTCCGTCCGATTATTAATATACGCACTCACCGAATCGGCCGCATGTGCTCCAGAAACAAGCGCCTCACCCAGCGAGTTTCCACCAAGCCTGTTGAAGCCGTGCAGGTCCCAGCATGCAGCCTCACCCACGGCATACAGTCCCTCACATCCGTATGATGAAGCAGAATGATGAAAATCTGTACGGATCCCTCCCATGGAATAGTGCTGCCCCGGATAAACGGGCATGGTATTTTTGACAGGATCTAAACCGAGACGGAAGATACACATCTCATATACTTCTTGAAGATGATGTTTGATATGTTGCCTTCCAAGATGACGAATATCAAGCTCAAAATAGGGTCCAGCACCGTCATCACGTGAAAAAACGTCCATATGCCGCTGCACCATGGCACGGGTTATCTGATCGCGGCGTTAACACTCCATGGTTTTCGGATAGTAAAGCGAAAGAAAGCGTTCTCCCCGGGAATCGAGTAGATATCCTCCGTCACCTCTGCAGGCCTCCGTTACCAGAAGAGAAGACGGCACAAGACACGTTGGGTGAAATTGAACGGCTTCCATACTAGCAAGTACACCATGCCCTGTCTGGAACACCAGATCATGACCGCTGCCGGAACATATAGATCCGTTCGTTGTACGCGCATACAGCCTGCCGAATCCGCCTGTTGCGATAACGGTTGCAGCAGAGCGAACAGCAAAAAGCTTCATCGAACGCATGTTCAGGCAAACGGCACCACAGATACGACCGCTGTCTGTTATCAGTGACAGGACCTTACATCTGTCCAGTACTTCTCCGCCGCGAGCGGCAACCTCACGATTCAATGCCCGCATGAGGTCATGACCGGTCGCGTCGGAACAGTAACATGTACGCCACTTAGCCGTACCGCCGAAATTCCTGCCGGCAATTTTTCCGCGATACAGATCCTGTCTGGCTCCCAACCCTCTGCGGAACGGCTTGAAGCTTTTTCCTTCCACACGCGTCCAGGGCACACCGTACGAGTCCATCCGGTAAATCTCGTCTACTACCGTCTCACAAAAGTATCGCACAACACCTGTATCATTCATGAACGCCCCGCCGGATACAGTATCGTCATAATGGAGAGCCGGCGAGTCACCGTCTCCCATCACCGAGGTACCAAGCGCAGCCTGGATTCCGCCCATGGCAGCCGCACTGTGACTGCGCATGGATGGCACAGAAGAAATGATACACGGCGTTATACCTTTACTCAACAAACCTAACGCGGTCCTCATTCCGGAAAGACCAGCGCCGATGACAAGACAGGGTGATGTCACTATATCCATATGTTATGTACGCTTATTGTTAATTGTGCCGTACTTACCGGACATAGTCATAAACGAAAAGGAAAAAACGGAATTCTGATGCATTATTTGGCGTATAGTTCCGTTTTAATAGATATGAACGGACAGGAACGACATTCAGCACTTGGGAATCTGTTTAAGAACGAGCAGAAACGGATGACTGCCTTCGCGGATCGTTTTTTTTTAGGAGTTGATGAAATCAGCGGCGAAGATATCGTACAGGATGTGTTCACTCACCTCTTTGACATGCCGGATTTTTCAATTCCAGTCGAAGCACTCTCGGCATACGTTTACAGATCGATTCGGAACAAGATCACGGATTTCTTCAGGAAAAGACGCATGCCGACCGTCTCTACAGGCGAAGACATTGATATTGTATCGCTCATGGAGGATGAAAGATCGCGTATAGAGGAACTGTTTTTTCTGGATATTGAAATCAATCTTCTTTACCAGGCTCTTGGAAAATTAGACACATTGGAACAAAAGGTAGTCATAGAGACAGAGTTTGAAGGACGGCCCTTCAGGGACATATCTGAAGAGACCGGAACACCCATAGGAACATTACTGTCAAAAAAATCAAGGGCGCTAAAAAAAGTTACGAAAAATATTAGTACAGGAGTTAGGTTATGAACAGCGAACAGACGCACAACAAAAAACATAAAGTTGTAAAAATAATCGGATATACGATCGGCGGTATCTTCCTTGCTGTGGTCTTTGCACTATTGTTCGGGATTGTTGTACAACATCTCTGGAACTGGCTGATGGTCGGCATATTTGAACTACCGGCCATTACCTTCTGGCAGGCGTTCGGTATAATCATCCTGGCAAAAATACTCTTCGGCGGATTTGGCCACCATCATGACGGACAACACGGCCATGTACATAAATTATTCAAACACGATCAGCAGGCGGCATTTGCCGATGATGAAAGCTTCTCGGATGACATGGAGTATCTTTATCGCCATAAGAATATGTTGAAAAAATTCTGGAAGGAAAAAGGCAGAGAAGAATTTATGAAATACAAGAAATCTCAGACAGACGAAGAATAGCACTACGGTTCTTTGTCCCATGTATCCGCCTGATGTTTAAGTATATCAAGCAGCTTCATTACACGTCCCTCACCCGTACGAATGACATCGGCACCGTCCGGGTGATACGTTATTATTGCTTCAATAGCCCGTTTGTATGTAGTATCCTGTCTTGAACCGTTAAAATAATGCAGAAGCAATTTCTTTGCAGTATGTGATAATTCATAATTCGTTAACGATTCAACAACATCATACAGTGCTTTTCTTACTTCATTCCGCCCCAATAGAATATCCCTGGAAGACTTTCCTATACCTTATCTAAGACATCAATGGTGTCAAGAATGTTCTTTTGTGACATAAATCACATTTTTACTCCTAACTACTTGACAAAAAATCCTGACACATAAAAAACTTAATAAAGAGAATCTCTAATAATTAAAGTTTGTACCCTGGAACGTCAAAAATCCGATTCATTAGATATTTTAATGGAATCGGGATTTCGAAGTTCCCAAAAGATAACCTATTTCATTTTTCGGAATAATGAAAGTATGGAACAGTCCATCATTAACAGAAAGCGTATTGTCAGACTCATACGATATAAAAACGCATTAAAAAAGTTGCACAACTCCGGGGAGACAAAGGTTTACTCCAACATAATTGCCGATTTGACCGGAGAAAAGCCGACACAGGTACGGAAAGACTTTTCACTGTTAAAAATAACCGGAAACAAAAAATCAGGGTATGATATCGGTGAATTAATCTTTCACATCAACACCATACTGTCCAAAAAGGAAACCAACCATTCTATAATTGTCGGTTGCGGAAAGATAGCCAAGGCTTTGATGGAATACCAAAATTTCCAAGAAGAAAATATGGAAATCGCTGCTGGTTTTGATATCAGTTTGAAAAAGGTAAACCGGACAAAGGCAATACCAATTCTGCCTCTTGAAGAGATGGATCAGTACATACGGGAACATGATATTAAAGTAGCCATAATCACCGTTCCGGCTATTCATGCTCAATCAACTTTTGACAAACTGAAACAGGCTGGTATTAAAGCGGTTCTTAACTTTGCTCCCATCACCTTAAAAGATACTGATAATATTACTGTAAAATATATCAACCTTGATGTTGAACTGGAAAGTCTTTTCTATTTCGTTAATGCCCTGTAAGTTTTATTGGTGTTTTCGTCGTTCCCCACTTAAACAATGCCGTATCTATTGTTTTTCCTGGTTTAAAATCCACCACAAACATTTCAGATCGATAACTATCGGTGGATGTTTCCTCATCTGCTAAAAGTTCTTTTTTACAATACAAATCTATCGCCAAGGCAACGATAAATGAGAAAGATAGTTTATAACAACGCCGAAGGAAACCGAACTTCTCTAACTGTACAGGGCTACAAAATAAATGAACGGATTTCCACCGATAACTATCTCTTTGGTACTTAATTGTCGAGAAGGTGTAATACTTCTTTTTCAGTTTTGGAATGAATTTTCTTAGGCAGACAAGAATCAATTCCGATTTGGAAACCTTATACATGTCACAAAAACCACATATTCGGACATATCGGTCATATTGCATAGATAGAGTTGTTTCAATCACAATACCCTCCTGGAGTGGATGATAAAAGTGTATAACTGATGCGAGGTCAAAATATGCGAAAAATTTCTATGTTATATTCTATTTCTTGAGCATTAACAGTAAAAAGCGTTATTTTCATTTCTTAACGGGGTATATTCATGTTATTCCTCGAATATTTTTGTTGAATTTGGCAAATCAATATGCAATGAACAGAAATTATTGAAATAATGAACGCACAAAAATGAAATCAAACCGATAACTATCTCAATAAATTCAAGGAATAGTCATGAAGGGCATATCGGCTATAGTAGTACTTGCAACAATGATCGTATTAAACGGAAGTACAGAACACTATCCTGAGTTTACAATACTATCCG
>CAZAHA010000128.1:0-7801 GCA_964484915.1 uncultured Leptospirales bacterium
AATATCCACCGTCGGGTCCTTCGCCTTGAAAAGGTCGTTGATATGATTAATAAGGATCCGTCTGAGCCAGGGGTAAAGCTTGTCGCGGGAACGCAGTGCGTGGTAATGGTCGTACGCCTTCAACAGTGCGTCCTCTACTGCGTCTTCGGCGTCAAAAGCGTTGCCCAATTTTATACGGGCTATCGTAAGAAGCTTGGGAACATACGGACCCACCGCCTCGTAAAAATCTTTTATATTTGTATGTTCCCGCTTCATAAATCAGTCCTGTTGAAACTTCTTCCATTCGGTATGATAAAACTCGCCCTCGGGACGGTCGGTTCGTTCATACAGGTGCGCGCCGAAGTAGTCGCGCTGTGCCTGGATGAGGTTTGCCGGAAGGCTTCTGCTGCGAAGTCCGTCGTAGTAGGCAAGCGCTGACGAGAGTGCCGGTAGCGGTATGCCGATACGGGCCGCATCCGAGACCGTTTCCCGCATCGCCTGCTCGCAGCTGTTCATGATTTTGGAGAAGTACGGATCAAACAGGAGGTTGGAAAGTGCGGTGTCGTTCTGAAACGCGGCGCTGATTTTGTCCAGGAAAACACTTTTAATGATGCAGCCGTTCCGCCAGATCCTCGCGATTACGGCGTAATCAAGGCCCCATCCGTATTCCTGTGCGGCCTGTTTTAACAGCAGGAAACCCTGCGCATAAGAGATGACCTTGGCTGCAAGAAGCGCCTTCCGCAGACGCTCAACAGCTTCCGGACTCCTGTCCATACCGGACGGTACGGGACCCGTCAGGATTTTTGACGCCTCTTCCCGCATCTGTCTGCCCGATGAGAGGAGACGCGCAAACACCGCCTCGCTGATAAGCGTGACGGGTGTATCCAGTTCGTAGGCGCTTATCCCCGTCCACTTACCGGTTCCCTTCTGCTGCGCCGCGTCCCGAATCTTCGTAAGAAGGATCTCGCCGTCGTCGTCCCGGCAGGCCATGATGTCGCGTGTAATCTCTATGAGGTAGCTTTCAAGCTCCGTACCGTGCCAGTTTCCATATATCGTAAAAAGCTCGTCATGGGTAAGCCCCATACCCGAGTGCATGATGTCGTATGATTCCGAGATTATCTGCATGTCTCCGTATTCGATACCGTTATGGACCATCTTGACGAAGTGTCCTGCGCCTCCCTCACCGATCCATTCGCAGCATGAGGTTCCGTCGCTGTTCTGCGCGGCAATCGACTGAAAGATATCCTTTATATGCTGCCACGCGGCGGTGTTGCCTCCCGGCATGATCGATGGGCCGAACCTTGCGCCCTCCTCCCCGCCGGAGATGCCACTTCCCGTATACAGCAGCCCCTTTCCGGCAAGTTCATCGGTCCTGCGGGCGGTGTCCCTGAAGTTTGAATTTCCTCCGTCGATGATGATGTCGCCTTCGTCAAGGAACGGGATGATCGTGTCGATTACGATGTCGACCGCATTGCCTGCCTTGACCATCAGTATGATTTTCCGCGGACGGGAGAGGCTGTCTACGAACTCTTCGATCGTATATGCGGGAAGTATGGACGTGTATGATTCCGATATTTCGTTGATGAACTCTTCGGTTTTTTCCGTCGTCCGGTTGTAGACGGCCACCGTAAAACCCTTGTCGGCAATGTTCAGTACGAGGTTCCGTCCCATGACCGCAAGCCCCATGAGTCCGATGTCGGCCTTAAGATTCATAGTCCGCTCCAGAGAGTCGATATCACCTTAATAATAGCCGGTATCACAGCCGTATTCAAGTGAAATCCTACCGCATATTCAATTTCCCGTGCGGAATACTATGGACGGGCGGCTATGCCGGACACTCGGCGTGAATAACGGCGCTGGTGCGGAATTTATCACACTCGCGGTTCATGTCGAGATCTGAAAGCTGCAGTGCGGGAAGCGGTAAATCGGGTGAATGTTCCGGAAGATACCAGAGATGGTCCCTTCGGCGGTACACGGCGGCAGCATATTCCCCGCCGTTCTCTTCCAGGCGGCAGAACCCGGCATGAATGTTCTCATGCCGCAGAAGAGAGACCAGAAGGACGCACCGGTCGCGTACGGTCCGGGCGCCGTTCCGTACGATATCGGAAGCAGGACGGTCTGTGTCTACCGGGATGCTTCGTGTGCTTCGCGTAAAGCGGTCCGCCGTAAAATGGAGCGCATAGGTAACGTAATCGTCGGCCGTACGCGAGCGGGACTTGAGAAAGTATGCTGCTTCCCGTATCCTCCGGTGGGAATAGTTGATGACGCCGGTCTCCTTCCGGTAGTCGGATGGGAGGCAGCCTGCCGTTTTCAACCGCCTTTCCAGCGTATAGTAGCGGTATGACGGCTCAGCCGATGCCGCCTCCCCATGACAGGTGATGTCATAGGAGCATAGGTTGAAGAGCGGATAGCGGACGGTGCCGGGCGGAGTGCTGTCGACGACGGTCAGATGGATACGGTTGGTGACGATCATGGTCTCCTCATATATCTGGCCGCCTCCGGCGATCAGACACTCGGTCTGATCGCCGGTTTTGCGAAATGCTTCGTCGATCGATGGAGCATAGGTAACAGAATCAGTGTTTGGATGGCGGGTCCTCGACACGACGATGATGCGCCTCCCGGCAAGCGGACGCGGCAGCGATTCGTATGTCTTTCTGCCCATGATGAGCGTTTTGCCCATGGTAAGGTCCCTGAAGTGTTTGAGATCATCGGGTATGTGCCACGGCAGGACGCCGTCCGTACCGATGACCAGGTTCCTTCCGACAGCGGCTATATGGGATATGGTCATGAGCAGAATCCGTATAGAATATTGTGTTCATTAAGGCGCTTGCACAAAAAAGATAGTAGCTGAAACGAGAGAAACCGTTGTTGAACAAGGGAAACATAAAAGGCGGTTTAAAAATGAAAAGAACAATATCACATTTATTATTAACGTTATTGTGTTTAATAGCTGCAGCTACTCCTGTTGCGGGAGAAACCCTTGAAGATTCCCTCGGCTTTCCCTTTAGCGACCATGAGAATCAGAGTGAAACAGAGACCCTGTTCGGTTCTGAAGATTTCTCCGTTACCGGATTCGGCGGGCCGTTCATGAGTACAAGTGAAATAAACGGCACAAAGGCGTATTTCCTCGGCGGCCGCGGTGCCGTACTCTTTAACAGAACATTTTTACTCGGCGGTGGGGGATGCGGCCTCGTCTATCCGACAGACCGTTCAGATATCACCGGGATACCGTACAGCGGCGAAGACAAATACCTCCATATGGGATACGGCGGAGGCCTGATCGGGATCAACCTTTTCCAGCAGAACATAATTAACCTGTCCATAACATCGCTGATCGGTGCGGGCGGCCTTTACTTTTCCGATATCACTCATGATGAAGACCATCAAAAGTGCGAACAGCAGTGCGACAAGTGCGGCGATGATTTCAACGGAGAATCGTTCTTTGTAATGGAACCGACCGTGATGCTGCACCTGAACGTATCGCGGTGGATGCGTGTGGGGGCCGGTGTATCATACCGGTATACAAACGGGATCAGTACCCAGGACCTTACCGACGAGGACTTCAATACCTGGTCTACCGTCTTCGCTGTGGACTTCGGCTGGTTCTGATGTAACCCTTCTGTACGCTGCCCGTCCCCGTAACGGGCAGCGGCATGCCCGTTGCCGGAACACGGTGATGCGGCCGTACCCTTTGTAGAAGATGGCTGTGGGTGACCGGGTTTTCGTTCCTCTTAAACTGTTGACAGCATATACACTCCTGGTAGCACATACCCCGAGATTATAACCGAGAGTCAATAGTCATGAAAAAAACAGCTGTACTGGAAGGCGGCGGTTTGCGTGGCACCTTCTCCGCGGGGGTACTCGAGAACCTGCTTGAGCGGGGCTACTTCCTGGACCATATCATCGGCGTGTCCGCCGGGGCCTGCATCGCCGCATCCTACTCCTCCCGCCAGCGGGGCAGGAACTGGCGGGTCAATGTCCAGATGCCGTCGTCTCCTCGTTACGTCGGATTACGGAATTATCTTCTTACCGGTTCGTTCTTCAACATGCAGTATATATTCGAAGAAATACCCAACAACCTGGACCCGTTTGACGAGGAGACCTTTTACGCCTCGCCGGAGGAGTTTGAGACGGGGGTTACGTCCAGGGAAACCGGTGAGATGGTGTATTTCAACAAGGAAAAGCTCAGAAAGCACGGGTTCTGCCGTGTGCTGATGGCCTCGTCCAGCATTCCTTTCCTGTCGAAACCTGTTGAAATCGACGGAACGTATTACTATGACGGCGGTGTTGGCGAATCCATACCTGTCGGCCATGCGGTGAAGTCCCACGAGAAGGTGTTGGTCATCCTCACGCGACCCCGCGGATACCGGAAGAAGCCGGTCCGCTTTGAGCGTCTGGTCCGGATGAAGTACAGAAAACATCCGGCGTTTGCGGATGCGATGCTGAACAGGTGGAAGCAGTATAACGCATCACTGGATCTGGTCAACCGTCTGGAAGGCGAGGGGCGTGCGTTTGTTATCGCGCCTGAAGGCGAATATATTGTAAAGCGCATGGAAAGGGACACCGAAAGACTCGGCTCGCTGTTTCGGCACGGATATGCGTCCATGGACGGCCGTTTTGAGGAGCTGGTCTCCTTTTTTGGCTGAGTCACTGCTGTGTTATATTGATTTGTTCTATTTTCACTGTCATATTGGTATAGAAATCAGTGAAAGGGGACGTATATGAGTGAAATAACCTGGTGGGCCTTTGACGAAGTAGAATCTTTTATGCGGGACGCCTTTGTTGCGGCAGGCACACCGCCGGAAGAGGCAGAAATCTGCGCCGATGTCCTGATAACAGCGGATAAACGGGGCATCGACTCTCACGGGGTCGGCCGTTTCAAGCCGATATATCTTGACAGGATATGGGCAGGCATCCAGGAACCGGCGACACAGTTTGAAATCGTCAACGAAACGGACACCACAGCCGTGATCGACGGCCACAACGGCATGGGCCACTATATCGGTTACAGGGCCAATACCATGGCAATCGAGAAGGCGCTGAAGAAGGGTGTCGGCATCGTCGCGGTGCGCAATTCCACCCATTACGGCGCCGCATGCTACTATCCGCTTATGGCCATCAGGGAAAACTGTTTTGGAATGACAGCCACAAACGCGCGTCCGTCCATCGCGCCGACCTGGGGTGTCGAGAACATGCTGGGAACAAACCCGATGACGTGGGGATTCCCCACCGATGAGGACTTTCCGTTCGTACTGGACTGCGCCACATCGGTAACACAGAGAGGCAAGATCGAACAGTACGGCCGCCTTGGCAGGAAGGTGCCGGACGGCTGGGTCATCGGCGAGGACGGGAAATACCGGAACGATACCGATCAGATCCTTGCGGATTTAACGAAGGGGAAGGCCGCGCTGACGCCGCTCGGCGGACTGGGCGAACAGCTGGGCGGATACAAGGGATACGGGTACGCCATCGTCGTGGAGATACTCTCCGCGGCGCTCTCTGATGCACAGTTTTTGAAACAGCTGTCCAGTGTGGATCAGAAGGGGAAGAAGAAACCGGTCCTGCTGGGCCACTTCTTCATGGCGGTCGACATCGAGCGGTTCCTTCCTGTCGAAAACTTCAAAAAGATAACCGGTACGATGATGCGCAGCCTGCGCCAGTCACAAAAAGCCCCCGGCGCAAAGCGTATCTACACACCCGGCGAGAAGGAACACGACGCATGGCTGGAAAGAAAGGAGAAGGGGGTTCCGTTCAACGATTCCCTCAAGAACTCATTCCGTGAAATAAAGAAAAAACTGTCGCTTCCGCACGACCTGCCGTTCTAGACAGCGTCAGAGGCTCCGCTCAATCCATCCTCCCGCAAGGATGTTTCCGCCTTCGTCATAGAGTACGGCGGCCTGACCCGGTGATATCTGCTGCGTCAGCTCCTCGAAGCGGACGGTAAGGAGTCCCTCATCCGAAACGGTTGCCTGCGCCTTAACCGGCGGATGTGTGGACCGTATCTTCGCGTAGACGGTATCGCCGTCCAGAGCGGTTGCCTTCTGAAAGGTGACTCCGCGTGCGACGAGGCCCTCCCTGAACAGATGCTCCTTCGTACCCGCGATGATCCTGTTCTCTTCTGGTACGATCCCTGTTACATAGAGCGGTTCCGTATGGGATATCCCCAGTCCCCGGCGCTGGCCAATCGTATAGCGGTGGATGCCGTGGTGGCGGCCCAGTATCTTACCGGAAAGATCGGTAATGTCTCCCGTTTTCGGGATATCCGTTCTCGCCTCAATGAAGCGCTTGTAGTCATCGTCCGGTATAAAGCAGATCTCCTGGCTCTCCTTTGACTGTGCGGCCACGAGTCCCGCATCTGCCGATATTTTTCTGATTTCTTCTTTTGTATAGTCTGCAAGCGGAAAGAGTATACCGGAGAGCATCTCCTGTGTCAGCGCAAAGAGGAAGTAGGACTGGTCCTTCGATCTGTCGGCGCCGCGTGAAATGAAGTAGCGCCCGTTTTCCGACCGTACCCTGGCATAGTGGCCACTGGCCAGCGCGTCAAAGCCGAGAGCGCGGACGCTGTTGAGGATTTCCCCAAACTTGATGAGGCGGTTGCATCTGATGCACGGACTCGGCGTCCGTCCGTCAAGATAGTCGCGGCAGAACGGCTCCATGATTTGCCGTTCAAAAATGTCCGTCAGGTCAAGCTGCCGAAACGGAATGCCAAGCTGATTGCAGGAGGCCATCGCCTGTTCGACCGGATCGCGCTGCGGATGAGTGAACATGCGCGCGGTTACCCCGGTCAGGTCATGCCCCTGCTTCTGTAAAATATACGCAGCGGTTGTCGAGTCGACCCCGCCGCTCATTGCCACGGCTATTTTCATGTGTTCAGTTTCTGATGGAGCGGAAGACCGTGTCAATCTTATTGTGGAAAAACGGATATCGCTTCTCTTCTGCTGTGCCGCACAAAAGGACGGTCTCTCCGTCGACGGTGTAGGCATAAATCTTTGAGAGGCTGTCGTTCTTGCCGCGGGCTATGTTCCAGTAGTAGAGGCGGTCGTCATACTCGTCCCAGCCAAGCTGAATGCCCGTCAGGTTGTTGTCGGTAAGCCACCCGTGTACGGCGTCCTTCTCCGTCGTGTTGTCAAGCACGGTAACCGTAAACGTCGACCCGTCGTACTCGCTTGTAAAGGTGTGCGCGCCGTCGCTGGCGGTACTCTTCTCTTTCCAGCCGTCGGGTATCGCGATCGTCAGGACGGTACCGCGTATACTGATTTGTCTTGCGGCTACGGTGCGGACATCTCCGCCGGAATAACGGCCCTCCCACCTGTTTTTCCGGTAGAGTGTCGTCAGAAGGTATGCAGCCTTGCGGTCCACTTCCCGCACGTTTCCGGCGTGAAGCGTCCAGCCGGATACGGTTGTTTCGGTGCGCGATGTCGTCTTCTCCTGTATCGCGTAGAGTTCAGACGACGGAGGACAGTTTTCGGGAGTGATTCCCGCGGATTTGTACTGCTCCTTCAGTTTGTTAAACCGGACGATGTCGCGCTTCATTGCCGCGGCAAGGTACTCCTTTGCCGAACGTTCTGCGTCGAGGCGCCGTATGGCATCCTCCGGAAAGAGCGCCAGCAGGGATTTTTTCCCTGTCACGGTCTCGATCTTCTCGGGGAGCTGCCCGTTTGCCAGTTTTTCGCGGTAGCGGTCGAACGTATGCCGGTACTGCGAAAGAAAGGCAGTGTCACTGGTCAGGGCCGAATATGCTTCAAAATAGGACAGGACCGTGTCATGAAGAACGGAAAGCTCGGTACCGGCTATTTCCCCGGCGGCGTCTGCGCGCTTTATT
>CAZAHA010000129.1:0-7781 GCA_964484915.1 uncultured Leptospirales bacterium
GCTCGTAAAATTCCGATATACGGGACGAAAGGTAGGCAGGAAATGCCTCCTCTCCGGGAATCTCCTCCAGACGGCCGCTGACCTCGCGAAGCGCCTGCGCCCACCGTGATGTGGAGTCTGCAAGAAGGAGGGTGTCCATGCCCATCTGACGGTAATACTCGCCGATGGTCGCCCCCACGTAAACCGACGCCTCGCGCGCGGCGACCGGCATCGATGATGTGTTACAGATGATACATGTCCTGTCCATGAGCTTCTTTCCGGTCTGAGGATCGTCGAGCTGCGGAAACTCCCGCAGAATTTCGACTACCTCGCCGGCGCGCTCTCCGCAGGCCACAACGACAACGACCTGGGCCTCGGCATGTTTTGAGATGGAATGCTGAAGCACCGTCTTGCCGGCGCCGAACGGTCCCGGTGTACAGAACGTCCCGCCCTTGGCAACCGGAAACGGTCCGTCGATGATCCGGACTCCCGTCATGAGCGGCTTGTCGGGGTAAAGCCGCTGACCGATACGCAAGGAGAACTTGATCGGCCATTTCTGTACCATGGTGACGGAATGAATCTCGCCGTTCTCATCCTCGATTTTTGCGATTTCTTCTTCTACGGTATATTCGCCCGCGTCCCTGATTTCCTTTATCGTTCCCTTGCCCAAAAACCGGAACGGCACCATGATCTTGTGTTCGAGAATGCCTTCAGGCACCCAACCCAGATATGATCCGCCCTGTACGGTATCCCCCGTCTTGGCGATTGGGGTAAAGCTCCAGCGTTTTTCCCTGTCAAGCGGCGCAAGGTACATTCCCCGCGGAAGGAAATAACCCGCCTCCTGTGCTATCTCCTCAAGCGGGTTCTGGAGTCCGTCGTAGACGTTCTTCAGAAGTCCGGGGCCCAGCTCAACCGAGAGGAGCTCCTCGTCAAATTCGACATGGTCGCCGAACCGGACACCGCGCGTCGGCTCGAAGATTTGAACCTTGGCCCGGTTCTGGTCGATCTCGATGACCTCGCCCTTCAACGATTTTCCGCCGGTTTTAAGGTATACAAGTTCATTTTGCCGTATGATTCCGGTATATTCAACCGTCATCAGGTTTCCCTGCGCGGCGACAATTTTACCGGTTGCTTTTTCTGTACTCATGGACAGTCTTCTCCTCATTATCCCTGTAAGATTTCTTCTACAACCCGCCTGCCCTCTTCCTCGTCAATAAGCACCCACCGGTCGCGGAAGAAGAGGGAGAGTATATAAAGATATATGACATGATCTCCAAACAGGTCGTCCTCCCGGTACTGCGACAAAAGGTGAATGATAAACAGGTCAAGCTCCCGTTCACGGTCGAGGACCGGCTTCTCAAAGGTCGATAACAGCTCGCCTATCTCGGGAAAAACACCCTTAAGCCCAAAATCGGTAGAATTTCTGTGGTTTATGATTGTTTCAACGATTTCCTCATCACCAATCAGGCGTTCTTCAAGCGGTATATCCGCCTGCTGAAGCCTGAACGCCATGGTAATGGTACGCACCGCATGTACAGTCCGTGCGAAGAATGATATGAAGGGACTGGATGAATCTTTCGTATCGTTAAAGTAGTCCTGATAGAGTTCTTCGACAGACTTCAACCGGTCGGTATCGTCATGATGCTTCATCAGGAAATCAACCATGTAGTCGGGATACTCCTCCGGCTGGTTGACGATGGGCATCTCCAGAAACTTCGTCATCTCATCCTCGGAGAGTATCCCGGGAGCGAACAGATCGCCGTAATCGTGGTCGTCCGATGTGCGTTTCCGCAGCAGCAGCTCCAGATTCCGGATTTCGTTGTACAGAAGGATTGTGTTGACGGCCGGCATGTACGGTTCAAGCAGTGCTTCATGCTGGTCCAGAAAATCCTGTAATGTACCCTTGATGTCACCTTCCCACTGCAGATCGGGAAGAGACGCTATTAAATAGTTGTTAACCTTCATGAATCATCCCTGTTTGGAGAAGAGGTATTCTCTGAGCTCCGGACGAAGAAACTGCGACAGAAGCTCAACCAGGGACTCCTGAGAAAAGTCATATTCGAGCTGTTTGTCCGAAAGTTTTACCGAAAATCCTGACGGAATCGTTTCGCTGGACAGCGTGACCGTGCTCGCCGCCTTCTCCCTGATTTGGTCCTTCAGATAATCGGAAAGCTTCTGATGCAGTTCCCTGGACAGGACCAGATCGACCGCCTCACTATCGGAGTTCAGATATATTTCAATTATCTGGTTTAGACACTCCTTCATAACAGCCTCTGCGGAGAGAATATCGCCAACCGGCTCCTCGATACTCTGCTTCAGCACTTCCTTTTCCAGCGCCAGCTTCAGCGAATCAACAGCCTGACGCGATGCTATGTGCAGCGCGGAATCCAGCGCGGATTTCTGCTTGTCTGCCTCTTTCTTTGCATCGTCTATGATTTTTTCCGCCTCGGCGCGTGCATCGTCCAGAATCTTCTTCCGTTCGGCTTCCGCGTCCTCGAGGATACGCTTCTTTTCGGTTTCAGCCGGATCGATTACCTTGCTCTTCAGGTATTCGGAGATATCCTGCATCCTGTTCTCAAACGAGCCCGACGCCTGACTGTTTGCACTCATATATTCCTCCAGAAAGTTTCCAACACAACCATGGAACTTTTTATTTTTTTCCGCATTGTTAAACTTCTATAATTATATAAAGTTTACCGTCAAATGGTTTTTGAGTGGCCAACTTCTTACTATATGGGAATCCCTGATAATTAAAGTGTCCACCCTGAATCTTCGCCTTTTACTCTGTAACATCACCACCCAGCCGTACCGGGTAATGCCGTGAATCAAGACTCAGTGGAGATACTTCGCCCGGAACGCTCGTCCTCAGGCCGGTGGTCTCCGTCCACACCGGAAAGGCTCTCCAGAAGCAGATACTTCCGCGAATGCATGAGCGGATTCACGTCGTCTGGAAGCGGATCGTTCCAGGTTGGATCGACAAACAGGTATCTTCCGTCCTGCTGGCGGACATTGTTCCAGGCGTGCTCCAGCCAGTGCGAACCGTTAAACGCCCTGCCGCTGATGCTTTTTACGCGTATGCCGTGTGTCCTGAGAAGTGACGCGTATAGTGATGCGTACCCCTCACACAACGCACACCGTGCAGACAGAACCGAAAGCGCGTCCTGTTTTTTTCGTCGCGTCAGGTCAAGTGAATCCCGGTCGTAACAGAGATACGCCACCACGAAATCATGAAGCCTGACGGCAAGCTCTTCCTGATCATCCTGTACGTAAAACCCCTCTCTCATCGCCAGATTGTACAGTTCAATATCGTCAGACTGTATATATGCCGACGGATAAAGCCAGCGACCGTCCTCGTCGCGGACATTCTGCACCGTAAAGGTGTACAGCGACGGATGATAGTACTGATAAGTCTGTATGTCGCCATCGAACGGCTCCACTATCGATCCGCCGTCCGTTATCGACATACTGTATATTTCGACGGTATATTCACCCGCACCAAACGGCATCCACACCCGTTTATGGAACGATCCGTCGACGAAAAAGTGCAGCGACGATTCTCCCTTGCTTATAAGAACATAGAGAAACCGTTCACTTCCTTCATTGCTGTTGGTACCCCGCAGGATGAAAAAACCGTCCGCACTGACAGTACGGTATGTGGGGCTCTCTATGGTCACGTTTGCTGAAGAGCCCGTTACGGGATCTCCACTGCCTCCTCCAAGAGGTCCCGCGTATTCCGTACCGTTGTACGGAAACGGTTCCGAAAGGTAGTCTTCGGGAAGAACGGTGACCGGCATTGAAACGCCCTCAACTCCGTCCCCGAGGGCCCGTACGGTGCACGTTCCCGCAGCCGTTCCGGTAAAGATACGGCCCCCATCAAGCACACCGTCACCGCTTCCGGGTACGACATCGTACTCAAACGCAACGCCTTCCTTAACAGAACCGTCGCTTCGAAGCGCCCGGGCCTTGTACGCTATGGCTGTACTGCCGATTACCGCTCGCTGCGGCGCATTGGGGAAAAATGAGACCGAAGCTGTCGTATCCGGTACGACCGACACATAATCGATCCAGGCAGCATATCCGTCATCCAGGGCCTCCTTCGGAAAATCGATACGCCACTCTATTGTATACGATTCTCCCACCGGCAGTACTGTAGTATACACCTGCCAGAGACGTGCCGTTTGCTGCCACGTCTCTACGGTTTCGCCGTTTATAATGCACGAGAGCGCGGCGCCTGTTTCTCCCGAGCCGAATTCCGTACGATAATAAAACGACAGCGCATGGTCTTCGTCAAGGAGTCCGGTCCTCAGCACGACTCCACCCGTACCATTCCCGTCAGACGGAACCCCGGCAAGATTTAGAGAGTAAAAACCGCCTGTCCCGTACCGTATTGTTGTGTCACGCTGGACAGCCGCAGACCCATGACCGGTACGCTCCCAGTTTGCGGAGAGAGAACCGTCCTCAAAGCTGTCCTGAAAGAGCGCGTCTGAACTCTCCTGCAGCGGAAAGTACTGCAAATAAACAGTCGGGTCAATGTCCGGAACCGTAAATTCTTCAACGGTCGTGTTATCTGCAGCGTCATTCCCCTTTGTAAAGAGACATCCTGATAACATGAAACAGATTATAACGAAAAGAAAGATCTGTCTCCTGATCATCGTGTTACCATAACCGTATCGGAAAGTCGCGCCCGTCCATTATCGTATCGCTGCATCTTCATACATAATATATACACCGATTGCGGAGTGCTGTCAAAATTATCGCTTCGCTGCATATGTCTGGAGAGCATTTTCTGAACTATTCATGCAATGTAACACATGTCGTATCAAACCGGCATGTCCGCGCAAGCACCCGGCATAATCCGTACAGAACAGCGGACTGCTGTACACGGGCCGAGAGTTTCTTTCCGTCTTCCCGTTTCATATTTTACTTGATATTACCGTACAGGACGGTACTACTTGCTTCGTTATTTTGCATGCGGCACTGTATTGTATGCTGCCTGTCAATTAAAGAACATACAATAAAATGTTCTTTAATTGACAACCATGCTATACTCTATCTTATTGGCTTACTGCTATGCTCAATATTAAGATTCATGCCATTCCCGGTGCAACGCATCCCGTATATCAGACAGAAGGCTCAGCAGGAGCCGACCTGTACTCATATACTTCGGACGACATTGCCGTACATCCCGGAGAAACCAAACTGATACCAACCGGCATTTCCCTGGAAATTCCGGAAGGATATGAAGGACAGATTAGACCCAGGAGCGGTCTGGCGCTGAAGCATAATATAACGCTCTTAAACTCTCCCGGAACGATCGACAGTGATTACCGGGGAGAAATAAAAATTTTACTTACAAACCTCGGGACCGAGCCCTTCTTGGTGACAAACCACATGCGTATCGCACAGCTTGTAATAGCACCATGCGTCAGGGCCGCGTTTGAAACGGCATCCACCCTTGCCTCAAGCGAACGGGGGTCCGGCGGTTTTGGACACACAGGAATATGAGAAACACAAGAAGAAGAAATCAGAAAAGCACTACAGACCCCAAAAGCATCCGTGTTATTCCGCTTGGCGGTCTCGACGCTATCGGCAGGAACATGACCCTGTTCGAGACCGACGACACGATCATTATTGTTGACTGCGGCATCATGTTTCCCACACCGGAGATGCCGGGCATCGACTTCGTCATACCGGACTTTACCTATCTGGAACAGAACAAACACAAGGTGAAGGCACTCTTTATCACGCACGCACACGAAGACCATATCGGAGCAGTACCGTTTCTGCTGAAAAAGATTAACGTCCCGATATACGGATCCAAACTTACAACAGGCTTTATCAAGAAACGGCTTGAGGAAAGGCCGACGGGCAGTAATCCCGTCTTTAACGAACTGGTACCCGGTGACTTGTACAATGTCGGGCCGTTTCAGATTGAGCCGATCACCGTCAACCATTCCATCGTAGACGGCATGGGGCTTGCCATACGGAACCCTGTCGGTACGATCGTACACACCGGCGACTTCAAGATAGACCATACTCCGGAAGACGGCAAGCTGACAGACATGGGCCGGTTCGCCCACTACGGAGACGAGGGCGTGCTGCTTCTTATGTCGGACTCGACAAACGCAGAACGGCCGGGGTATACCGGAACTGAAAAGAAGCTCAACAACCGCCTTTTTGACATCTTTACCGAATCGAAGGGACGGATCATTGTCGCCACGTTCGCCTCAAACATCAATCGGATCCAGCAGGTACTGAACACGGCGCAAAAATACAACCGCAAGGTTATCATATCCGGCCGCTCGATGCAGATGAATATTGAGATAGCCAGAAGCCTCGGCTACCTGACCTACAAGGACGGACTCATCGTGGACTTGAAGGAAGCGTCAACGCTTCCGCACAGGAAACAGACGATCATCTGTACGGGAACCCAGGGAGAGCCACTCTCCGCGCTGACGCGCATCTCAAACGGCACCCACAAGCATTTCAAGGGATCGTCCGGTGACACCATTGTCGTTACCGCATCGGTCATTCCCGGGAACGAGCGGACAATCGGAAACGTCATCAACTCGCTCCTGAAACTTGGCGCGACCGTCCATTACGAAAGGGCGAAGGACCTTCACGTTTCCGGACACGCATCGCAGGAGGAGCTGAAGCTGATGATGAGCCTTACACGGCCGCGTTTCTTCATGCCGATACACGGCGAATACAAGCATCTCCGCGCTCATGCGAGTATCGCTGAAGAGATGAATATAAAGCCGAACGGCATCCAGGTTGCCTGCATCGGAGACATCCTGGAACTTACCAAACGGCACTTCAGGAAGATCGGCCAGATTCAGACACGGACAGTCTACACTGAAGGCAACCATATCGGAGATATCTCGAGCGACATCATCAGGGAACGCCAGACGATTTCTACCGAGGGCGTCATCCTGGTACATGTTATCCTCTCGAACGGCATGCTCATGACTCACCCCCAGTTTGTCACCAAGGGCTTCTCGCCCGCCCTGGAAAAGGGATTTATGGAAAACCTCGAACGGGAGATCAACCGTCAGCTTGATATAATGCTCCAGGACAAGCCGTCTCATGAAACGGTATCGGCCAGTCTCAAGAAAAGCATCAAGCACATCATCCAGAAGCACACCAGGGCAAACCCGGTGGTGGAGATATCCGTTGTGGACGTTTGATGCCGCTATCGACATGTTGAAAAGCAGCAACGCGACACGGTATATCCGTCACACAGCCAATCTCTAATCAGTGTCCGGGAGAATCTAATGAAGAATATCTACATCACACTCATCACACTTGCCGTCGTCCAGGGGATAGCCGAGTTTCTTCCGGTCTCATCGTCCGGACATCTGGCCCTGTTTGAACAGATTCCCTTCTTCCGGAACTCCCTGCAGAGTATGGGGGACAACCTTGAAATGTTCGTCAACGTCTCGCTGCATGTTGCGACTCTTGTCGCGATCATCATCTATTTCCGCAAAGACATTCTGGACATTGCTTCCGGAACGATTTCATCGGTAATGAAGGGGCGGCTTACCGATGAAAAACCGATGATTGTTCTGTATATCCTCTGCGCGTCACTCCCCGCAGGCGTCATCGGTATCGTCTTCAACGACCGGATCGAGATCCTTTTCTCGTCGTATCCTGCTGTAGCGGCGATGCTCATTCTCAACGGAATCATGCTGTTTAGTACTAAGTTCATACCGGGCGGCAGCCGACAATTACAGAGGACAGGGATCCTGAACGCATTCATCATCGGCCTCTTTCAGGCCTTTGCAATAATCCCCGGCATATCC
>CAZAHA010000130.1:0-7718 GCA_964484915.1 uncultured Leptospirales bacterium
TAAAAATCTTTTTTCACGACTTCCCGGAAGTCACATAAAAAACAAAGGAGAATACCATGTTAGAGCTCAAGAAGGGGATTGACATCCTTCAGGCGGTGGGCGGAATCACGTCTGTCGATGAAGCGAATGCTCTTTTCGACCAGAAACTTGATTCGGCAAACCGTGCCAAGATCTCAAAGATCAAGACGCAGGATGCACTGATAAAAATCGCAAACGCGATTTCAATGTGCGAGCCTGATGAAGTTTTTATCATCGATGACACAGATGCAGACCGCAAGGAAGTGAAACGTCGGTCTATCAAGACGGGCGAAGAGAAACCGCTGGCAATCAAGGACCACACCGTTCACTTCGACCTTCCGCAGGACCAGGGACGACTCGTTAGTCAGACGTTCTACATCGTAAACGAAGGTGAGGATACGTCCAGTATCGCAAAGGTTCAGCTACGCAATGAGGCTCATGACTATATCAGGAACAACATGAAGGGCATCATGAAGGGACTGACGATGTATGTATCATTCCTCAACCGCGGTCCGGTCGGTGCGTCTGCGGCGATACCTGCCATCATGATCACATCGTCTACATATGTTCAAACGTCTGGCGCGCTTCTGTACAGAAACGTATTCTCTGACTTTGACAAGGAAGTTGAACGTGCCGGTCTCTTCTTTACAAACTGCCACTCACAGGGAACCAACCGTCCGGAAGACGTTCCAAACGCGCGGATCTACATGGACAGAAGCTGGCAGACAACGTTTTCAACATTCTGTACCTATGCAGGGAACACGCTTCTGCTCAAGAAGGGTAACCACCGTTTTGCGTGCGACTATGCAATCTATTACAGAAACGGACGAGAGCTCTCCGAGCACATGTTCCTGACCGGTATGACCGGCCCCAACGGACGGAAGACCTACTTCGCGGGCGCTGCACCGTCAGGCTGCGGAAAGACAACGACCGCCATGGTTGGTACAGATTTTATTGGTGATGACCTTTGTCAAATGTGGATCGCGGAAGACGGAACCGTACGCGGTATTAATCCGGAGAAGGGGATCTTCGGTATCGTCGAGGATGTTAACTATGAAGGCGATCCGTATCTGATGAAGTGTCTTCGCGAAGAGGGTACAGAAGTCATTTTTTCAAATGTACTCATCGATGAAAACAATAAGCCGCGGTGGGTCGGCGACGGGGAACCGGTTCCTTCAAAAGGTGTAAATTTCCAGGGTGAGTGGACTCCTGACATGACTGATGTTCCGATGTCACATCCAAATTCACGATGTACCCTGGAGTGTGTGGCTATAGATAACTATAATGAAAAGGATGCCGAAGACGCAAACGGTGTTCATGTAAAGGTCGTTACCTATTCCGGACGTGATTCCGATACGATGCCGCCGGTCTGGGTTGCGAAGTCTCCCGACCATGGTGTTGCGATTGGAGCATCAATCGTGTCAGCAGCGACTGCAACAGAGGTTGGTGCTACCGGTGTACGCCGTCAGCCGTGGGCAAACGCTCCGTTTATTCCGGGAGCGCTTGGTGACTATATGGATGCGCAGTTCAAGTTCTTCAACTCGACAGATCTCAAGGTTAAGCCGATTATGGCCGGTCTCAACTACTTCCTGACGGAAGAAGCGCGCGGAGGAGGGGGCAAGAAGCTTCTTGGCGAGAAGAAGGACGTTAAGGTATGGCTCGGTTGGCTGGAACTTCGTGCCAACGGAGACGTCGACGCTATTGAGACTCCGATCGGATTTATTCCGAAGTATGAAGACCTGAAGAAGCTCTTTGCAGGTATCGACAAGGAGTATTCAGAGGAGCTGTACGCCAAGCACTTCTCATTATATATCGATAACATTACAGCCCGGATCGACCTCCAGAAGGAAGCGTATTCTTCGGAGAAAAACGTTCCCGGACGGATCTTCGAGATCTATGACGAGCAGAAAAAGGAACTCCTCGCGCTGAAAGAGAAGTTCGGTTCGGTCGTTACTCCGGACAAACTCTGATAACAGATTTCAGGCTGACCATGTACAAAAAGGAGGTCCACAGGGGCCTCCTTTTTTATTATAAGCTGTCGCCTTACAAAAACATTCCCGAATACCGGGGACTGCTGTTTTACAGAAAGAAGTGAGAAACAAGCGAGAGCCAGATACCGAGAACGACACCGGCGATAACCTCAAAATAGGTATGTCCAAGATGGGTATCGAGCTTTTTAGGGGTTTCCTTGAGGTTGGTGCCGAGATACTCTACAATTTGATTGATGGCCGACGCGTTGTTGCCGGCGGCTCTGCGTATGTTTGTTGCGTCATAGAGAACCACCGCGCAGAATATTGCCGAGACGGCGAAAGAACTCGAGGAAAAACCTTCTTTTAATCCGATACTTGCCGCAAGAGCGGTCACGGTTGCAGAATGCGATGAGGGCATACCGCCTGTACCGAAGAATTGCGTCAGTTTGCTCTTTTTTCCTGTATAATATCCAATACCGAACTTTATGGCCTGTGCGATCAGAAAGGCAAAGGCCGATGTCCAGAAGGCCTTGTTTGTTAAGAAATCAATGAGCATTGTAACTATCCTGATATTTAGTATCTTCTGGTCTCACATGCGGATATCGCCCTGAGACTGTATATATGATGGTGCTTCAACACACCGTTAATATAAAACACTATTTGATGCGGTTTATAATCTCTTTTGCATCTTTCCTGTATTGTGAAAAAGCGGGATCGTCATTTTGAATTGATTCACTGTCTGTTTCTCCGCTTGTAAAAACCGACAGCACTTCAAGAGCCTTGTCCCGGTTGTTCGAATTTGCGTACAGTTTGCCTAGTAATAGACAACTTTTATAATAGTTTGGGTCGTCTTTTATGTTCCGTTCAAGAAGCAGGATAGCTTTGTCTGTTTTGTTGTTCTGTATGTACGCGAGTGCCAGTTTGTGCCGGATCTCGGAAGAGGTGCCGTAAAAGCGCATCCTCTTTTCGAGGGTAGCGGTATATTTATCCATTCTGCCGTTGTTTTCGTAGATGTTCGTCAGCGCGGTAAGTGATTTTCTGTGGGCCGGATGGATCAGGACAGCCCTTTCAAAATGATAAGCGGCCTTCTTGGTTTTGTCCAGTGACCGGTATGCGCGGCCGATGAGATAGTGTGACAGAACATTCATGCCGTTCAGGGATAACGCGCCTGTAAGGTGTTCTATTGCCGATTCCGGGGAGGAATTTTCCGCTTTGCGTATCAACCTGTTCTCTTCCTCAGAAAGCGGAAGTGACGTTAATGAATCGAGGTCTGTAATCAGTCCCGGAAGTTCATCCTGTGTACAGCGAAACAGCGCCTTCATGAAATAGCTGCCCGCAGATTCGGGATCCTTCTGGTTATAGTACAGGATACCGCGCATGTAGTATGCCATGGGCAGGCGTGGAGCGATTGTTTCTGCCTTTATCAGTGTTTGTTCGGCCTCCTTCAACTTACCGGATTGAAGATGGTTTGTGGCCTGTTGCAGAAGATCAAAATAGACTGCATCGGAAAGCCGGGTCTCATTGTCTGAGGGAGCAGAGGATTCGTTCTGCGTACAGAAGGTGCACAGAAAAACTATAAGAAGTGTCCATCGTTTCATACATGTTCCAAGAGTGTAATGATTATGATAAGAATAAAATCATCCGCCGCTGAGGGCAACTACCTTTTCGGTGTACTGCTCTGTAAAAATGTATAAAATATAAATTTTCGTCTTGACAGAATAGCCATAACTTTAGCTATAATAAAGAAACTTAAATATTAGTAAAGATAATGAAATATCAATTTGGTGACAAGCTCCGGTATATCCGGGAAAAAAAGAAGAAGAAGCTCAAAGAGATAGCCGAGAAGGCCGGTGTCAGTGAGAGTCTGATGTCGCAGATTGAGCGGAACAGAATATCGCCTGCGATTGATACGCTGTTGCGTATTGCTGATGTCCTTGATCTGGATTTTGAGTATCTGTTCAGCGATTTCCGCAGGAAGAGGAAGGTAAACCTCGTCCGGGCCGGCGAACGGAACGAACACAGGATTGGTGACGTGTTCTTTCAGCAGTTGTCCAAGACACCCGGACGCGGCGTCCACGAGGTTGAGGCATACATAATGGAGATTGCCCCTGGAGGAATGAGCAAGAGTGATGAGTATGGCCATATGGGGAAGGAACTCGGCGTCATCATATCCGGACGGGGAACGTTCTATATCGGCAATGATGAATATGTACTGGAAGAAGGGGACAGTGTATCGTTCGATTCCGATACACCGCACCGTCTGGTAAATACGGAAGACTATAGTCTGAAGGCGTTCTGGGTCATTACCCCGCCGAAGATGTTTAAATAGGAGGGATAGTATGGGAAAAACTATTGCGCAGAAAATTTTTGACGCTCACAGAAAGGACACGCCCAATCCCGGCGTCAATGTTCTCTCTCTGGATGCGGTATTTTGTCATGAGATTACGACACCGATCGGTATCAATGATCTTGCTTCGCGGGGGAAGGACCGTGTCTTTAATCCGGACAGGATAAAGGCGGTCATCGACCATGTCACGCCTGCGAAAGACTCGAAAACGGCAGAACAGGGAAAGATCCTTCGCGAATGGGCCCGCAGACACAAAATACGGGACTTTTTCGATATCGGACGGAACGGGGTGTGTCACGCGCTCTTTCCGGAAAAGGGTTTTGTCCGTCCGGGATATACCGTTATTATGGGTGATTCCCACACATGCACACACGGCGCGTTCGGGGCCTTCGCCGCAGGGGTCGGAACAACCGATCTTGAAGTTGGTATCCTCAAGGGAGTGTGTGCGTTCAAGGATCCGGTATCCATAAAGATCGTACTCAACGGTACCCTCCGCCCGGGAGTGTATGCCAAGGATGTTATACTCTACGTCATCTCAAGACTCGGTGTCAACGGTGCCACAAACCGGGTCATCGAGTTCACGGGCCCCGTTGTGTCACAGATGTCGATGGAGTCACGGATGACGCTGTGCAACATGGCCATCGAGGCTGGCGGTACGGTCGGTATCTGTCATCCCGACGAGACAACTGTTGATTATCTGTGGCCCTTTATTTCGGATGAGTTTTCGTCCAAAGAATCGGCGCTACAGGAATATCGTTCATGGATATCAGACGATGATGCTGAATATGAGGCCGTCCTTGCATATGACATATCAGAAATCGGTCCTCAGGTTACATTTGGATACAAGCCGGACCAGGTCAGGAGTGTTTCAGAAATGGAAGGTACTCCTGTAGATCAGGTCTACATCGGTTCATGCACTAACGGCCGGATCGAGGACCTCCGCGTAGCGGCAGATGTCCTGAGGGGCAAGCGTATCGCCGATACCGTTCGCGGCATACTCGCACCTGCCACTCCGGATATTTACCGGCAGGCGCTGAGAGAAGGCATTATCGAAGTCTTTACGGATGCGGGGTTTTGTGTTACCAATCCCACCTGTGGGGCGTGTCTCGGGATGAGTAACGGTGTTCTTGCATCCGGCGAGGTGTGCGCATCCACCACAAACCGAAATTTTAATGGCCGGATGGGAAAGGGGGGCATGGTCCACCTGATGAGTCCGGCGACAGCGGCGGCCAGTGCCGTCGCGGGACATATAACAAACTCGGAACTTTATACCGTACAGGAGGTGGCAGGATGAAACAATTTGGCGGAAAGGTTCTGTTTCTGGACAGATCCGATATTAATACCGATGAGATCATACCGGCCAGGTATCTCACCGAAAGTACGAAGGAGGCGCTGAAGCCCTTCCTTCTGGAAGACTTGTCCCTGAACGGTTTTGATAACAGGACGGATATTGCAGACAAGGGCGTCATTGTAACCAGAGAAAATTTCGGCTGCGGTTCGTCCCGTGAACACGCTCCCTGGGCGCTTGAGGTAAACGGTATCAATGTCGTTGTTGCGGTAAACTTTGCCCGTATCTTCAGGCAGAACATGTACAACTGCGGTATGTGCGCGATAGAACTGTCCGATGGTGAGATTCAGTCACTCTTTGATACATTCGCGGGGAAGGAGACATCGATGAGCATGGATCTGAGCGCAGGCACGGTTACCTTTACGTCGGAGGCAACTGTTCAGACAATTCCCTTTTCCATGGCTCCGTTTGACCTGGAACTTGTAAAGGCGGGCGGCTGGATAGAGTATGCGGACATGAAATACTGATTCCGCTTCTGCATCATCCGCGTCGGCAATCCCTTCCGGTCAACTCTGCTGACATACATTTTTCGTATGAAGAATCTAAAAACTGCTTCCACGGCGCCATGCCGTGGAACTTTTAGTTTCTGTACGGAAAAAACAGGTTTTACAAAATCTGAAATACATAAAAGACTACTTGCAATTTTTTATACACTACTGTACAATACTGGAATGAATCCGGTGCGATCCCTGCCAGAGGGGGTCTCAATCGTGTTAATGGAATCTGTTTTCATAAATGTGCACGGTGTTCAATAATTAGCCGCATATACTGGCCACGGAATAATCGTCTGCTATGTTGGAAAAAGTGAGTTTATTTTACAGAAACCTTGCCGCAACGGTGATTATCTTCACGCTGCTGGCGGTCGTACTGCTTGTGTACCTTCTCTTTATGAGCAGGATTGAGTATAGACGGCAGGTGAGATTAAAGCGTGACTCCTACATCTCGATTCAGAAGGAGAGGGTCTGGAGTCTGGTCAACTACGAACTTGTACATATACGTTTTTTGATGAACAGGGAGGACAGAAGAAACAGGGACGCTGTACTCGATAAAATGGATTCTGTGCAGACCGCCGTAAAGAATATAGCACACTCTCATGATGACGCTTCATCCCTGCCGGTTGATCAGTATGTAAGAAGCCGATTTCCCTCAGAACTTGTTCCTGCTAACATGTACCTCCGTATTATGACGCTCGACGGCGGCATCATCTATACCAATGAATACCAAACGGAAAACGAGACCACGTTGAAGAACATTACAGATGCAAGCGGTCAAACGGTCATACTGGATGAACTCCGTCTCGTAAACAGGGATGGAAGCGGTTGGCTGGAATCGTTCTGGAAGAGAAACGGCACAATAGAAAAAAAATACACCCGTGTAGATCGTATAGAGGGCGAGCCGCTGTACATTGCCCTCAGCATGATGCATCAACCCCGTACAGACCGAATACGCAGTGAAGTTCTCACCCGTATCTCTTCCCATTATTACGAAGAGGGGGACTCTGTATATATCTTCGATTACACGGGAACGGTTCTCGCACACACAGATCATTCTCTCGTCGGCCACAATATCAGCGATATGACAGACGCAACAGGTGTATATGTCATTCAGGAACTGTTAAAGGCACAAAACGAGGAGGATGGGGTCTTTCTTGAGTATATGCATCCGCATCCTGATGAGGGTACAGGAAAGAGGAGGCTTGTCTATGCACGATGCTATGAACAGTGGCAGTGGTGTGTGGCGAGCAGTGTTGGAATCGATGAAGTTGACAGGATCGAACAGTCGGCCAGGGCGGATGCCAGGCGCCGGATACAAAACGAGTGCATTTTTCTGATTGTGTCTTTCATCCTGGCAATCGGCGCGGCAGGAGGGTATTATTATCATATCTCCTCTGTAACAAAACGTGAAATCAGCATGTTTACGGAAACGTTCAAGAAGGCCGCCACTCATCACGAGCGGATAGACAGCGATAAAATATCGTTATACGAGCTCAATTCACTTGCGGTTTATGCAAACATGATGCTTGATGAAATACGCG
>CAZAHA010000131.1:0-7715 GCA_964484915.1 uncultured Leptospirales bacterium
TAAGGAACACCTTTCACCAACATTTATCGATATCCGGAACGAACGGATACAGATCGTCACGAAGGGCAGGGTAGACGACGAGGACATCAAGTCGCTGTACTATCTGTAGTTTCACCGGCGGCGTTCCATGTCGGGGACGTAGTATCTTCTGCCCTTATAGCGGAAGTAGCCCTTGATATCCTGTAGCCTGCGTCCGGTTGAACAGATCGATGCATCAATATAACGGGGCAGCCGGCTTGTCAGGCGGTATTCCAGCGCATCGGCGATACACACGACAGGGCTGTTTTCTTCGGGATATAGTACGTAGCGACCCTTCTCGCCCGCTGTTGCGGGATGTATCCGCGGGATCACGTCCTGCGGCAGGTTTCCGTCAGGGCTCAACACGATATACAGGCGGCAAGGAGACACGAACCGTATGCTGTTTCTGATAAAAAGGATAAAGGTGAACGTCTCATCAGCAGAGGCATTCTGCACGCCCGGTGATTCTGGTACCTGAGAAGACAGTTCATCGAGTATGAAAGATATGAGCGACGCGCTTCGGGCTCCCGCACCGGTATATGCGTCAATCCGGCGCAGAAGTGAATCAATCATCATTCGAAAATCTATAAAAAAGTAGTGGGACGTGATGTCCCTGACATGACTGAGCCTGGAGTGAATGTATGCAAGCAGCATATCATCGGAGAGGTAGGCCTGCTTCTCCTTGACGGCTGAGCATACATCTTCCAGCAGTATGTGCATGTACGCATCGGCTTCCTGGCGCGAACTGTCAAGGTACGAATCGTATGTCTTTTCGGCATTCATCGTAGACTGACCGTATGCGGGAAGCCGCCTGTTGCCGTATCAGTCGGACTGTACGACACGCTCGGCCTGTATTGCAAGGTATTTCACGAGAGACTGTTCATCGAGATAGTTCAGGTTAACCAGTATGATACCGATAAGTCCGCCTTCCTTCTTCTGGATTGCCAGCGCTTCATCAAGCTGCTCCTGGGTAATCTCACCATTATCTACAAGTATATCTCCTAAAAGCTGTTTCGCCATACTTCCTCCTGAGTGTATTAAGATAACTGTGGTATTCTGATACTCATTATACTGTACATATATCAGTTTTCAATAATAATTTAAACATACCGCCGACGTTTTTACATACACCGTTAAAAAATTGTCATTGACCGGACCGCTTTCGCATGCCTTCTTATTTCTGTCTTTGACTGTATCGGGGAGTATCATGAACAGGACACATGTCATTTCTTCGGGCGCATCCTTCTTTTTTCAATCTTCCGGAAACCGTGCAGTATTGGGTCTGCACGGCTATACAGGATATCCGCATGACCTTCGACATATCGCGTCGGTGCTTCATGCAGAAGGCTATGCAGTCCATGTGCCCCGTCTTCCGGGACACGCAACAAACGCTGCCGATTTTTTGAAAAGCAGTGCGCATGATTGGTTGACACGAGCCTATAATGCCTACCTTGACCTGTGTGTCACGTACGAAGAGGTACATGTTCTCGGTTTTTCGATGGGAGGGCTTCTCGCGCTGCTTCTGGCTGCCCGCTGTGATATTGAGAAGCTTATCCTCATTGCACCGGCACTCTCAGTCAGAGATAAAAACATCCGGTATACTCCGCTTCTTTGGCCGTTCTTGCACAAAATTCGGAATAATCCGGTCTTCAACGGGTCCTCCGCAGACCAGAAGATCATGTACGAAGAGTACTGGAAATGGAGCTATATAAAGAATGTTGCGCAGTGTTACAAACTGCAGAAACAGGCGCGCAACGTACTCCCGGACGTTCAGTCCGACATGCTTGTAATCGTATCGGAAACCGATGAAACCGTGCCTCCCGATGTCGCGCCGTATATCAGAAAACGCAGCAGTGCACGCTCATACGAATCGATCACGCTGAGCGCGAGCCCCCACGTCAGTCTCGACGAACTCGCGCCTGAACGCGACACCGTAGCAGCCGGTATTATCTCCTGGCTCTTAAAAAAAGACGTAACGGAATAGTAATGGAAGATATTGCAGCAGTTTTTACCCGGGAAAGCGCTGCTCTTGGACGGGCCTACGTCAGGATCAATGAGTCGCGTATTGTACAGGACGATACCCTGCTTCATATCGACCTTGGCTCCTGTGTCAGCGTCGTGCTGTGCGGACAGGATAAGGAGTCATCCCTGTGGATAGGGGCGAACCATCTCTACAAGTCTCGTCAGGACAACATGGACCTCTCTCTCCAGCAGGTTGCAACCCTGTACAACATGTTCCGTGAGAAAAACGTAACCGACATACGGTGCATCGGACTCTTCGGCGGCGGCTACAAGGAGAAGAGCCTGGCACGCAACGTCGCCACGATGAACATCAAAACTATTCTCGAAACACTGGATATTTTCAAATTAAGCATAGAACTCTTTCAGACTGGCTTCAGCCAGTCGATCAGCGTGTATCATTCACGCTTGCGCGACAGTATAATCGTCCGCCACCGTGAACTGAAGACGGGTTCCGTCCGGTTTTTTGAGATTCCTCTTCACACACTCTTTACGGCCGGCAACGTTTCTTTTCCTTGACCATTTACCCGTATCTTCCTATTGATGACACGACATTATACACATTTGACAAGGAGTAATCCATGGACATGCAGGAAGCATTTATCGAGCGGGCCAAAACACTTGGAAAGACAATCGTACTGCCCGAGGGCTCAGACATACGGACCGTCAAGGCCGCATCTACCCTTGCCGAAAGGGGTATCGCTACCGTTAAACTGCTCGGAGAAACGGACGAAATTAACGCCCTTGCAAAGGAAGCCGGTGTATCGGTAAACGCTGTCACCATTATCGATTACAAAAATGACCCCAAACGCGACGAATATGTTTCCAGGCTGGTTGAACTCCGGAAACACAAGGGAATGGACGAGGACAAGGCATCAAAGCTGTTAAATGATCCGCTGTATACCGGCTGTATCATGGTAAAATGCGGAGACGCCGACGGCATGGTTGCCGGTGCGGTAAATTCCAGCGCGAACGTTCTGCGTTCGTCCCTGCAGATCATCAAGACTGCTCCCGGTACGAAACTCGTCTCCTCGTTCTTTGTGATGATCGTACCAGACTGTGATCTCGGATACAACGGTTCTTTCGTATTCGCAAACTGCGGCATGATACAGAATCCGACAGCGGAAGAGCTTGCACACATAGCGGTCAATGCCGCACGGTCATTCAACCTGCTCTTCAACGCCGAACCGGTCGTTGGTTTACTCTCGCACTCCACGAAGGGAAGCGCGTCTCATCCGATGGTGGACAAGGTCGTCGAAGCGGGTAGAATCGCGTCCGAACTTGCGCCCGACCTCGAACTTGACGGCGAATTTCAGCTTGACGCAGCAATCGTACCGTCAGTAGGATCATCCAAGGCGCCTGGAAGCAGCGTAGCCGGAAGATGTAATGTACTTGTTTTTCCGGACCTCGATGCGGGAAACATCGGCTATAAACTTGTTCAGCGGCTTGCAAAGGCGAACGCGTTCGGCCCGATAACCCAGGGACTCGCAAGCCCGGTAAACGACCTCTCCCGCGGATGTGTTGCCGAGGATATCGTCGGCGTCGCCGCGATAACGGCAATTCAGGCAGAGTTTGCAAAATAGATCATGACGATGATCAGCGAGAGCGGACTGTATCGTTGTACCAAACGGAAAAATCCAGACATGGATGCGAAGGACTGCTATAACCGAAATATACGCTCCAAACACGATACGAGTTGTACACTGTGCATATAATCAAAAACTATTCATTACCCGAAATGGAAGAGTATTTTCACTCCCGAGGGCTCGAGCGGTATCGCGCGCGGCAGCTCTTTATCTGGCTGTACAGCAGAAACGCCGAGCGCTTTGACGAGATCACGACTTTTTCCAAGAAGCTCCGCCAGGAGCTTTCGGACTCCTTTGTTCTCTCGCCGCTGACGCTTGAAGAGCGGCGGGTATCACAGGTCGACAGATGCGAAAAGTTTCTGTTTAAAACCGGTGACGGCCACTATATCGAGTCCGTCCTCCTGAAAAACGAATACGAGGATGACGGCCGGTTAACAATCTGCCTCTCGTCTCAGGTGGGGTGCCAGATGGGATGTACCTTCTGCCAGACCGCCCGTATCGGATTTAAACGCAACCTTGAACCGGGAGAAATCCTCGATCAGATCAGCCAGATCAGGCGGATTACGGGCCTGGTGAACAATAACATCGTCTTCATGGGGATGGGCGAGCCGTTCATGAACTACAACAACGTCATCAAGGCCGCACAGATAATGAACTACGACTTCGGATTTCATATTTCGGTCAGGAAAATTACCATTTCGACATGCGGCATTCTTCCGCGCATACGGCAATACATCGACGAGGGTCATCTCTTTAACCTCGCGTTTTCACTGAACGATACCGACCCGGACAAACGGCGGCGCTATATGCCGGTGGAAAAAATATACCCGTCTGGTGAGATACTCAGGCTTTTCTCGCAAAAGATGCCGAAAACCCACAATTACCTGACGGTCGAATATGTCATGAGACACGACAATATCTCTGTTGAAAACGCGCGCCGCCTCAAGGAGCTCTTCGGCGGAGCCAGGGTAAAGATAAACGTGATACCGCTTCATCCGGGAGCACATTCACTTGACGCTCCCGATCAGGGAGCGGTTGACCGCTTTCTTTCGCGTCTTGAACAACTCGACATTCCGGTTACCGTGCGCAGGAGCCTCGCAACCGATATCAACGGTGCGTGCGGCCAACTGTCGGGAAAAAAATATTCACCCGTGCCGGAGAGCTGCGCATGATACGAAGCATACAAAAGCGGCTGCTTTCGTTTTTACGCAGGCGGTGGCTGTACATACTCATCGGGACACCGGTAATCATCGGATCGCTGGTCATCCTTTTTACCGCTGCGATATATCTAAGCTGGCTCGCCGACAGGGAACAGGCCCTTGACAAGCTGTCCCGGTACAAGCGTCTCATCGACCGTACGGAGGAGATGCGGGAGGGGATGATCTACGCTGCAGGAGACTTCGGCCTGGAGGAAAAGGTCGTCGACCTGCCGACATCGATTTACGATCGGAACGGCGAACTGCTTGGACAGTTCTTTTCGCAGAAGCGGGAGATTGTCCCGTACAGCTACGTACCGGAGGAACTGATTCAGTCCGTGATTGCATCCGAGGACCGCGACTTCTTTCAACATAAAGGCGTCAACTACAAGGGTATCGCGCGCGCCTTTCTGGTTAATCTGAGACACATGCGCGTCGTACAGGGAGGAAGCACGATAACACAGCAGCTTGCGAAGGTCCTCTTTACTTCCATGGAACGGAGCATGAAGCGGAAGATTTACGAGTTCTTCTGCGCCAGGGAGATCGAGCGCCACTACGACAAGCAGGATATCCTCTCGATGTATCTGAACCTCATCTACTTTGGAAACGGCTCTTACGGCGTAGAGGCAACTGCCAAGATGTTCTTCGGTAAATCAGTCAGGAAGTGTACCGAAATCGAGTGCGCGATGATTGTCGCGTCGATCTCAAACCCGACGATCTATTCACCCCTGTCTGATCTCGACAATTCACTTTCAAAGACGCGCAGAATAATCGAGTCCATGGTTGAGACCGGATATTTTAACAAGGAACGGGCAACGTACCAGTACGACAAGTTTCTGAAAACGTGGGATGTGAAATTCAATGAAGATGGCGAAGCGGTCGAATCTCTCATAGGCAGTTTCATCAACAGCACCTACCGGGTCAACCGCGCGCCGTTCTACAACGAACAGATAAGACGGCTCCTGGTAAAGGAGTTTGGCTCCGATGTGCTGAAAAGGGGCGGACTCTCCGTCTACACAACGCTTGATGCAGAGCACCAGGACGAGGCACAGCTTGCGCTTCGGAGCGGAGTCGAACGTCAGCGGTCGTACCACCTTGAACGCTCAAAGAATATGTCAAGTGCCGGGAAAAAGGCAGAGGAGGAGAAGGCCGCGAACATACAGGGCGCGCTTGTCAGCATCGATCCGGCAACCGGCGAAATTCTCGCCTATGTCGGCGGCTATGAGTTCTCATCCAAAAGCCAGCTGGACCATATTGCCCAGGTTCGCCGACAGCCGGGTTCCTCGATCAAGCCGCTGCTCTACTGTTCAGCACTTGAGAACAAAGATATCAATCCGTCTACCGTCTTCATCGACGAACCGACAACCTTTTCTGGTGATTATGAACCGAAAAACTACAGCGGCTCCTATGAAGGGCCGATCATCGTCCGGGAGGCGCTACGGAAATCGGTAAACGTTATCGCGGTAAAGGTGCTTGAAAAGACCGGGTACGATACCGTCTTTTCCTATCTCCGGAAATCTCTGGACATCGATAATGCGACTTTCAGGAAACGATTCAAGAAGACACCGTCATTTGCTTTGGGCACATACGAACTCTCACCGCTTGAAAACGTGACGCTGCATGCCACAATGGTAAACGGCGGACATTTTATCAAGCCGTACGGCATTCGCTACATCAAGGATTACAGCGGACGCATCATCATGAACAGCGAGGAGGAACTGCAGGAATATGTTCGCGACAAGCGCAAGGAATATGATACGATAATGGATCCGATCGCGTGTGCAATTACCGTCTCGATGCTCAAGGGGGCGCTGCAGCCGGGCGGGACGGCGTACGGTACCGCAGCCCGTTACGGGATTGACTTTCCGGCGGCAGGCAAGACAGGAACATCAACCAACTTCAACGATGCCTGGTTTGTCGGATATACACCGAAGATCGTGACCGCGGTATGGGTCGGCAACTCAAAGGGTGCGATATCCCTTGGACAGGGAAGGGCTGGCGGAACGATAGCTGCTCCCGTCTGGGGACAGTACATTTCACGCACCTATAACCGCAAGGAACCGGGTGCTTTTCAGGTCCCTGACGAGGGGATCGCGTACCAGACGATCGACCTTGAGAGCGGTAAGGTACCACGACAGATTTCTGATCCGGGCAGGGTCGCCGTCGATGAGCTCTTTTATCAGGGCACGGAACCGGGAGAATACGCTCCGGAGGATTATGAAGAGGAGGTCGATCATGTGGAACAGGCAGATACCGATGAATAAAGCGGACAGAGTGATTTTTTTCTGCTGCTTACTGATACTGTCGGTCATGTGCACGTCGTTTCGATGGCCGCTCTCAACGGTCAAGCTGACGTCGACATTCGGTGAATCCAGAGGCGACCATCTGCACGACGGTGTGGATATCGTGTCATACGACACACGCGTCTATCCTGTTGCAGACAGCGCCGTCCTGTATGCATGGAACAGCTCATATTTCCCGTTTGAAAATTTTACCGGAAGCGGTAACTATCTGATCCTTGATCATGGCGAGACAGCCTCCATCTACCTTCATCTCGAAGACAGTTTGGCACTCTCCCCCAACTATACGACAAACCAGTCTGTAGGCCATTTCGCCAATACGGGCCGTTCTTACGGCGCACATATCCATTTCGGGCTCTATGACCGGATCTCCTGGGACTCAATAAACTTCTTCTCTGTTATCGAAGCTCCACAGGATGACACACCGCCGGTTGTTGACCATATGGCGTTTTATATCGATGGAACTTATACAAGAATAAGCAACAACGCTTCTATTCGTCTTACGCAGCACTATCCTTTGCTGCTGAATGTGTATGACACAATCAGCAAGGGAGATAGATTTGGCATATACAAAATGACCGTATATGTAAACGGTG
>CAZAHA010000132.1:0-7709 GCA_964484915.1 uncultured Leptospirales bacterium
ACTTGTGGTTTCCAACCTGTATCAACATACCATCGATTATGGCAAGCGTCAATGGCAACTTGATCCGAAACGTTGTCCCTTCACCTTTTTTTGACTCAACCTGTACCGATCCGCGAAGCGTGTCGATGTTACTCTTGACGACATCCATTCCGACGCCTCGTCCGGAGAGTCCGTGGACCTTCCCGGATGTTGAGAAACCGGGATGAAACATGTAGCCATACAGCTCCTCTTCGGTTACCTCCTTGTCTCTGGGCAAAAGTCCCCGCTCTATGGCAATTTCCCGGATCTTATCCGTTTTAACGCCGCCGCCGTCATCTATGACCTCAATAAAAACGCTTCCCTCCTGATGATACGCGTTGAGCGTGATCGTGCCTTCTGCCTGCTTGCCGTGAGCGAGACGGACCTCGGTCTTCTCGATGCCGTGGTCGATCGAATTGCGTATCATGTGCTTCAGCGGGTCTGTTATCTCCTCTATGACCGTCTTGTCCAGCTCGGTCTCCTTGCCCTGAATGACAAGTCGTATGTCCTTGCCCAGGTCCTTCGCTGTGTCACGTACGAATCGCTTGAACTGGTTAAACGTGGGACCCACCGGAATCATCCGCATCGCCATCAGCTCTTCCTGAAACTGGCGTGTTGACCGGCTGAGCGAATAGAGTGAATTCTTCAGCGCATAACCGGTATCATCATCCAGCTCTTCGGCAAAGCGGGAGATCGATGACTGTCCGATAACGATCTCTCCAAGCAGGTTAAGCAGATTGTCAAGCTTTGATGTTTCTACCCGTATGGTAGACGATTCTATCTTCTTTCTGACCTCGGTCTGTACGCCGAGCGCGTTGCGGATATCCGCTTCCGAGACCAGACGCTTCCGGACAAGGACTGTGCCGAGTTTCTCGTCGTCGCGCTTCTCCTGGAGTATTCTGGTGATGTCGTCATCCGACACCAGTCCGCGTCGGACGAGGATATCGCCCAGGCGCTTCTCCTCGTTTATGTTTTTAGTAAAATCTTCCGTGTAGGTGTCTGAGATGTCATCGATCTCGATATCGTTGTCGTCCTTCACGAAGAGGAATATTCCGTCCATCTGGCCTTTCGGCGCTGTCGTCTTGACGACAAAGAGCCAGCCAAGGTAACTCTTCTGCGGATCGATTGCGTCAAGGTCCGGCAATCGCGATCGGTCCACCTTAAGCTCAAGTATCTCGCAACAGGAGGCAAGATCCTCAAGGATCATCAGCGGATCGATGCCGAATTCGAAGATATCTTCCCGGAAGCGTATGGTGATCCGGTAATAACGCACTGCCGGTTCTGCCTTGGCATGCCTTGTTGTCCGTTCGGAGGCCTGCTCTACCGCGCTGCCGGTGATGAAGTCCAGTATCTCCACCTTTTTTTCCTCGATGTCCACGTCGTCATCCGCACCAAAGATCATGACGCGGAGCAGGTCGACGCTTGCCAGCAGCATGTCTATCATCTCCGACGATACATGGAGCTCTCCCGAGCGGACCCTGTCAAGCAGCGTCTCAAGCTCATGCGTAAAGTCCGACACATTGATGAGTCCTGCGATACCGCTGCTCCCCTTCAACGTGTGAAAGTACCGGAAAAGCGAATTTACCGTCTCCTCAGACTCGGCCTCCTCAAGCTGGACGAGATCGTTCTCAATGTTCCCAATGACTTCGCGTGCCTCAGTCTGGAATACTTCCAGTATTTCTGGATCTGTCTCAGTACTCATATCCGCCACCTTTTAGAATTCTTCAAATCCCTCTTTTGTCAGGATCTGCTCAATCGATTCATCCTTCCGCTGCGCGGATTGCTGCTGGGTTTTTTGGTGCGGTCGTGCACTTTTCTGCTGGCCCTTCTGCCCACCGGTATTCAAGCCGGCGGTACGGTTCTGCGCCGTTGACTTCTGCCCCTCTCCCAGGTGGATCTCCTTGTGCTTCTGCTGGTACATGTTCTGGTAGAGTTCATCGCGGATCTGGAACTTCTCCATACGGGCAAGCAGTTCCTGTGCCTGGTTGGACATCTCCTCTGACGCTGACGCCGTCTCCTCGACGAGGCTCGCGTTCTGCTGGGTCATGCTGTCGAGTTCAGCTATGGCGTTGTTAATCTGCTCGGTTCCCTGCTTCTGCTCCTCGGACGCACTCGCTATCTCAGATACGAAACGGGACACCTCGTTGATGGCCTGTATGATCTCCTTGAGGGACTCTCCCGCCTTGTTTGAAAGCTCGGTTCCCTGATCGACCTTGTTTATGGTGTCCTTGATCAGCTCCGAGATCTCCTTGGCCGCGTTTCCGGAGCGCTGCGCGAGGTTCCGCACCTCTCCCGCGACAACGGCAAAGCCGCGCCCCTGTTCTCCCGCTCTGGCGGCCTCGACAGCGGCATTCAGCGCGAGGAGGTTGGTCTGAAACGATATGTCATTAATAACGGATATGATTTCCTCTATCTTCTGGCTGGACCGGTTGATCTCGTTGATGGAGCCGACCGCGTCGCCCATGACCTTTCCTCCCTCCTCGGCAAGGGTGGCCGCATTAGTGGATAGCTTGTTTGCCTCTATGGAGTTGTCAGCGTTCTTGTTGATAGTCGCCGTGTTCTCTTCAATGGTCGATGCGATCTCCTCAAGCGACGATGCCTGTTCGGATGTGCGCTGTGAGAGGTTCTCGTTACCGGAAGAGATCTCCTGTATGGCCTGCACGAGGTTTTGTGTGCCGATCATGATGTCGGAAATGGTCATTTCGAGGTCATCGGCCGCTGAATTGAGCGAGTTTCCAAGCATGCCAAGCTCGTCTTTCTGGTCGAGGTCGATCCGTTCGGTGAAGTTGCCGTCTGCGAGCAGCTGAGCAAATGTAAGCCCCTTGTTTACCGGTTTGGATATGGAACGGCTGAGGATCAGGGTAACGACGACGCCTACAAGGATGGAAAGGGCAAGAACGATGACGATCAGTATCTGTGTGGCACGGAAGGTCATATCCTGCTCGTCCATGAGCTGCTGCCCGACATTCTCCTGCAAGTCAATCAGCTTGACGAGGTTTTCCTGCAGCACTTCAAACTCAACAAGCCACTGATCTATGAACCGTGTACTCCCCTCGATATCCCTGTCGTTTAGGGCATCCTTGTACCGGGTCCGTATGTCCACATCCTGCTTGAGCTGGTCACCGAACGTTTCGGCAAGTTCGGCCTCGCGGTCTGTCAGCCGGGTAGAAAGATACTTCTCCCAGATATCCTGGTATTGTTCGGTAAGTTCAGCCGACTCTTGAAAACGTCTGTCGACCTCCTCCCAGTCGCCCGCTTCCGCTGCCAGCTGTTCCTGCAGCATGTTGACCCGGATCTGCAGCACCCGCCGTGCTATAGCGTTTAGCTGGTTTGCCGCGACAAAGCGGTTCGCATAGAATGCGTCGAAGTCCCTGGTGGAACTTAAGAGCGAATTGTATCCCTGAAAACTGATAACAAGGATCAGTGAGATGAAAACCAAAGATGCAACAAGAACCTTCCAGGCCACCTTGAGATTATTAAACCATTTCATTGTACGCTCCCCATTTTTCTGTGTATATTGAAGTGTTATGTACATGAACGTAACGCGAAACGGCGTGAAAGACAAATTTTTTTGTATATCTTTTTAAAATAAAGAAATTTTACACGTCATCTTCATACTTGAATAACGCATGGAAAAAAGAAGGGTAGCCGGGAGCAGTGGGGAAAGGACTGCACCTGTACTTAATCGCCGTTTTCGTGACGGTGTCGGAAGAAAATATGTGAAAAAACACTGTAGTGTGATATGACAAACAGCACTGCATATACAGTAATAAGTATACCAAATGTCATAAAGGTGACGATTTCATACCGGGAACCGAACATGATCTGCGCCCAATCGTACCCCCCTGAAAACGGCAGTATGATCCCCCCCGAAAGCAGAAAAATTCCGCAAAAGAGCCAGGTCACGTCTGATACGCTTTGCTGCGGTTTCCGATGGTTCCAGTGCGGTATACGTTTCATGAAGACATCCTTCTGCACGGACGTCCTGTAGGGCGATGACGAGATCGTCTTTTCAAGCAGCTTTTTCTCCGCCCGGACAGAACGGGCGCACCGGGGACAGAATACAAGATGGATTCTGTCGATGAACGACTGGCTGCCGTTTGGGTCCTGATATTTCTTACAGATCATGATACTCCTCCGCAATCGTGCCCCGCAGGCTGTCCCGTAAAAGAGAGCGCGCCCGGTGCACATACGATTTTATGGTGTTGACGGGAAAGTCCGTTATCGCCGAGATATTTCTGAACGGCATTCCCCAGAAATAATACAGATCGATACAGATTCGGTACTCGGACGGTAGAGAATTAACTGCTTTAGTCAGAAGGGAGATTATCTCTTCCTTTTCCACCGGCTCATGGAGCCGTTCACCAGACTCGGTCTCAATAGACTCATGCGTATCGAACCTGTTGCCCTTCCTTTTCTTTTTGTTAATACCGTGATTATAAGCGATTTTTCCGATCCAGTACCGAAACGGCGCGTGAAAACTGTATGTGTCCAGCTTCTCATAGACACGGATCAGCACCTCCTGACAGAAATCGTTTGAGTCATCGGCATTATAAAAGAAACGGTAGCCAATCGAGTAGAGCCTGTCCTTGTATCGATCGACAATGATCCCGAACGCATCCCGGTCGCCTGTCAGAACCGCTTCCACGACATTTTCATCTGGTGACTGGTCATTTATCATTACGGGACGCAAGCTTTCTTCCGGCCACCACACAGTACAAGAGCAGACCGGCGCCGATGGCAAACGGCACGATACCGCTTAAAAGCGGATACGAGAAGCCGTCCTTAATGAGAAAGAAGACCGTCATCGACGCACCCAGAAGCGAAAGGACGCTTCCCGTAAAGAGGCTTGCCTCACGGAGATCAAGCGGCGTCTTCTGTATCATGTTCCGCTCTATCATTGCCATACGCTGCCTGTACGAGAATATGATGAAGAGGATTATGACCGCGCCTCCCATGAGTATTCCGACGATCGGTATGACCATCACCATGATCTGGACCGCTGTTGATGGTGTTTCCATAGGTACTCCTTATCTGGGTAATATGCTGTTTACAATATGCTCCTTGCGGATGCCATACATGTAAGGATACCGGATGGTGCGCGCCGGTTGCATTTTTTTGTGTATCCGATACCTGATTGATGATATGGAAGCGATCCGGACTTGCCGGAAACTGACAGTCTGAGACACCGTGTACACAGCACTTGTGTATGCGGTGCCCATATCATCCATGTCTGGACACGATATCAAGTGCCGCCCGCATGCCGTCCGCCGCAGAGCTGATGATCCCGCCGGCAAAGCCGCCTGCTTCTCCGCAGACATACACGTTCTGATAACCGTCCGCACGACCGTTGACGTCGCGGGAAACCTGCACCGGCGCGGAACTCGTCAGTTCGGTACCGACGAGTGTTCCCGTGCCGAATCCCTTCATTTTTTTCGAAAAGTATCGCATCGCCCGGCGAAGCGCGCCGCACGTACCCTCGTCGAGCAGGCCGTCAAAGCTGTCCGTATAGACCGAACACGGATAGGTCGCATACGGCAAAGCGGAGGCTGTGCGCTTTCTGATGAACGCCTCAATTGTGTTAGCCGGCATCGCAAGCGAACCGGAGCGTTCGTATAAACTGTGCTGAAGCAGCTCAAAATAGTCAAGCGTTTCGAGGGGATCGGTCCTTTTGCCGCGGTGTCTGTCCATATTGAATGAGCTGACAATTGCGGCATTCGCAAAATTTCCGGAACGTGCATATCGTGAGGCTCCGTTGACGCCGGTGTGGTACGGCGTCCGCGCGGCGGGAACGATCTCACCTCCCGGGCACATGCAGAATGAGTAGACCCTGTCGTCACCGTCGTTGTACGATAACTGGTACTCGGCCGCAGTAAGTCCAAAAACCTGCTCCCGTCCCCACTGCGCACGGTTTATGACCGCCTGGGGATGTTCCACCCTGACACCGATTGCGCATTCCTTGGAGGAGAACGACACACCGGACCGGATCAGCATGCGGTATGTATCGTATGACGAGTGACCCGGTGCGAAAACAATATAGTCCGTAGTGAAATCTCCGTTAGATGTAATGACCGTACCTTCGTCACTGAAACCGGTGCACTGTGTGCCGAAATGGATCGTTGCCCCGTATGAAAGAAGCCTGTTGCGAAGTTTCGGCATCATCAGGCGGAGGATATCACTTCCCACATGCGGCCGTGACAGATAAACGATCTCCTCCGGCGCCCCTGCGTCGACATAGACGCGGTAAATAAAGTCGCGCTCCGGACGGATAGACTTTGTACGGGAGGTCAATTTACCGTCGGAAAAGGTCCCCGCTCCGCCCTCTCCGTAGAGATAGTTGGAGTACGGATCGAGTAATCCAGTCTCCTCCAGCGAAGCTATGTCCTTCTCTCGTGCGGAGACCTCCTTCCCCTGCTCCAGCACCGTAACGGAACAACCCGCCATCGCGCAGCACAGCGCGGCGAAGTACCCGGCCGGCCCCATTCCGACAACGGTAACCGACGGCGGTCTGGACAGACGGGGTATGGTACAGGACGCGCGTTCCGGAAGCGGAACGGCATCGTACTCGACCCTCACAAGATAGTGTATGAACTTCCGATTCCGTGCATCGAGGCTCTTGGAGAGTATACGGTAATGGGGACGGGAAAGGCCGCTTGCACGGCAAAGCGAATCAGTCAGCTCTTTCCTTGTATAGGACGGTTCGAGCCTCAGTTCAGCTGTCGGCACGGCGCTTGACCTTGAAAATAATCAGGGATATGTCGTCCTTCGTGCCGTCGGGCTCGAATCCGGTGATAAACTTGTCTATCAGGGCCTGTTTGATCTCGGCTGCGCTCTGGCTGGACCGTCGTATGATCTCTTCAAACAGGAGAGAGCGGGCGTTGACCGAGCTGTACTGGTTTATCCTGTCGGTCAGGCCGTCGGAAAAGAGGAGGACGATATCGCCTTCATACAGCTTTTCACTGATAAAGCGGTTCTTCCGCCGCTCCTCGAACATGCCAATCGGATAGGCCTCCAGCTCGGCCTGCCGTATATTGTTGTCGATCTGTGAAAAATAAATAAACGGACTGTGTCCCGCGTTGTAAAACCGTATGGTGCTTGTCTTCTTGTTGTAGATGATAAAGGCAAGCGTCAGAAAGAAGTCCTCCCCGTAGTCGCTCCGTATCATGCTGTGAAGTATGTCGATCATGTGTTCGGGGTCGTCAATACCCTCGCCTATCATGCTCCGGATAACGGTGCGGACACTGACCATCATGAGCGCGGCTGGAACACCTTTGCCCGCGACGTCGCACAGAACAAGACCGATTCTGTCATCGTCTATCATGAAGTAATCGAGATAGTCGCCGCCCACGCCGTAGGCCGCCTTGTAATAAAACGAGACATCGTATTCGGGACAGGTGAGATCCTCCGATGGAATGAGCGACCGCTGAATTTTTTCGGCCAGATCCAGCTGAACCCGCGAATAACGTTCGCTTTCCATTCTCTTTTTCTGGGTAATCGCCTTGAGACAGAGATAATTGATATATTCAACAAGAAGCTGGACGATGGTAACGGCACCAAGGACGGCGATAACGTACAGCATCTTTTCCAATGAAACAGACTTGTACATGAAAACCGACAGTGCGTGCAGCACAAGGGACAACACGAGGGCGGAGAAAAAGAACAGGATCCAGAAAAGCGCGCGGAAGCTGCCG
>CAZAHA010000133.1:0-7518 GCA_964484915.1 uncultured Leptospirales bacterium
GGAAGCATATTCAGCACGAGTTGTCGATTATTGCACGTGAACGGACAACATTTTCCATCAAAGAGATACCTGCTGATAATCCAGTCTCATTTGTCAGGGACAACTATACGTCAAATACTGTCCACAACGCGCTCAGCGGAAAATCAGCGTATACTATACCTGCTCCTTATGATGCATCAATCTTTATTCCCGAACTTGACCTGTATCTTGCCCAAAAGACATTATCCGAAAAAGAGGTACGGGACATTCTCACTACGATCACGTCCCTTAGTGAAACCGGAACCATGCTTGTACCCTTTTTTGAATCATATGATATCGACGGTTTTTTTACTGTTCTGTCGGACATAGCTGATCTAGACTCCGTTATCGTCCTTTTCACCGAACAGTATTGCGTGCAGAACCTGGAGCACATCATTGCCGTCCGAAACAAGTTCGGTTTTCAGCTTGGTATCAGTAACTGCTACATTAGCCAGGATCTTCTGAAAATCCTCTCTGCCGTTGACTTTTCGATAATCCTCTTTACCAGATACATGTTCTACAATCTTCACTACAACAGGAACCGTATCAAACTTTTAAGCGGTTTGCTTGACTTCGTAAAGCAGCTTCATATACCGTGCTGTGTGCCGGATATTGTCAAGTCCAAGGATATTCATTACGTCCATGCGCTGCAGATAGATTACTATTCAGCCGTATTTTGACTGTAACCGTTTATAAATGTCACCTGGTGTGATATAGTTATATTACCGTCTCTCTGATACAAGAACCTTTAATTATTAGAGATTCCCACAATACGAAAACCGGAGCATCATGTTTATACATCAGAAAGCATCAATTCTTGTCGTCGATGACAGCAAGTTCAACAGGGCCGTCATTCTGAAAACACTTCAGCAGATTAACATGAAAATCATCACCGCCTGCAACGGTCAGGAGGCACTGATAAAGGTAAAGGAAAACACGTTCGACCTGATCATAACCGATACCGTGATGCCGGTTATGGACGGCATCACCCTTATCAAGGAGATCAAACAACTCAAAACCGATGATTTCGTTCCCATTATTCTGATGACTGGCACCGACGACCAGAACATAAAGGTAACAAGCCTGAACGTGGGTGCAGACGACTTTATCAAAAAACCGATCGACCAGCGGGAACTCGTTGCCCGTGTTTTTTCGCTTCTCAGACTGAAAAAAATGCACGACCTTCTCTATGAAAAAAACAAAATCATAGAGAAGGAACTCGAAGTAGCAAAGCGGGTCCAGAACCAGATCATTCCGCATGACTTTTCACACATACAGTATCCGCAGGTATACGGCTTCTATCTGCCCATGGAGGATATCGGCGGTGATTTCTATGACTGCTACGAGCTTCCAAATGGCGCTATCGGTTTTCTTATTGCAGATGTTACAGGACATGGCATTCCCGCGGCGCTTATCGTTACCATGACCAAGATGCTCTTTTCTGTCTACGCCGGACGGTATACTTCAACAAAGAAGTTATTCACACGCGTCAACAGGGAGATATTCGGTTCTCTAACCAGCGACCAGTATATAACGTCATTTTACTGTATTTATAATCCTGAAAGCGGCCTCCTCAGTTTTTCGAACGCCGGACATATGCTGCCGCTTTTGTACAAAAAATCTTCACAAAGAGTTTATTCGCTCAATACAGAGAAGGGATTCTTTCTTGGAATCCAGGAGTCGTGCATCTATGACCAGAAGGCGGTCAGAATAGATGAGGGCGACTGTCTGCTGATGTATACCGACGGTTTGAGCGAAATAAAAAACAAGACTAAGGAAGAGTACGGTGAAAAGGGACTGCGGTCGTTTCTTCTAGAAAACCATACCATGCCCGGAGAATCCTTCTGCCGGGCATTGTACGAGGATGTTATGGCTCATTCGAACCGGAAGCTTCGCTATGACGATATATCTTTTCTCTTTATCAAATTTTAGGATTCCTTACTTTCTCTGTCTCGTATATATTGACCTATCTTGTCTATTGCATCCTTCAGTTCATCGTACTTTGTAATATCAAGCGCGACACCCTTCTGCGTTGGACGGTATTCTCCTTCAACGTGATAATACCATTGTCGCAGGTTTATGAGCTCTTTGCCCTTGAATTCCGACACTTCGATTCGTATGATCTCCCGTTCGTTTCTCTTTATATCTGCAATAATCTGTCCCATCGGTATCTCCTTTTTTTAAACAACTGATAACAGTGCGATAATAACTATCAAGAATATTATTCACAATTGTTAATAAATATGCATATATCACAATAATGCATTTTTTCGTTAGCCACATTCTATCGACATTTCTTAACAGTCTGCAAAACGGTTATTGTCCGCTGTTCACCGGAAAGACACAACTTATTAACAGCTTATCCACAATTGTTATTAATTTATTTTTTTCGTATTTTTGGCGGTTATTAATTTGTTGCCAAATATCGGCCCAAAAAAATATGCTTGTTATCAATGTCTAATCGCAAGCGCGTTATTTCTGTTCTTATCATTCTTCACGATAATACTGATATTTAATAACACTTTTTCACATTTGTTAACAGTTTTGGGGATGCTATGTTGAATACTTACGAAAATCTTTGGGACCAGGTACTCGATTCATTACAGACAAAAATAAATAAACAGTCATTCCTGAACTGGCTGCAGGATACACGCCAGTTCAAGCTTCAATCAGACACCCTTTCGATACTTGTTCCGGACGAAACCGCAAAAGAGCACATAAACAAGACATATCATTCAGTTATACTCGACACCCTTCATGAAGTTTCTGGCAAAAATATCTCGTGTGAATACTATACGGAGATCGATCTCAAGGACTCACCGAAGGAAGATGTGAAGAGACCGTCTGAACCGAATATCCTGGAAAATACGCGTATCGTCCAGAGTACGATTTTTGAGAACGGGAACAAGTATGTTTTCAATCCAAACTACACGTTCGATACGTTCATCATCGGACCCAACAACGAACTCGCGCATGCGGCAGCCGAATCTATATCAAAGAATCCGGCCGGGCAGTATAATCCGCTCTTCATCTACGGTGATTCGGGTCTTGGAAAGACCCACCTGCTGCAGGCCATCGGCAATGCGATCATCTCGGAAAAACCGTATCTGAACATACTCTACGTTACCAGTGAACAGTTCATGAGCGAGTTTATCCAGGCTATCCTGTCGAACACCACACAGAGCCTGAAGATCAAGTACCGGAACGTCGATGTACTGATGATTGACGACATACAGTTTTTTGCGGATAAGGAACAGACCCAGACAGAATTTTTCCATACTTTCAATGATCTGCATGTAAACAAGAAGCAAATCGTCCTCACAAGTGACCGTCCTCCGCGCGAACTCTCTGCTCTTACCGACAGACTGAGGACCCGTTTCGAAGGCGGACTGCTTGCCGACATCAAGGCGCCTAACCTTGAGACACGTGAGGCCATCCTGCGAAACAAGGCCCAGGTTATCGGGCTGGATCTTGAGGACGAAATAGTCTATTATCTTGCTAAGCGGATAAAGTCCAACATCCGTCTTCTTGAATCCGCATTGAACAAGCTTCACGCGGTATCAACGATCAAAAAGATGGACATCACGCTGGATGTGGTCAAACAGTACGTAAAACCTCTTTTTGAGGAACAGAAAAACAAGGAACTGACGCTTGACGAGATCCTCGTTAAGGTTGCCGAAAAATACGGTGTATCCGTTGACAACATCAAATCGAAAAGCCGTCACGCGAGTATCATACAGCCAAGATTTTTGAGCATGTATCTGTGCACACAGCTGACGCACATGACGACATCCGAAATAGGTAAAGAGATCGGAAAGCGTGACCATTCAACCGTCATCAATGCAAGAAATAACATTCAAAGATCTATTGAGGAAGACGAACAGTTCAAGGAGCTGATCGACGATATAATATCAGAATTAAAGAGTTAATACCTGTTAATAAGTACCCGGTTCCGTTGTGAATTGTTGTGTCTGTGTGCTGTGTTATCAACAATCGCTCGTCTCTTCGGAGGATATGTTGATAACATGAGAGTTGCTAACACGATTGTCAAAAGTAATCAACAACTTACGGGTACGGCTTTTATCTGATATTTCCAGGAGTTGCGACAATTATGCACTTATTCACAGTCCCTATTACTACTACTACAATATTTATTAATATTAATTATTAATTAATATTAATAACAGGAGTGAGAAATTATGTTAATAACCGCAGAGAAGAGTGCGCTGCAGAATGCTGTCATTATTGCAGATTCCATTATCCAGGGGAAATCGATCAATCAGGTCATTGATAATTGTCTCTTTTCCGTATCCCCTGATTATATAGAGATCGCGTCCACCGATAACGACATTTCGATAAAAACTGTAGTAGAGTGTGAAGCCGATGAGGAGTTTATCTTTACCTGTGACGGAAAGAAACTGACACAGATACTGAGAGAACTTCCTGATGGAAATGTGACCATATCATTGACCGAAAATATGATGTCCGTCACGTCTCTTCAGGTGAAGGGAAACTACAAGCTGGTGACTACCGACGGCAGTGAGTTTCCTGAATTGGAATACGGGACGTTTGATAATCCAGTATCCATCAGTCAGGCTCAATTTAAGCGCATGATCAAGAAGGTCATCTTTTCCGCGTCGCATGATTCTGTAAAACCGGTCTTCAACGGACTGTATATTCTTTCCCGAGAGAACGATCAGCTGGCGCTTGTAACGTCAGATTCGCGCCGTCTTTCCTATATTCATGAAACCGTTGAAAATTCTGCGGAACTTTCTGACGGGGTTGTGATTCCTCTGAAAACGGTAAACGAAATCTATAAGCTGCTGGATACCGGACTGTTTGAATGCTCCATAACCGGGTCCCAGTGTATGTTCAGGATCGGCAGTACGACAATCATATCCCGTCTTATCGACGGAACATTTCCCGACTTTGAGAAGGTCAGTCCGAAGAACTTTATAGACACTGCTGTTATCGATACAAAAAAATGCATTGAATCTCTCAAACGGGTCATGGTATTTACGAAGGAACCGACCTACAAGGTTACCATGGAGTTTAGAAACAACATTCTCGTTATCGGATCGCGGACACCTGAGTTCGGTGAAGCAAACGAAGAGGTCATCATAGAACGGAATGTTGACGAGTCACTGACAATAGGCATCAATGCTCAGTACCTTATGGACGTACTCAAAGAAATTGATTCGTACGCCCTCAAGATGAACATTACCGGGCAGCTGAGTCCTGTCATGATTGTACCGGAAGACGTTGATAATTATATTTCAGTTATCATGCCCATTCAGCTGAAAACCGCCGAATAGAATGGTTGTACGGTCTATCCGCCTGAAACAGTTTCGGAATTATGACAATGCCGTGTTCAGGTTTTCTGATAGCATCAATGTCATCTGCGGTGATAATGGCACAGGAAAGACGAATATTGTTGAAGCACTTTCGGTGCTGTCCAACATAAAGTCATTCCGGAAAGCCGGTGACACTATCCTGACGAAGTATGGAACGGACGGGTACTACCTGCAGTGTCAGGTCGATGATGACGGAGAGGAGAGACTCTTTGAGATAGGCTATTCAGCCATATCCAAAACGCGGCGGCGCTGCAAGATTGACGGAACCGAAATCGAGACATTTTCCCGGTATTACGGGCAGCTGCTTCTGGTTATTGCGGCGCCGGACGACCTCTTTCTCGTTGACGGAGATCCGGACAGCAAGCGGAAGTATACCGACTCTGTTATATCAAAGTATGATGCATCATACCTGCAGTACCTGTCCGAGTACAGACGCGTGCTGAAGAACAGAAACCATATACTCAAGCACGTGCATGACGGACGCGTGTCTGATGATCTTTCTGCGTGGGATGAGCTGTTTGCGGAAAAGGCATCTCATCTGACACGGATGCGCAGCGCCTTCTTTGCATCGTTTACGGATATAGCGGAGTACTATTATTCGGTTCTCTCGGGTGAGGCGCATCAACTGTATATACGGTATGAAAACTGTCTGGGCGTAACCGAACGGGATGATATCCTGCACAAGGTTGGGAAGAATCGTCAAAGAGATATCATCTTCAAGACGAGTACATGCGGTCCGCACCGAGACAGTTATGATATCCGACTTGACGAGAGACCTTTCAGGGAAACGGCCTCACAGGGACAGAAACGGCTGATGGCACTGTCGTTTAAACTGGCTGAACGGGACATAACGGAAACCGCTTCCGGGAAGCGATGCATATTATGTCTTGACGATATATTTTCTGAGCTTGACAAAAAACGGAGACATAATCTTCTACAATTGTTGGGATCCCGGAATCAGATACTGTTGACCGTTGTTGATACCGATCTACTGGACAGCGATTTTACGGCGTCAGGTACGGTTCATCAACTGGAGTAATATGCGATTCAGATACAAAGAGAAACGGGATGGGCGAACAAGTCCTATTGCGGATGTTGTCGATGAGTTTATAACACTTTTCAGACTGGAGCAGTCGTTTTCACTTGAGGCACTGCTTGCAGAGTGGGAAGGTATTGCCGGTCCGATTCTCTCCGTTCATACGAAGCCGGTCAGGATAGAGCAGGAGACGCTGTATATAGAATCGGATCATCCGGTTTTCTCCAACGATATCATCATGATCAAGGGGATGATTGTTGATAAGGTCAGGATGCTCTTCGGTGTTGAAATCCGTGATGTCCGGATCATCAAAGTATCAGGAAATAAAAATCAGTAGTGTGGTATAAATATGTATTTTCATATTGGCGGCCGGAAGATAATGTCACGGCGCAACATCATCGGAATCTTCAACCGGGAAACGATAGAGATTTCTGACATGAATGATGAGTATAAAGACGAGATAGATCAATCGGCACGATCGGTCATCATAGATTCTGATGACGAGGTAATTACGAGTCCGGTCAGCTCGGCGACGCTGATTGAACGGGAGGCGTTTATTGATACAGACTTTCTTTGGAAAAGGAGACCATAATGTCTAACAGTTATAGTGCGGATAGCATACAGGTACTGGAAGGACTCGAAGCCGTACGGAAACGTCCGGCGATGTATATAGGATCAACAGATTTTTACGGTCTGCACCATCTTGTGTATGAGATTGTTGATAACTCCATAGATGAGGCACTCGCGGGGTACTGCGATACGATAACCGTGACCATAAAAAAAGATAATTCGGTTGTCGTAACGGACAACGGCCGGGGCATTCCGGTAGAGCCGCACTCGGTTTACAAGCGGCCGGCCATGGAGATCGTTCTGACGAAACTCCACGCTGGTGGAAAATTTGACAATTCAAGCTATAAGGTCTCCGGAGGTCTGCACGGTGTCGGTATGTCGTGCGTAAATGCCCTTTCAGAATGGACCCATGTAGAGGTTTGCCGGAACGGTCAGAAGTATAAGCAGTCATATACCAGAGGCGTTCCCGACTATGACATGAAAAAGCTTGGAAGCAGTTCCAAGACAGGTACTACCGTACACTTTCTTCCTGATCCGCAG
>CAZAHA010000134.1:0-7473 GCA_964484915.1 uncultured Leptospirales bacterium
CTCGAAAAATGGCGATACGTCCATGTATCGCTTAACAGTTTCCTGTTTTTCAGGAGACTGTTAGATTATTGGTTGAAGGAATCGTTGTCAGTGCGTATTAATTGTGTAATGGTTAATCATGTCATTTTTTAAATTGCGGAGTTTACCGGAGATTGAAACCTTGTAAAGGTGAGGATTTATGAGTCTGGTATATGTGCTGTCCAGCAGAGAGAGGTTCTCTATAGTCCGTTTGCGAATGTCTGGCAGTGACGGCAGATCCGCAGTTATTTTTCCGTCCTTCATGACTATGTTCAGGATGTCCTCAAAATAATCATACTCCTTCATGAGGTATTTGGACTGTTCATACATGGGATGATAGATCATGACAGGTTCGTTCTGTTCCGGCAGCACCTCGTCGTAGAGGCACATGAGGTCTGCAAGCGGACATCCGGCTGAGTCATGAAAGCGGATGAGCCGCTTGTCTGCCGGGTTTGTTGTCTTCTCGGGATGGTTCGATACCTTGATGACGGGATGCATTGTATTGTTTCTTTCCCTTGCGGCAAGTTTATACACGCCGGTGAGGGAACTCTGCGAGCCCCCTGTAACCATGTGTGTTCCTACTCCCCAGAGGTCTATCGGAGCACCGGAGGTGACGAGCTGATGGATGATCTCCTCATTGAGTTCATTTGACACGGCGATCTTGGCGTCGGGGAATCCTGCATCGTCAAGGCGCTGACGGCATTTCTCGCTTAAATACTGCAGATCACCCGAGTCGAGCCGGATACCGAAACTCTTGCCGCGTGACTGAAGGTACTTGCCGGCTGCGATGGCGTTTTCGATGCCGCAACCGAGGCTGTCATAGGTGTCGATAAGAAAGATTGAACTGTCCGGATACAGCTCGGCGTATTTTAAAAAGGACTCCTTCTCCGAGTCATACGACATGACCCAGGAGTGGGCCATGGTACCGCTTACCGGTATGCCGAACATCTTGCCCGCCATCGTGTTGGATGTGGATCCCGCGCCGCCGATATAGGCAGCGCGGGATGCAGATATTGCGCCGTCTATTCCCTGTGCGCGGCGGAGTCCGAATTCCAGCAGCTTTCCCTTGTTTGCGGCAAGAAAGATACGTGCGGTCTTGGTTGCGATCAGAGTCTGAAAGTTAATGATGTTTAACAGCAGACTCTCCACAAGCTGTGCTTCGATTAGCGGAGCATGAACTTTAACTATCGGTTCGTTCGGAAAGACAACAGTTCCCTCGGGGACAGAGTATATATTGCCGGAAAAGCGAAACGTTTTCAGGTACTCCAGGAACTCCTTCTTGAACGTCCCTTCGGATTCGAGATACGCGATATCCTCCCCATCAAAGGCAAGGTCCTCCAGCGAACGCAGGATATCTTCCAGACCGGCGAAGACGGTGAATCCCGAGTTAAACGGCGGTGTGCGGAAGAACATGTCGTATACGACCATGGGATTATGATCATGATAAAAATATCCCTGCATCATCGTCAGTTCGTAAAAATCGGTCAGAAGAGCTTTATTCATCCGGTTACCTCGTGGGAGTCGATCATGTGTACGCCTGTCTTCTTGAGTTGCGCGAGTGCACGCTCGACGCTGCCTTCCGGAAAACCGACTCCCCGTGTCGCATCGGTTACCAGATGTACGTTGTAGCCGATCCTTTTCGCGTCCTCTGCCGAAAAGAAGACGCAGTAATCGGTTGCAAGGCCGCAGACATATAGGTCGCGTACACCGAGCGTGTTGAGATATCCTTCCAGACCGGTCGGTGTTGTGCGGTCGTTCTCGAAGAAGGCGGAGTAGCTGTCGAGGTTTGATCTGAATCCCTTACGGACGACCAGGGTGATCGGCCGTGGATCAAGATCTTCATGGAGCATTGCTCCCCGAGTTCCCTGAACGCAATGGTCGGGCCAGAGGACCTGCTCGGATCCCTGATGTTCGATCGTGTCCATCTGGGATAATCCTGGATGTGACGAGGCAAACGACACATGGTTCTTTGGATGCCAATCCTGAGTTGCGATATTCAGTTCAAAGGATTTCATCATTGTATTGATGGCGCCGATTATTGTGTCCCCGCTTTCGACTGCGAGGGAGCCGCCGGGAAGGAAGTCATATTGCATGTCTACGATAATGAGCGCTTTCTCTGGCATAATCTACCTCCATTGTCTTGTCGTTTCAGTATATCGGAATACGTCTGTGTGCGTTCAAGGTTTCCAAAGTCTGGCGCCGGCAAGTGCCGTCATGGCATGCGTGCCGTACAGATGGTACGACATCACATCCACACAATATACAGAGATTCGTTGTGTATCAACAAATATCGAGAATTTCTTACAGTCTCCTGAAAAACTGCTTCCTGTAGTTTTTCAGGAGACTGTAAATAATTAAAGTATTCTGTCGTCAATGGTGATTCATGAAGAGATGTATTGTACGGCTTTCAGCAGATTACAGTCCGTTCGTCGGGATTCCGTAATAGGTAGTCCGATATGAGGGCGTGCATCATTTTGGGGTCATCGGTACGGCGGATCTTCGAGAACAGTTCATGCGTGTAGGTGAAATTACTGCAAAAAAAACCGTAAAACCGGTGGGCGCGTGTCCGGTAAAAGACCGGCGGAACGTATTCCAAAAGATTGGTGATGAAGCTTGATGAAATGCGCTCCAGGTCAATAGTCAGCTGATCTGAATTGCCGGAAACCATCCGGGTGTAACTGTTGAAGATCCATGGGGAGGCGACCGCCGCCCGTCCGATCATTATACCGTGACATCCGGATTCTCTTTTCTTTGCGCAAGCATCCCGCTCGTCGGATATGTCGCCGTTTCCGATTACCGGCAGGGCGGTTTCTTCGGTCAGACACTGTATGACGGACCAGTCAGCCTTCCGCGCGAAGCGCTGTTTCGCACAACGAGGATGAACCGTGATGAAGTCTACTCCTTCATCTTCTGCCATTTGTGCGAACGATCGAAGCATGTGTGGATCTATCTGTTCGTAGCCGGCCCTTACCTTGACGGAGAGCATGCCACACGTTACAGCACGGCATGCCGAAACGATCCTTGACGCGAGCGTGATGTCGGTTAAAAGTGCGGCGCCTTGTCCTCTCCTGCGGATATCTGGTGCCGAACACCCAAAATTAATATCAACAGAAACGTCAGCGTCGGCGGACAGTATCCGGACCGCTTCTGCCATAACGGCAGGATCGTTTCCCAGGAGCTGGTATGAAAACGGCGGATCGAAATCGTACATCGTACTCCGCGATGAGTTGTGAAAACCACCGTTAACAATTGATGCCGCCGAGAGCATTTCGCTGAAGAGATGAACTTCTGCAGAGTAGGAGCGGACGATCTTTCGAAGTGCGGGGGTAGTGATCTCCGCCAGGGGGGCCATGCACAGTTCAGGAATCATATGCTATGAGGATAAGCTCCAGCTTTCGTCCGCCAAGACTCATGACATATTTATGTACAATGCCGGATTTGTCGCAGAACATCGTATACAAAACCTTGTTCTTGTGGCGGACAACGATGCGGTGCAAAAGAGCAGTATGTTTCCCAACCTGTACCTTCTCCACGTCACCGCAGGTCATGTGAGTGCGGATCGTCTTTGTCGGCGAAACCGAGGGATCGTACATGTTGATGATACCGCTTGATTCCACTTTCAGTCCGGTTTTTAAAAGAGAGGCGATAAGGATGTTGCTGCCGAAGTTGAGGTCTTTGGTAATGTTAAACGTAAGCGTTCTGCTGCCGTCCGAGACGTGCAGCCTGTCATCCTCCACGCGGGCGCTCATGGTAATGCGCTTGACCGTGTCCATGGTGACGAATGTACTCTCCGATGAATATGATACGGGTGTAAAATTGCCTTCCTCAACTATCGTTTCGCGCGAGACAGTAAAGGTATCTGCAAGAAAAAAAGAAATCTCAGAAGACGTATGGATCTTTCGCATCTTCATGCTCCGTCTGATTACGGCGTTGCCGACCTCCCTTGTGTCCTGGTAAATCGTATAACGCCATGACCCAAATGGAACCGTTCCGCCGAACAGCGAAAAACTCTGCAGCGCTATGGCGAGGACGGCAATGTTAAAAAGTAATAGTTTCGGTTTTCTTGGGATTAAACGGTATCTCGGCATTATGTGTTCCAATAAAGTGTCCAGAGTCTGTTATTTTTCCAATACAGGATATATACGCATCGTCTATATACTCTGAGGTGTAGCACGACTTGTTCGTAATAATCAACAGCTCGCTTTCGCAGGGTTTTGTCAGCGCGTATGTAAACGCGGCTTTTCTGTCGTTGTTAAAAAACTGCAGCATCTCGGCAGATACCGGAAATTGGTGATAGTTTATCGTAAAGCCGCGCGTCTGGTTGGTACACAGTTGTATCAGCGTCTCAAGAACAGACGCGGCGCATGTGGAAATAAACACCGGCTTCAGTTCGTCCATGATGTTCAGGATTGACGAATTGTACATCGTCGGTTTCAGGTACCGGTTTACCAGCGTCCGTTCATACTGCAGACGGGCACCGCTGCCGTTCAGTATTTCCCTTCCGGCGTATTCGTCTCCCGGATGGCCTGAGACATAGATGTTGTATCCGCCCTTGACAGATTTTTTTGACAGATGAGTTTTCTTGTCTATGATGCCGCATAACAGTACATCAATCTCCGGTTCGTGTGAGGTGTAAACATCTCCTCCGATCAGCAACGTGCCGGAAAGCGACGCTGCTATCTTGATTCCTTCCTGCGATTTCATGATGAAGTCGTCAAATTCATCATCCGGGATTCCTATGGAAAAGAAAGCGTACATGCTGCTTGTACCCGAGCTCAGTATCTGCGCGTTGGCTATTGCAAAAACATGATATGCAATATCAACGGTTGATATCGTACCCGGCCGAAGGTCAGCAAACCGTGAAGAATAGTGGCTGAGTACGCCGTATGTGCCATCATCCATATTGAAGAAGGATACCGGCTTGTTGTTAACTTCTTTTATACGCGAGAAGTTGGAAACGCCGTATGTCGCAAGCGCGGTCATCAGACTGTTTGTGCTTTTTTTTAATACAAAATCATCCATAACGCTATCCGGATATGCTATCGGCCTGACGTATTCTCGATACGCACCGGTCGTATCCCATCGCCTGCATCATCTCGGCAAGGTCTGGGCCGTGAAGTCTGCCGGTAATGACTGCCCTGCTTGACATGAAGAGGGATTTTCCCTTGAGGCCGGTCTTTTCACTGATACGGTTTACAGCGTCCTGGGAGAAGTTCTCCGGCGTCAGGACGGTGCCGAACAGCGACAGTGCGGCCCGTACGACGGCTCTGCCGTCATCCGACTGTATTGTTTTACGAACGTCGTCCGGGTACTGTACAGTATCATCAAGAAAGACGGGAAGATACTCTCCGATGTCGCCTAACAGATCGCAGTAGCGTTTCAGTGTTGAAAGGAGAGTGAGAATGTCGTTTCTGTTGTATGAATCGAAATCGTATCCTGCCTCACGTGCGTACGGGTGGAAAAGATCATACAGTTCTTCCGCCGTTTTGGACCGTATATAAAGGCCGTTCATCCATTTGAGCTTCTTGAAGTCAAAAATCGCCGCGCTGCCGCCGAGCCTGTCAAGCCGGAAGTGTGTGTTGATATCCCGTTTTTCGGCAATCTCGTCACCCGATTCCAGCGACCATCCGAGCATCGCTATGTAGTTGTACAGCGCTTCCGGCAGATACCCTTCCTTGCGGTAGAGGGCAACCGAGGTGATTCCGTGACGCTTGCTGAGCTTCTTTCTGTCGTCTCCCATGACAAGCGGCATGTGTGCATAGTGGGGCGGTGAAAAGCCGAGCGCCTGCGCGATGAGCAGCTGTTTGGGCGTATTGGAGAGATGGTCCTCGCCGCGGACGACATGGGTAATCTGCATGAGCGAGTCATCGATAACGACGATGTAGTTATAGACAGGGACACCGTCCGATCGGACTATGATGAAATCACCGCCGATATTCGCGCTTTCGAAGGTAACGGTACCCTTGATGAGGTCCGTTAACGTGATCGTCCCGTTGTCTGGAACCCGGAAGCGTATGGTATAGGTACGGCCGTCTGCTTCATGCGCTGCGGCTTCTTCGGCGCTGAGGGTGCGGCATCTGCCGTCGTAAAACTCGTTCCTGCCCTCGGCAAGAGCCTTCTGCTTCATCTTTTCAAGCTCTTCCACCGTGCAGTAACAGCGATAGGCGCGGCCATCCTCCAAGAGGCGGTCTGTATATGTCCGGTAGATGTCGAAGCGTTCGGACTGACGATAGGGACCGTATGCACCGCCGGTATCGGGCCCCTCCTGCCATTCGATTCCCAACCACCTCAGGTCTTCACGTATGCTCTCTTCGGACTGGGCGCTGCTTCGTTCGAGGTCGGTGTCCTCTATCCTGAGTACAAGCGTCGCGTTTTCCTTCTGCGACAATATATGGTTTATGACGGCAGTCCGCGCGTTTCCGATGTGGAGAAATCCGGTAGGACTGGGAGCAAATCGAAGTCTCATTCACTGTCTCCGTTATGTGTATTCAAAAAGGTTGGCCGATGACGATTCAGACACGATCTCGTTGGATTCGCGCCGAATCCGTCTGGTCAGTTTCTGTATCTGCGCCACGGTTTCGTCCGCAAAGAGGACCTTCTTGCACCGCTCACATCTGTACGCGGGAACGTCCTCAAGTATAAACGTGAAGTGTTCTTCCGAAAGACTGTACGCACTCTTACCCTTGATAAGGACACCGCCGCAGTCGCAATTCATATCTCCTCCTAAAAGAGCATGTCGCCGCCGATATAAACGAAACTCTGGTCATTGTAGGCGCCCATGTATCCGCCTTCGTCCATCTCGTGGAAGAGCCAGTATCCACTTTTAATCGCGTAATTCTTCTCCGGTTTGAGTCCCAGTTCAAACTGCGCGCCGATGTCGCTTTCATCAATGCAGTAGAGCGTCGCGTTTTTCAGATATGCCTTCTTGTCGGCAAACCTGTACTGTATCTCGCCCAGTATCCTGTTCGTCAGTTGATTCTGCTTCATGTCCGAAGTGTGGTCAATAATAATATACTGGTTGAACTCGATATTGAGAAGAAATGCCGAACCTGTGAAATCCTTTACCACTTCGAACCCGAGGGTGTAGTTGGCGCTTGTGGATTCGGCCGTACCGTCTCCGCCGGAAGCGAGATCAGACGCGGCTTCATCCTCTTTCAGGTAGAAGTGTTTTCCGCTGTTGTAGTACGCCGCCTCGCCCTTCAGGTTGATATCCCATACCAGGCTGGAAAGGAAGTCGATTCCGACCATGTCGAATCGGTTGTAGTGTGCCTTGACCCGCGGATTGGCCTCTGTTCCCGCAAGCTCATATGTTGGGGCGTGGTTGTACCCCGAATAGTACATCAGGTGGCCCTCAAAGACGGGAAAAAGAAGGCCGAGCCGTGCGCCGTAGGATGTCTTCCAGATGGAAGGATCGGGCTGCTCCTCGCCGGCGAATGTCGCGCCGAAACCTTCGGT
>CAZAHA010000135.1:0-7440 GCA_964484915.1 uncultured Leptospirales bacterium
CTCGGTGAGCTGGCCGCCCTCCTCATAGCCGACATAGCCCGGAGGCGCGCCGATAAGCCGGGCGACCGTATGCTTCTCCTGGTACTCGCTCATGTCAAAGCGATGGAGCTCTATCGACAGCGACTGTGCGATCTGCCGCGCAAGCTCGGTCTTCCCAACGCCGGTCGGCCCTACAAATAAAAGCGACGCAACGGGTTTGGTTTCCTCGGTAAATCCCGCACGTGAACGGTAGATCGCGGAAACGATCTCGTCGATGGCGTGGTCCTGACCAAAGATGACCGACTTGAGCGTTGATGCGAGGTTCTTGAGCTGACCGCTTTCGCCGTCGCTCAGCCGCTCTTCCGGTATGCGGGTCATGAGTGCTACAACCTTCTCGATGGCTTCATTGTCGATCTCGATTGGTTCGAACGACCGTTCTGTAAGCTGCACGAATGCACCGGCCTCGTCGATGAGGTCGATCGCCTTGTCCGGAAGGTGCCGCTCGTGCAGATACTTTGCGGATAATTCAACCGCGGCCTCCAGAGCGGAATCGGTATAGATTACGTTGTGATGTTTTTCATACCGCTCCCTGACGCCCTTGAGGATTTCGACAGTCTCGCTTTCCGTCGGTTCGGGGATGGTTATCTTCTGAAACCGGCGTGCGAGGGCCCGGTCCTTCTCGAAAAATTTGCGGAACTCCTCATATGTCGTGGAGCCGATACAACGGATCCTGCCTGACGCCAGCGCGGGTTTCAGCAGATTTGACGCATCCATCGAACTGCCGCTGACAGATCCCGCACCGACAAGGTTATGGATCTCATCGATAAATATGATGACGTTTTCAATCTCCTCCAGCTCGGAGAGCACCTTCTTCAGCCGCTCCTCAAAATCGCCGCGGAATTTTGTACCTGCAAGGAGTCCGCCGAGGTCAAGTGAATAGATGGAAGCATCCTGCAAGATGTCAGGCACATCCCCTCGCTGGATCAGGTCTGCCAGGCCTTCGGTTATGGCGGTCTTTCCGACTCCCGGTTCACCGACGTGGATCGGGTTGTTCTTGAGCCTGCGGCAGAGTACCTGCATCGTCCGCTTCAGTATGTCCTCTCGTCCGATCAGTGGTTCCGTGTCACCCCGGCGGGCCTTCTCAACGAGATTCTCTGTATACAGATCAAGAGCGGTCTGTTTTTTCTTCCGTTTTTTGTTTTCCTCGGCTTCAATCTCTTCGACGGCATCGGCCTGCTCCTGCTCCAGGATCTCCCGCTGATTGGAGATCGTTTCCAGAAGGTCGAGCCTGCTTATACCCTGTTTCAGAAGCACATATGACGCGAAGCTGTCCTTCTCTTCATAGATGGAGACAAGGATATCTCCAAGGTCTATCTCTTCCTTCTGCGCAGATTCCACGTGAAGATACGCGCGCTGCATGCTGTTCTGAAACGCGACCGTCTCAAGAGGCTCAATCTGGGTTTCCTCTCCGTAACGCGTCATCTTTTCGTTCAGGTATGCGTCCAGGTCGAGTTTCATCGACTCGACATCACCGCCACACAGCTCGATGAGACGCGCGCCGGTTGAGAAGAAAAGCGCCGTATAGAGTACATGTTCCGGCGAAAGGTACTCATGCTTCCGGTGAACGGCCTCCTGAAACGCGGACTTTAATATCAGTTCAAGTTCATATTGGATCTTCATTTTACACCTCTTCCAGCGTACACTTGAGCGGAAAACCTTCCCGCTTTGCAAGCATGTGGACATGGTTGACCTTTGTCTGCGCAATATCCAGTATGTAGACACCGCACACAGCCGAACCTGTATTGTGAATCTGGAGCATCAATCGGCTGGCCTCCTCTTCGGACTTGTGAAAAACCGTCATGATGACCTCAACAACGAACTGCATGGTCGTATAATGGTCGTTATGCATGATGACCCGGTACATTGACGGCTCCCGAATCTCAATGTCATGCTCCGTTTCGGTCTTGTCGGCCAGAGAGTTCGTTATGGTATGTCGTAGTCCAGCATATATCATAGACGTCATACTGATTCCAAAAATCAATCATTCAACCTTTTTTTAGAGGCCATTTTCAGTACCAAAAGCCGCATCAACCGTGCACAATTCGGTTTTCCATGCCTGTTCTCTAAATATATCATTCTTTTTGTGCCGGAAATAATTAAAAAACTGTGGTTCCACGATAAAAAAGTATGTACATTATGAGCATATGTGCATTATATTGAAAACATATACGCAGAAAGGAGAGATGATGCCTCGACACAGAAAGAGACGGCGACTCGGACAGCTTCCCGGTGTTTGCGGAATGTATCCATTTGGCCAGGGACTCCTCAGGAGGCCTGTATACCTTGCCCTTGAGGAGTATGAATCGATACGCCTGGCCGATTATCTCGGCATGGATCATGCTGAAGGTGCTGGGCTCATGAACGTTTCACGGTCCACCTTTACCAGAATCTACGAGCGGGCACGACAGACAATCGCTAAAGCGCTTGTGGAAGGACACCCCATTTTCATACGGGGTGGGGCTGTGGACCTGTCCCAATCTGCTTACCGATGCAGTACCTGCGACCATAGGTTCAGTGCTGCTCCAGAACTGACGAATAACTGCCCGGAATGCGGGAAATCGACTGTCCACGACATTTCACACTGCTTTCTGGATGATTTCCGCGAGCATGAAAGCTTCTGTCCGGACTGCGCAGGGGGACGTGTCGATACCATTTAATCCGGTTATTATGTATGAACGCAAAAAATGTTTAACAGATAAAAGGAGGCAGCATATGCCGCATGGAGACAGAAGAGGGCCCGAAGGTCTCGGCCCCCGTACAGGAAGAGCAAACGGATACTGTACCGGTAATCCGGCTCCAGGTTTCGCAAACCGTCCGTATTATGGACGTGGTCGCGGTTTCGGACCAGGCAGAGGCGTGGGAAGGGGCCGTTTCTACAGATTCGGCGCACCGTATCCGCCATATAGCGGATACTATCACGAACAGTGGCGGACAAATCCTGATTATCACGCAGATGATATGAATCAGATCAGGGAAAGAATTTCCTGGTATCAGGATGAGTTGGCCCGTTTGAAAGGTCGACTGGACGAGCTGTCAGCGGAAGAAGATTCAGGAACAGATGACGTTTCACAGCCGTAAAAAGGAGATTTCCTGATCATCCCCTGGTATTCCGGGGTGTCAACCCCGGTCGCTCTGCTTTTTACCGTTCTCAAGGACGGTAAAAAGCTCGTCATTCTTTACATTCAGCATATACCCCCGCAGGATGAAAATCGTATGGTAGCTTTTCCTGTACGGACCGATAAGCATACGCGTAATAAACGGGAGCTTCGACAGGTACCGTTCGGTGTCGTCAACCTGCACGGTAACGAAAAACCGTTCGCGTACAATACCGGTAACGTGTTCCCACTCCAGAATGATGTTCTTGAAGTATCCGTAATTGATGTGTATTCCGGCATCATCAACGGTTAGGCCGCTTTTTTTCGAAAAGAGATCGAAACCGAACAGCAGCGCGAAGTAGAAGGCGAGTATCATCGTGATGTAATTGATTACGTCCAGTACCGCCATGGCGCCGGAATCGAGGATCTGTATCGCCATACAGGCGCCCAAAACGGCCAACGACAGAATAATGTTTAAGGCGGCTTTGATCTTGTTTATCGGGTAGAATTTTTTCATAACCAATCCACGCTATTTTGCCTGAAAAAAAAGTAAAGCCCTTTTACGGAAGCTGCGGTTCCGCAGTGCATGCCGAAAAACTGATTGACACACCCGACCGAAGAAACCTTCATTATAATTTAACTTTGTAAACAGAATCGCATATGAAGACATAGCAGCACCGCAGCCGATGTTATACGATAGGACATAATATAATGAAGACCATTCAAACCATTCTGTACATAATCCTCTTTGTTCTGTCCACCACTGCTCTTTCAGCTGATTATCAAACGGCGCTCGAGCTTTATTCACAGGGCAGGTACATGGACTCAATCTATGCCGTAGCCGAAGAACTCCACGTGGAAAATGATTTCATCGCCGGGACGGACAATTACCGCCTGCGGTACCTTGCCGCACACTGTCACTGGAAACTCGGAAATTACGGAAAGGCAGCGATCCACTTCAACAGAATTATGGAGATGGAGCCTGACAGGATCGACCCTCTTGTTGACTCCGCCATCATGAATCTTGAGGCGAGAAACTACTCAGCCTCAGCGTCCTTTGCCGAACAGATTCTTGAGAAGGATCCGGACAACCTTGAGGCGCTCTATGTGCTCGGTTCTGTAAACCGTGAAGACGGAAACCACGAACGCTCCCTCGACTACTATCAGCGCGTTCTTACCATTGAACCGGAACCCTACCCCAGCTGGAACGGTCTTGGACGAACCCACTACCAGATTGGCAACTTCTCTGAAGCCGTGACCGCGTTCTCTACAGCGTTTGCACTGAACAGTACATCGGCCGAAATACAGAGCAATATTGCGCTGTGCCACTACCGTCTTGGCGAGTACGGAAAGGCCATGGAAGCGATCAACGAGGCGCTCCGCAAGGAACCCGCAAACAACGTAATCCGGGTCAATGCCGAAATAATTACCTCTCGCTGACCGAGCCTCATTACTGAACTCAACCTTGTTTCGCTGCAGCGGTTGACTGTTTTCGCACAGCTAACATATTTATTTCTTTTTTATAAAAAAGCATTGAATATTTAGTCAGGCTGGCATAGCATAACAGTCAATATCAGTCAATCTACCAACACTTATGTTATTATTCTATTGAAAAGATGCGCATTCGCCCTGGCGATACTGCTTTTCTTAAAACATGTTATTATGAAAATGAAATCAAAAGGTTTACTCTTTAAAAATGTCAACCGTACGCCGGTCATACCGGTCCGACTCAAGATAATCGTCGTTTTCGTCCTCTTTATTCTCATTTCCAACTTCACATCAAACTACATTAACCTTATGTATAACCGCAACCATCAGATCAAACTGATGAAAATGCTTCTCGCCAAGGACCTGAAGGACATTATCGGATACGCGAACACACAGTACGAAATTTTCCAGTTTAACCAGAACGAAACCGCAGCCTTTAACAGCATCAGGGAAAAGGCGCTGTACGAGATGGATAACGATCTTGCCATTCTGCTTATGTTCAACAAGAACGGCCAGATTCTGGTGCAGGTCTCACCGGAGGGACCAAGCTGGACCAGACTTGACCGTGAAGTGCTCAACAGGCTGAATACCGAAACCAAAAATGGCGCTGCGCAGGGATTCATAACCGTAGAAAACGACGGGTACGAGTACCTTGGCATCTACAAGTACAACGACAAGTGGGACGCGTACTTCTACCGGGCTGAAGAATACGGTGAATTTACCGCCGAATCACGGAATATTTTCCAGACCATTAGCCTGATCATCCTGGGAAGCACCCTGGTTCTCACGGTTGTCGGCATCTTTGTACTCGGTTATCTCCTCCGGTTTATCGGAATCATATCAAACTCTATCATGGAAATGATCAAGAACCAGCAGCTGGAGCTGATCCCGCTGAAAAACGCACCGAACGACGACATAACCTATCTCGGCATGGCGTTTAACTCGCTTTCGTCCACAATCGAGACCCTCCTTCAGATATTCAAGCGCTTCACCAACAAGGATATCGCATACCGCGCCTACAAGGAAAAGGACATCCGTCTTGAAGGAACACAAAAGGAGCTTGCAATACTGTTTACCGATATCAAGGGATTCACAACCATAACCGAAACCCTCGGAACGGATATCATAAAGCTCATCAACCTTCACTACGATCGCGCCATCCGGGAGATCGTCCGGTATGACGGAACCATCGGCTCAATCATCGGCGACGCACTTCTTGCAATGTTCGGAACTCTCGAAGAAATCTCTGACAAGAACAAGTCCGTCTCCGCCGTCATGGCGGCATATGAAATTCATGCGGTTGCGGAATCTCTGCGGCTTGAGATGACCAGGAAGAAGGAAGCGCTTATACGGAGCAAGGGCGGATTGACAACCGAGGAAGAGCGCGTCTACAACGCGGTCATGCTGGAGGTTGGAGTCGGCATCGATGGAGGAGATGTTTTTTACGGGAACATCGGATCATATGTACGGATGACTAACACGGTCATTGGCGACCGTGTAAACTCTGCCTCACGTCTTGAAGGCCTGACACGCGTATACAAGGTTCCGGTTATATGTTCCGATTACATAAAAGAAGACGTCGAGAACAACACAAGCGGCTCCGGCATAACCTTCCTGGAAATTGACACCGTACAGGTAAAGGGCAAGACGATCGGACGCTCCGTATACTGGCCGCTGCTGGATCAGTACATGACAAAAGAACTGAAATCTCAAATGAATAAATTTTCGCGTGCGCTGAAACTCTACTATGACGGCAAATGGACGACTGCACACCGCGAATTTTCCGCGATTAATCTTCCGATTGCCGAGGTTTTCAGAGACCGCACGCAATCCAAAAAAGCACCACGTAACTGGAACGGCATATGGGCAATGAAAAGCAAATAGATATTGACCTGCTTGAGCAGTCTAAATCGGCGTTTCTTCCACAGGAATTTCAGGATCCGGATGCGATCGACACGATCTATTCCCTTGAGGATGAATATGCCAAGACACGGAAGAACCGCAACTGGATACTGTATCTTTCCGTCGTCACATTTTTGGTTCTCGTGGTTGGCGGCTCGCTGATCTACACGGGCTGGCTGCAGAGTGAAGGAAAGCAGATCACCATCGACATCAGCGATTTTGAGGACGTCCGCCTCCTTGAACTTGTTAATGAGTCCAAGGATATCGAAAACGAGATCGAAAAGCTGGAATATGAACTGAAAGATGAAGAGAGCCAGTATAAGGAACAGGTAGAACTTTTTAGCGATGAACACCGCTCCCAACGAGATGCGATACAGGCGATGGATATTTCCGAAACCGAGAAGCAGGCTCAGCTTTCAGACATCTATTCCCGCTACCGGCGGCAGGTACAGAATGCCGAACAGCGGTACGAATCAAGAGTCAGTGACATAAACTCAGAGATCCGCAAGCTGGAGACGAAACTTGCGGATCTGAATGATCAGATTGGTGCGAAGGGCCAGATAGCCCGTACGGCACTCGGAAACAAGGACGAGCTGCACAACCTCCAGCAAAAACGCCTTCAGAACTATTACGAGGACAGGATCGAGAAACTCAACACAGATCACCAGCTGGAAATAAACAGCCTGATCTACAAGTTTAATCCTGTGTTTCAGGAACCGCCTCTCCGTACAATCATACAGCAGCCCGTACGTACCTACGAACTGCCTGAATCTCTGCTTATGGACGTCGAGGATATCCTCCAAGGTGAAGCTGCCGCAACAAGCCTGGAGATACAGAATATCAGGAAACGGACATCGGACCAGTATATGCTTCTTAACCGCCTGCAGCGTATTCCATATCAGAACTCGATACCGAG
>CAZAHA010000136.1:0-2701 GCA_964484915.1 uncultured Leptospirales bacterium
ACATCAATCAAAGTTACCGGCTGATACAGCGGCCCGCTGTTTTTACCGGTGAGTACCTTAAAATAAAAACCGCTTTCGAGACGGTGCAGCACCGTCCAGTCTTGATCAACTTTCTGCTCAAGGGCAAAGTTCAGGAAATAATCGCCCCTGTTTAACATGTTTTTAAACTCTAACGCCAACGTACCCTCGCCGCAGGAAAACGAAGGAACGGACCGGTAAAGGCGATACAGTAAAATACCGTCAAGCGAAACGGCTTCAAGCATGATTCGGCAATTGCTGCATTCTGTCTGCGATACCAGTTTCAGATTTATACGGATGGTATCACCAGGATTATACAGCTGGTTGACCGTATCCTGGGTTGTGTTACAGACTTCTACATCATAAATACTTGCGATATCTGTTTCAAGTATGCTGGCGTATTTGTTAAACAACGGGTTCATATACAGCGGAAGTTCTTTATGCGCGGATTCGGACGGTTCGGTTTCAATTGTTTCGGTGAGCTTTTCTATTCTGTCTTTGTTTATATACTCTATATATCTTGTTGTTACCTCCTTGGGCGTCCCCTCGCATATCATCTCGCCCTGGTGCAGCATGAACGCCCGGGTAGTGTGCTTTACTATGTTGTCCATGGCGTGTGTCACAAAGAGGATGGTTATTCCTTTTTCCTTAAACTCGTTGAACTTGCGGAAGCACTTTTCCCTGAAGAAGACGTCGCCCACGGAGAGCGCCTCGTCGATGATAAGAATGTCGGGATTAACACTGATTGCAACCGCAAAGGCCAGGCGCGCCTTCATTCCGCTTGAATAGGTCTTGAGCGGTTCGTAAATGTACTCGCCGATGTCCGCGAAGGCGATGATCTCGTCGAGCCGCTCATCAATTTCCTTTTTCGACAGCTGCAGAAATGACGCATTCAGATAGATGTTTTCTATCCCGGTAAACTCGCTGTTAAAACCGGTTCCAAGTTCCAGAAGCGATGATATCTTTCCGCATTTTACTATTTCTCCGGTTGTGGGCGTTGTAATCCCGGTAATCAGTTTCAGTAATGTCGATTTGCCGGCGCCGTTCTTGCCCACGATGCCCACTATTTCACCCTTCTGTATCTGAATATTGATATCTTTCAGAACAGTAATGTCATGATACAGTTTCTTTGGTACAAGAGCATTAACCAACCGGTAATGCGGCTTCCTGTACATCCGGTATGTTTTGGATACATTCCGTATTTCAATAGCATACTCACTCATTTATACACCTTACAGTACATCAGCAATGTCCTTTTCTACAGCCTTGACCGCAAGATTACCGGCAACAAAAGCAAACAGCGTCCAGACGCCTATTGAAAGGAGGCAGTCATATACATATTGTCCGTTTATGCCAAAAACCAGGTATCTGCTGAACACGATAAACGACGCAAGCGGATTGAGCCTGAGATACACTGAATGGAAATCTTCCGGAATGTTTTCAATACCATATAAAACACAGCTCAGATAAAAGACCAACCGCAGAATAAGACTTATAACCTGCGACAGATCCTTAAAGTACGGCGTCAGGACCCCCAGAATCTGACTGAAACCGTAACAGAGAAACATGAATACAAACATAACAGGAAACAGATACAGAAAACCAACCGATATACGATGATTTATATAAACATAAATACCAAGGTAGATTGCAAGCAGGATACACTGCCTGATAAATTCGGATATTACGATTTTAAGAAAAAGTATGTTTTTGGGAAACGTGTTTTTTTTAATGTATCCCGCGTTGGCTATGAATGCCCGTGTGCCGGAAGTCATTGCCGCGGAAAAGACGAGCCAATACATAAATCCGGAAGTAACAACAAGAACGTAGCTCTGCATGCTGCCTGCCGAGCGTCTTCCGCCAAAAAGAAAACCAAATATAAAGGCGAATATCATCATAAACAAGAAGGGATACAGCACGTTCCAGAAGGCACCAAAAAATGACCCCTTGTACTGGGCAATCAGGTCCTTCTTGACAAAATACCAGAGAAGCGCCCTGTCTGAAGGGTTCATGAATATTTTTACTAAACTTTTCATTTATTATATCCGTCTCATTATTCCGTTTTACGAAACGATCAGCACCATACAGCATCATTAACGGTATGGCAGATGATACTTCTCTCATACATACTCATTTTCAATAATCCGCCTGGCCTCTTCAATCTCGGCCTGAATCCTGAGATATTGTGTCTCTTTCCGCTTCAGAAAGGCCTTTGTAATGCGTACGCGCTCCTTTATTCCGTTTGGAGTCAGCACATACCGGTATCCAACCTTGTTATTGCTCTGTATGAATCTGTCCAGCTTGATCAGTCCCTTCCGTGTCAGCGCCTTGAGAATAAAATTAATCTTTCCAAGGCTGCACCCCATATTTTTTGACAGTTCACGTTGTGACTGGATTCCACGGGAGTCAATTTCCTTCATCACATAGTAGGATTCTTCATTGAAGGCGTCATTGTTCATAAACTGAACATTCACGCCTGATGTTTTTTTTGTCAAGAAAAATGGACAAGAAACAGGTGTATGTACATTCAGGGATGGACTGTTAGAAATGAAGGTATCATTTCATTTCCGTCCCGGCACACCGGGAGCATAAGAAATGCATACATCAAGACAGAAGATTCCTTCATGTGCCAACAAACGACAGTATAAAAACGAAGGAACGACATGGGAGTATACCCGCCTTT
>CAZAHA010000136.1:2801-7409 GCA_964484915.1 uncultured Leptospirales bacterium
ATAAACGTTTTGAAGAATTACAAAAGTCCATGGACCAGCGGTTTGAAGGCATGCAGAAGTCCATGGATCAGCGGTTTGAAGGCATGCAGAAGTCCATGGATCAGCGGTTTGAAGATGTAAATTCAAAATTCACAATGATGTTTACGTTCATGTCGCTGGGTTTTACCATACTTGCAGTCATGATGACGGTGTTCAGGTTTATTCGGTAAGGTACTATTCTTCAAAACACCTGCTTTTGCTACCGTCCGGTGTAGTTCATCTCAATCCAGTCACGGTACTCGCCGCTCTTGACATGCTCTACCCATTCGGTGTTTGCAAGGTACCAGTCTACAGTTGCCGCAAGCCCTTCGGTAAAGGTATAGGCCTGTTTCCAGCCAAGCTCGCTCTTGATCCTGTCGCAGTTAATGGCGTATCGGCGGTCATGTCCGGGACGGTCGGTTACATGGGTAATCAGACTCTTGTAACACTCCCGATCCGACTGTCCCGTTTTTTCCGCCATCAGCTCGCAGAGCACATGCACCAGTTTGATGTTCTCCCATTCGTTCTCGCCGCCGATGTTGTAGGTCTCTCCGTTTCTGCCCCTGGTAACGATTGCCCAGACCCCGCTGTTGTGGTCGTCTACATAGAGCCAGTCACGGATATTCCTGCCGTCGCCGTACACCGGAAGCGGCTTTCCGTCGCGGATGTTCTGGATCATCACCGGTATGAGCTTTTCCGGAAACTGATACGGTCCGTAGTTGTTGCTGCAGTTGGAAAGCGTAATGGACATGTCATAGGTATGATGGTACGCCATCACCAGATGGTCCGACCCAGCCTTGGACGCCGAATAGGGGCTTCGGGGATCGTACGGTGTTGTTTCGTGGAAGTAGCCGGTCTCCCCGAGCGACCCGTACACCTCATCGGTACTGACATGGTGGAAGTGGCATCCGTCCTTCCCTTTCCACGCGTTTCGGGCTACGTCAAGCAGGGTAAATGTTCCCAGGATATTTGTTCTTACAAATTCTTCAGGGCCGTGGATCGAGCGGTCAACATGGGATTCGGCTGCGAAGTGGACCACCGTATCAATGCCGTGTTTCGCAAAAAGTGCCTCCATGACGGGACGGTCACCGATATCGGCCTTCTCAAAAAAATATTGTCTGTTTCCAAACTCGCGGTCGATGTCTTGAAGGTTCTCGGGATTTCCGGCATAGGTCAGCTTGTCAACATTGACGATCTTTCCCGTAAAATCGGTGTTTTTGAAGACATACCGGATAAAGTTTGAGCCGATGAATCCGGCGCCTCCGGTTACCAGTATGTTTGCAAGATTTCTCATAAAACTCAAACCCCGGCTGGCAGATGGTCAGATTTTCTGCTTCCATGTTTCCCGGCGGAAAACCGTTGTCAATGTAATTATATTCCACGACATTACCTGTCTTCGTAAGTCAACTGCCATATTCCATTCCCGGCGCCGTCATTCCCCAACGGCCTCCTCCTGCTTAGAAGACCGTCTCCAGGCCAAGGCCGAACCCGGCGAGCACGGTGCTCGTCAACCGATGCCGTTTCCTGTACATCTGCGGGTTGCCGTACTCGCCGTCCTGCAGCGTATACACCGTGACCGTCTCCAGATCCGGGTTGACCAGCCAGTACTCCGTCACGGCGTGTTTTTCGTACAGGCGAAGCTTTTCGGTCCCGTCCCTGTATGCGGTCGCGGGAGAGAGTATCTCGACGCAGATGTCGGGGGCGCCGTTACAGCCGCGGTCGTCAAGCCTGGACCTGTCGCACACCACCAGTATGTCGGGCTGCACCACCGTATATGTCGTATCGTCGGTGGCATCATCAGCGGTCGGAAGGCGGACATCGAGGGGAGCTCCGTAGACTTCGCATTCGTTTCCTGACAGATGGTTGTACAGTGCATTAAACATTGCGCCGAAAATCTTCTGATGTACACGGCCCGGCGCCGGACTCATACCGTACGGGACGCCCTCTATCAGTTCCCACCGCTCTTCGTCAGGCCAGGAGAGGTAGTCCGCGTAGGTGTAGCGGTAATCGTCCTTTCTCTGCGGTATCGCCATACATAGACCTCCGTTATGAATATACCACCGGACGGGTATACAGCACAGCAGTATTGTACACGGCTTGTGTTCCTAAACAGAAAGGACAAAAACTGTACGGCAAAGAGCCTTTCTGCACCTGACCGGCCGTCTGGTATCAGTACGCCGACAGTATATACTCCGCAAATTCGCGTACCGCACCGTTTCCTCCACGCGAGGCAAGCAGCAGTATACCAGGAATTTCCCTGTTTTGCCTGACGCCGTTTGCGGGGGTCGCCGCCATGCCGACGCTCTGCAGGAGCCCTGTGTCGTTTACGTCATCACCGATGTATGCGACCTCGTCAAGGGTGATGCCGATATCCCTGCACAGCGTCTGCACCAGTGACAGTTTGTCCCTGGCTCCCTGAAAGAGATAATCCGCCTTTATCTTGCGGGCCCTGTTTTCGACGATATTCGTTTCCTCTGCGGTAATGATGCCGGTCTTGATGCCGGCGTCGCGCAGCAGCTCAAACGCCTTGCCGTCGAGGGTACTGAACTTCTTGAGCTCATCGCCGTGTTCGGAATAATACATTCCCGTATCGGTGAGAACGCCGTCAACGTCGGTAAGGAAAAGCTTCACCAAACGGGGGCCCTTCTCCCGTTTCAATACATGACGCCGCATCAGCGCCTCGCAGATCATCCAGTCGTCCTCCTCGTCGATCTCGAAGGCGGTGTATGCGGGCATCTCATATACGGCTATTGTACCCGAGAGACGGTTTCTGTCGCGCAGTACGTTACCGGCAGTGTTGATATACAGCGCTCCGTTCTCCTGCAGCAGTCCGTCAAAGTCCTGCCTGCGGGGACGGTTTCGGTAGTCATAGTTGAGTGGAGTTCCGTCCTCTTTCCAGAAGAAGCTTTTGGTCCGTACGGCGGAGAGCACCGAATCTGCAGCGCCGGATCTGTAAAGGTCAAGGGCGCCGTCGATATCGTCCGACGTGGTCATCGGAGAGGTCGCCTGCACCAGCATGAAGATGTCTTCCTCATCCGGCCGTGCTGCAGAGAGGTACTCCAGCATGACGCTCTCCGTGGAGGATGTATCGGCCGCGTTCTCCGGAGCTCTATCATAGACGGTCACCTTGTTGAATCGAAAGGACAAAGCCGTATCCTTAATGGCGTCCGAATCGGTAGCCATGATGATTCGGTCGACCATGGTGCTTTTCTGCAGTGCATGAAGCGTCCAGTACAGAAGGGGCCGTCCACAGAATGGTTTTATATTCTTAAGGGGAATGGATTTGCTTCCGCCCCGGACAGGGACAAACGCCATGACACTTTTCTCCATGTCATTCTCCTGTACCGGAAACTTTCCGCTTCAGCTTCCTGCGCTGCTCCTTCTCAATGCCGATGACCTCTTCACTCTTGTAGCATAGTGCCCTGTTCACGTTCCGCAGGTCGCGCGCGAGCTTTCTCATACCGTCCGGCTCGAGGCTTGCTGCATGGTCGGTCCCCTTCCAGGTCCTGTCCAGCGTGAAGTGCCGCTCGATATAGCGCGCTCCAAGCGTCAGCGCGGCCACGTCCGCGGCGATACCAAGATGGTGCCCGGAAAAGCCGATATCCTTCACCCGGTGCGCGAACCTCTCGCGGATGCGCGTTATCTCAAGGAGGCAGATGTCCTCAAACGGCACCGGATATCCTGATGTACACGAGTAGAGGACGATGTCCATGTTGCGGCCCCGTTCCTCAAAGAATGACACGATCCGTTCCTCCTCGTCATGGGTCGTCATGCCGAATGAGAGGTGGATCTCTCCACGGTAGCTGTCGGCAAGAAAGTCCAGCATGTCGAAATCGAGGTTGCACGCAGACGGTATCTTGATGAGCGACGGTTCAAGCGACACGATTTCCCTGGCCGCTGTCAAGTCCCAGGTTGAGGTTGTATAGACGACACCCTCCTCCTCGCACCACTTCTTCAGCTGGCGGTTCTGTTCCAGATCAAACTCCAGAAACTCGCGGTGTTCGCCGTATGTCTCTCCGTAACTGTTAGCCGGATTTGGATGCGGCGCGTCATACTCCTCCGGGGAGAGCAGTTCCTTTGGCGTACGCTTCTGGAACTTGACAATGTCCACCTTGCAAAAGTGAACAGCCACCTTTATCATCTCACGGGCGATCTCCATATCGCCTTTATGGTTGCAGCCTATTTCGGCAATTACGACTGGATTCTGTGACATATCTGACCTCGTTTTGTAGAAAGCTTTCATATCCGCATTTTGCGCAGTAGAGGATATCGTGTAAAGTCCAAAAACGCAAATGTACCGGTTTGCTCACTGCTTTTCTGACCGTTTTTTCTGCCGTTATTCTCATTGACAGGATGTTAAAATAACCGTATCCTGTATACAGCGAAGATAACGTACGGTATTTGCAATGGCTCTTGAAAAAGAAGATTTTGAAGAAATAAAAAACTATATCAAGGACGAACTCCCCCGCATCATATACGAGCAAAGCCTGGGAAAACCGCCCGCTGTATACGAGATAGAGCTCAGAGAACGGATGGTCCGTGTGGAAGAAGAGCTGAAGAACCAGCGCTCTTTGCTGCAGCAAATGCTCG
>CAZAHA010000137.1:0-7380 GCA_964484915.1 uncultured Leptospirales bacterium
TTTCTTCACCCTGCGCGAGGAGGTGCTGCCGTTTATGAATGTGGGAAATCTCTTGTTCGGCGAGGATGAGGCCGCCGCAGACGGATCTTCCCGCGAAAACCGGAGAAACAAGAAGCGCATGGTCATAGTAGAGTATGCACGCAAGCGCGCGGGTCTTGTGGTGGATGAACTTCTCGGTGAGTTTCAGACGGTAATCAAACCGCTTGGCAAGCTCTTCCATGATCTCAAATGGATCAGCGGCGCGACAATACTGGGCAGCGGCGATGTGGCGCTCATAATAGACGTACCGAGACTGATTGCATATATCCGCGAGCAGAGCAAAACAGAGAAGAAACGGGTACTCATATGAAAAGCAGACAGGATGACGCCGTACATGCTATCGACGCCGCAGATGAAGAGAATCACATTATTGAAGAGGAGAGCGTACAGCTTTTGAGCTTTCTGCAGGGCAGGGACATATACGGCCTTCCCATCAGGACTGTCCGCGAGGTTATCGACACCATCAACATCACAACGATACCGCTTGTTCCAGACTATATACGTGGCGTCATCAACCTTCGCGGAAAGGTTATACCGGTCATAGACCTGCAGGCTCGGTTTGGCTATGGCCAGAGCGACGTTAAGAAGACATCGTCTATAATCATAAACGAGATTCCGGTTGAGGATGATATCGTCGAGATCGGACTGATGATAGACCAGGTGAAGGAAGTCATGATGTTCCCTAAAAACAGTATTGACGAGACGCCCGATTTCGGGACGACTATCAGAAATGACTTCATTTCGGGTATCGGCAGGTATGCGGACAATTATATCGTCATATTGCATACCGAGCGCCTTCTGAACATAGACGAGCTTTCCCGGTTTACAGCAGCCGGCACTACGCATGATTAGGAACATTGCACCGTATGAACTCTATAGGCGTACTCATAGTTGACGATTCGGCACTGGTCCGACAGGTTCTGCGCGAAATCATAGATGAACAGGACGGTCTCAGGGTTACCGCAGCGGCGGCAAATCCCGACTTTGCCGAACGGTATATGGAAAAGGAGTGGCCGGACGTTATCATCCTTGACGTTGAGATGCCCGGAAAGGACGGAATCACGTTCTTAAAGGAGATCATGGCAAAACGGCCGACACCGGTGATTATCTGTTCCAGTATAACGGAAAAAAATGCTCGAGAGACGGTCGAGGCGCTCTCATCCGGCGCTGTCTCCGTTATCACAAAACCGAAGGTCGGCATGAAGGACTTCCTGGAATCGAGTACCAGACAGATAATCGACGAGATATATATGGCGGTGAAGACGGACGTTTCGCTCCTGACGGAAAAACCGAAGAGCGTGCCGTTCCGCTCCGGGCAGCTGGACAGGCATACTGCTGACGTCATTCTTCCGCCGCCTGAGGATAAGCGGCAGAAGGCGAAGGGCCTTGAAACGCTGATTGTGATTGGAGCCTCCGCGGGCGGCACACAGGCGATAGAGGCTGTGCTGAAGGTACTGCCAAAGGACGCACCGCCAATCGCTATCGTCCAGCACATGCCGGAAAAATTTACACGCGCGTTTGCAGAGCGTCTTGATGCACTATGCACTATCAGGGTCGTTGAAGCGGAGAAGAACATGAAACTGGTACCGGGCCATGCGGTTATCGCGATGGGAAACTACCACATGACACTTTACCGCAACGGAAACGGATATGCCGTTGATGTTGTCAGCGGACCGCTTGTCAGCAGGCACCGTCCGTCGGTAGACGTGCTCTTCCGTTCGGCGGCCAAGAACGGAGCCGAAAACATTCTGGGAATCATTCTTACAGGCATGGGAGACGACGGCGCAGCCGGTCTTCTGGAGATGAAAAACGCCGGGTGCAAAACAATAGCTCAGGACAGGGACACGTCAATTGTATACGGCATGCCCAAGGCCGCATATGACAGGGGCAGTGTGATGAGTGTTCTGCCGCTGGGCATTATTCCTCAGGCGATCCTTCAATTTAGCGAAAAAAGGAAACAGGCAAATGGATGATATACATGCCCGGATAAAGCAGCTTGCGGATACGTTTTGGTCAAACGCACAGGCGGTGAATAATTCCACCAGGATGCGGCGCGAAAGTGGAAACAGGATAATCGAATATATCGACCAGGCATGCATGACAGCGACGACAATTCTCGAGGGTGTCCGCCAGGTCGTTGCCGCCGATATTAACTGGAGCAGCAAGAACGCCTCAATTTTTGGCACATCTCTTAATCTGCGGATAAGCTCACGGTATCAGAAAAAATACGCGAAACAGATCCTTGAGTCACAGACGCAGCACCGGACGCAGATAGAACGTATTTCTTCCCTGATAGACGAACTGGATGCTGTTTTGATACGCGCAGAGCAGTATCTGCAGACTATCATGAAGCAGGAACAGGAAATCCTGGTGCTTGATAAGCTCATTGAAGCCAAGAAAAAGTACCAGCTGCAGTCTATCAGGACCATGCAGAAACTTTCCGCAGCAATAAACGCCGATACAAAGATTGCAGAGACAGATTCCGCAGAGAACACCGAACGCGGTCAAACGCTTAAGGAGATGGCGGCAGATATCGGATCACTCCTTACGGAGGACGACAGCGGTGCTGTCCAGGCAGTCCTTGATGAGGTTGAAGCCGGTATCAGAAAGGCCCGCGAAGTCAATACCAACTCGAAGACCCAGTCGCAGTTTGCAGAACAGGTTCGGTTATTCGTCGATGAGTTTATGGCCGCATCATATGAAGTACAGAGAATCATCCAGGATAAGCATGAGCTTTTTGAGGAAAATCTGCAGAACATCACCGTATTAACGGTTATCATATCATTTGAGCTGAAGAAATATCTTGAGGCCGAACAGATTATAAATTCCCTCTCATTCGAGAAGGAAAACAAGAACCTCTTTATCGACCTGATGATGCTCGTAGACATTGCCTCCCGTGAAATAAAGGGTCTGACTGATCTGAATCTCGATATGACCGAAATAAGCCATGTGAACAACGAGAACGAAACCAGGACGGTGGACTCGAGCAGCGCCGAGCAGGTGCTGTACGCGGATCTGCGAGACGCCATCGACAGGATGACCGAACTCACGAAAGAACCGATACGGCTTTCGGAAGAAAATATACGGATAGCAGAACAGATACGGGACCATGTTTATTCACTTCTAAGCGACAGCGGAGTGTCGCTCCCCGAAACACAAGATTCATCTGGAGGAAACAGAAATATGTCAAAAAGGGTAATGGTTATTGATGACGGAGCAGCAATCCGTCAGGTTGTGTCTCATGTACTCAAGTCTGAAGGATATGAAGTGCTCGAGGCCGTCGATGGACACGACGCGCTGTCCAAACTGGACGAAGGCAAGATAGATCTTTTTATATGTGATGTAAACATGCCAAACATGAACGGCATCGAATTCCTGGAAAAGATAAAAACCGAGGAAGCGTACAGGAATTACAAGTTTGCGCCGGTCATCATGCTGACGACGGAATCGGGCCAGTCCATGAAGGAGAAGGGCAAACAGCTCGGCGCTCACGCCTGGATGGTAAAACCGTTTCAGCCGGACCAGCTTATCGCAAAGATCAAACCGATTCTGGGGTAGGTCCTACACCGCCTTTTTGTGTATCTCCTTCATAAGATAGGTGCCGATCCCCTGTGATCGGGTGCGTATGCTGTTGTATACCTGGCCTGATATGGGGGTGTCGTTCTTTAGGACAAGCATGCCGGTAAAGGTATCATCCGAGAATATCGGTATGTATACTTTCCTGCTGTTGTTTCTAACAATCACGGAGTCTTCAAAAAGTGCGCGTATGATCTCACTGTTGTCCTCGATTTCAAGACTGTTGTGCGGCGGTGTCTTGACAAATGCGCTGCCAAAGAGTTCGTATATCTTCTTCAGGCTGCTGTCATCGGAGTCATACAGATACAGCGCGAGCGACCGGACCTGATACTGTATTGACAGCTTGTAAAAAAGGTTAAAAATATAGGATTCAAAATTACGTATTTTGATGGCTGCCTTTCTTCTGTTTTCTATTCGGATCACGTCTTCACCGCTTTTAAATGGTCCGAGCACGCTTTCGCCGTCATCAATCTCGGTTTCTGTTTCCCTTTCATCAGCGGTGTTTCTGTTAGCAAATGCGCTTTGCGTTAGATCATCAACAGAGAGGTTCCGGCTTTCCTCGACGGTCATAGTCTTCTTCTGTTTTATCCGTCTTCCCTTTCTTCCCGAGGTTGCAGCCGATACGAAACCGAGCACGATGAGCAGTGCAAACGCAACCGCAGCAACACACTCAAAAGCGAGCATCAGCATAATCTTTTGCGACAGTGAAAACGGATAAACACGTATCAATACGCACTTATCATTCTCGCTCGTATCAACATAGTACTTCTGGTTGAACAAATAATGGAGTTTCGTACCGTCACTGTCCTCATGTATAATGGACTCGATGATGCGGTTGTAGTATCCCGCGTCGCGTTGCTCATCCTGAAATTCGCGGGTAATTAGGTTTTTGTATGAATCGATGCAGAAGGCAAGCGCCAGGGAGGGATCGTCCTTCAGCATCTTTTTCAGTATCAGCGTCATACCGTCGACGCCAAGGGAGTCCCGTGTAAAGTAGCCACTGTAGTCGGAGAGGGTATGTTCGGAATGAATCGTATAAAGCCGCAACTGCTCCTTCTCCAGAACCGGATAGCGGAAGCGGAGGTATACAAACGCTGTCACACAGGACGTAACGGCGACTAATAGTGCAAGCGACAAAAACTTTTTCATGAACGTCTCTCCTCAAATCAGGGTATCCCGTATATATATCGTCTGCGCGGAGGGAAAAGTTGAACCCGGACGTACTCTTTTTTATCCGGTATCCAGACAGGAGTATGGAGACGGATTCCGTAAAAAAAAAGTGTCGGAATAGACTTAAGCTGAAAAATGACGAAAATGATACGTATTTTGTATAAATAGCTGATAAATGTCAATATATGCACTAAAGCAGATTAAATTCTAAACCTTTCAGGCGCGATAATTCGAGCAGGGGGAGTTGTACCCCCGTATCTGTTCTTTGAAAACAGCACTGTTTGTGCGTGAATTGATAATCATGCGGAACGTTCCAGTCTTATATGAGCCCAGATATAAGCCTGGAACCTGATACGGCAGGTAGTTGCGGTATCAAGCAGCTGCAGTGCCTCTACCCGGCACCGCAGTGGCAGGGACGCCAAAGAAACAGAAACAAAGGAGTGTAACTATGATTATCAATCACAACATGAGCGCTATCAATGCGGGCAGATCGCTTAAGTTCACCACTTGGGAAGTGGACAAGAGTATGGAGAAGCTTTCGTCAGGTATCAGGATAAACAATGCTGGAGACGATGCATCCGGACTCGCGGTATCTGAAAAGATGCGTGCCCAGATTCAGGGGCTTAGACAGGCCCAGCGTAATACTGAAGACGGCATGTCATTCGTTCAGACCGCAGAAGGATACCTGAACCAGACCGCCGGTATCATCCAGCGGATCAGGACGCTTGCAGTTCAGGCGTCAAACGGTATCTACCAGGATCAGGATCGCCAGCTTATCCAGGTTGAGGTCTCCGCGCTTATCGATGAGGTCGACCGCATCGCATCACAGGCTGAGTTTAACCGCTTCAAGGTTCTCACGGGAGAATTTTCGCGGCTTAATCCCCAGTCCAGCATGTGGTTTCACCTCGGAGCAAACCAGAACCAGCGTGAGCGTCTGTATATCGGCACCATGACCGCCCAGGCTTTCCAGATGAAGGACGGTACAGGATCCATAACGCTTTCACTTTCCAGTCCTGGTGGCGCCAACGAGGCGATCGGTTTACTCGATAACGCTCTGCAGACGTTGTCAAAGCAGCGTGCAGATCTTGGAGCCTACTATAACCGTCTTGAAACAACGGCGAAGGGACTCATGAGCGCGTATGAGAATACGCAGGCTGCTGAATCCCGGATCCGTGACGCTGATATGGCGGAGAACATGGTAGAGTTCACCAAGAACCAGGTTCTTGTACAGACCGGTACATCAATGCTCGCACAGGCTAACATGCAACCGCAGGCAGTGCTGAGACTGTTAGGGTAGAACAGTAACAAAAAACAGATAAACGTTCTTTGGAAACCATATCATGTTGTGATGCCGTACTCTCTTGTGTATAAACTGTCCATCCGGAGGATATTCCGGCGCTCCTTGATGAGCGGGAGGGCATCAATGAGCGCCGGAATGATCCGGAAGCTCATTGTTGTTAAAATTTTGGGCAGTTTTGACAGCAATTAAGGAGTCAACCTTCGTCCGTGATAACGGGCCGTCGAGGGCATGAAGGCCTCGAGTGAAAAATCAGAATGTCCTATACAAATTATACCAAGGGATATTCTATTAAAACACAAGGGAGGGAATAGTATGGTAATCAATCACAACATGAGCGCCGTTTTTGCAAACCGGCAGCTTAAGCTGCAGACGCAGAAGATGGACACCGCAATCGAAAAGCTTGCATCCGGCGAGCAAATTAACAAGGCTGGTGACGATGCTTCGGGACTTGCCGTATCAGAGAAGATGCGGACCCAGATCAACGGGATGCTCCAGGCTGAAAAGAATGCCCAGAACGGGCTTTCTTTTATTCAGGTAGCCGAAGGGTCACTCCAGCAAATTAACGATATCCTGCAGCGGATTCGGTCGCTTTCGGTACAGGCTGCAAACGGTATCTACTCGGACAATGACCGGCAGCAGATTCAGGTAGAGGTGTCTTCGCTTATCGATGAGATCGATCGTATTTCCTCAACCGCGCAGTTTAACAGGATGCGTATGCTAAACGGAAGGTTTGCGCGAAACAGCGAACGCGGCAGCATGTTTTTTCATATCGGACCAAACGAAAACCAGCGGATTCAGGCGTTTATCCGGACCATGAGTTCGAGATCGCTTGATCTGTGGGCAAATGGAGAGAAGAGGACGATATCGACCGTGGGTGATGCCAACGAGATGATCGGATCGGTTGACACGGCCCTCGACTCACTAAACAGGCAGCGCGCGGAACTGGGAGCGTATTACAACCGTATGCAGAACAGCATTCAGTCTATCGGTCTTTCGTACGAGAACATGCTGGCAGCGTACTCACGGATACGCGATGCGGATATGGCGGCGCAGATGGTTGAATTTACTAAGAACAAGATTCTCGTTCAGAGTGGTGTTTCGATGTTGGCTCAAGCGAATCAGAAACCACAGCTTGTACTGAATCTTCTGAAGTAAGAGAATCTGTTCACTGGACGGTTCGCCTTCGCAGTGGGCACATCGTCCGCCTCTTTCCGGCTTGGGAGAGCCGGAAAGGGGATCTTTTTTTTGAAAAGGAGGTCACCAATGGATTTAAACACAAGTAATAGAAGCTCGAT
>CAZAHA010000138.1:0-7380 GCA_964484915.1 uncultured Leptospirales bacterium
CGAGATAACGGTTGACCTCGGCGCGGGAGATTTTTCATGGAAATATATTACCAGCGATATATCTTATGATTACGTAAAAATTAATGCGGAATATACGTCATGACCATTCGGAAACGGGTTATCACATTCCTGATTGTCTTTCTTTTCAGTGCAGCTTCCGGCATACATGCTGCGTCCAGCGAGAAGAGGACTGTCCTGTTTGCATCGTTTACTGCCGAAAACGACAGCGCCAAAGCGTATCTTCCCGTACTGCAGCAACTCGTTGACAGGCAAGCCCGTATCTCTGGCGGTTATACCATTCGGAAAACAGACCAGAACGTAGCGTTGACCGCCGCCGCGGAGCGGAAAACAGAGATACTGTCTGCACTTGCACGGCAAGCAACAGCTGACTACGTTGTATTCGGATCTGTGGCAGCCGAGAATTCCCGGGGAGTCGTGTCGATCAACGCCTACATTTTTGACGCCGCCGACACCAAAACAGTTGCGCTGAAGCCCGTCGTCACGGAAAGCGGCGCACGGTTCATCAACGGCTGCGATGATGTTTCTGGACGGGTTTATCGGTCACTTCTGCAGCTTGCAAGAGGGGAAGCTGTCAGTGACACTGTGCAAGAAACGGCTACATCACATCCTTCTCTATAGGAGCGCGTGAAGCGGCTGATACATCACTTCCGCAAGCTCGGCGTTAACCTCTTCCCTGCCGCCGTCTTCGTCTATTATTGAAGCATGAAACAGATCAGACAGGGCTGCCCCTTTCCTGAATTCCAGAAGACCGTACTCTTCCAGCTTCTTCAGGTATGTGCGGATTATACCAAACGACATCTTCTGTATCGCAAACTCTCCGCTGTGCTCATGATCATAGCGCCCCATGTTTACATCGGCGATGTTTCGCTTCTGCATGAGCGCATCGATCAGGATACCGGTCTCGACACCGTACATCTGCCAGAACGACACGCCGCAGAAAAATGAAACGGTTCCGGCAACTTCCCCCGACAGCGGATAATGAAAATCAGCAAGACCATCCAGCAGTTCGTGCCGTACGACCGAAAAAAGCGGCTGGGCGACATATTTCCGCACACGCCCCATCTTCCGCCAGAATGAGGCTTTCGCGAACTCCGCACCGGACAGTACGGCCCCGGCAAGACCAAGGAAGAAGTGTATGCCGAAATGTTCAGGTACAACATCGCTGTCCAGATACACGATAACATCATTGTCCGCGTACCCTTTCCGTGCCGCGAGATAATAAAGCCCACGGGGCATGTCAGCTCCCTTCCCACTTTCGTCTCTCATGTCCGGCACGGTGAAATTATTGCACACAAAAATATCGACTGCCGGATATGCGGCAAATGCCGCCCTTTCCGTTCTGTCTTCGCCGCTACCGGTACGGCGGTGCGAGAGGACGATCGAGTCGATGACCGGAGAGAGTTCGTCGGAAAAAAGCGAGATTTTATCTGCGACAAGTTCGGCTTCCCGCTCACCGAAGGTTGAGAAGACAACGGCAATCTTCCTGGACCGTTTCATCTTTTTTAGAGCGTTCAGGGTAAATTCTGATGCCTGTAGTTTCTGCATGGCAGCGCCTCCGTATTTGCAGAGAAGAGTACCCGCTTCAGATACAATGGAGAGAGTATGCTGAACGAGCGCTTGTCGGCACAACAGTCAGCCGCCGGCAGGCAGCGGCACGTGGTCTCCTCACGCAGCTATGGACATGAAGAGTCCCCAAAAAAAAACCGCTCACAACTGGAGCGGTTTTTGCCTTCTGCTTTATCGGGATTGTCTTACTGAGAATCAGCCTGTGACTGAATGTACTGAATCATCTCGTTGTTTTCGGTCATCTGAGCCATCTGAAGTACGGTAACACCGTCGTTGTTTTCCGCACCGGAATCAGCGCCCTGTTCAACAAGAAACTTCACGACATCAAAATTGTTTCTATACGCTGCGTAGTGGAGTGGAGTGTATCCGCGGTTCTCTTTGACGTCTGCATCAAATTCGTCCTGAGCAGACAGGTACTTGACGATATCAAGATTACCTGCGTACGCGGCCATATGAAGCGGAGTGTCGCCGCTGCTCGTCTTCAACGTAATATCGGCCCCGCTTGTAACCAGAAGCTTGACGACATCCAGGTGCCCCTTATATGCGGCGCGTTCAACTGCGGTGTATCCGCCTGTAGTCTGCTCGTTAACATCTGCTCCGTCGTCCAGAAGCTGTTCAACAATCGTAGTATGTCCCATAAATGATGCATGGTGAAGCGGTGTCGCCTGACCGGGGTCTTTGGCGGCAACGTCAACATTCTTCTCTTTTAGATATGAAACGATGTTGAGATGTCCCTTGTTGGAAGCGTGGTGCAGCGTACTGAACCCTTTCTGGTCAACCGAGTTGACATCGGCATTTTCCTCTTCTACCATTTTCTTCAGGTCCTCGAGGTTGCCATTGTTTGCTGCAGCGGCAAGATCCCTGTTTACCGGACGCTCGCCTCCGGTAGCACAAGATGCAAATATAATAGCAAGTGAAAGAGCACATAAGGCTACTGCAATTTTATACATATTCAGACTCCTTAATCATTAAATTCACGGATTATGTGTCATTTTACTACATTCCAAATATCTATTGCAAGATAAATTTGGATGTATAGTCTCAAGCTGCAAAAAAAATACAAAGGCACGACAGTGACATCTAGTGTATCTGCTATGTAGATCGATGAAATGCTCTGATCCCATTAACACTTTTTTCGGGAGTGTTTCTCAGTTTTTAAAATCAGCCACACAAAAAATCATTGATAATATCTGGAATAGTAGTACAATATGAATGTAGTATTATCTTCAGCGTATGCAGTTTACGCATTCATATTTTTCCAGGAGATTCTCATGGCAAAAGCAATGTCGCTAATCAAGGCTTATCAGACAAACCAGTTGCCGAAGGACGGCGGATTTATCATCTCCTCTTTTTTTACTTCGACATCCATTTACACTATCTATGAAATCACCGCGTTTAAAAACGTTAAGGATATATTTTATTCGCCCTCAGGGCTGACCTTCAAGACCGACGGGAACAGATGCCATATTCTTGTTGAGCCACCGACATACGCGAAGAACTTCGAGGAACCGGTTAACCGCGAAGAGGGACGTTCCATACCGTACCGCTTTGACGAGTGCCACCTGCACAAGGGCCAGCGCCAGGAGAAAATCTATATTGCGAAGGAACCGATCATGCTTTATTCGTCGTTCACGATCCTGACTCAGGGTGAGGACAATTTCTCCTTTATATTTTATCCCACACGCGACGTATATATAGCCATCAAACGGTTCATGGCCGATTCACTCTATAATGACTGTGGTCTGCGCAAGACGGACAGCCGGACGATATCCGAACTGCTCATCGAAACACTCAAAAAGTTTAACATCTGGCAGGCATAAATACATTGACAAATGCACTATCCTTTTTTTCTATCCAAATAAGACTGTATATGAGGAGCATCCACACATTCCATGGAAACTGATACGGAAGCGGGCAGTCACGCGCCCTCGTTCTTTTCATTTCTCAAGAAAAAACCCCGTAAAAAGGGCGACATAGATCTGCTGCATTACGTAAACGGCGACATAGAAGAATCCAAGAAACAGATGATCCGCGGCATCATGGAGCTTTCCAAGCTGTGCGCGCGGGAAATCATGATTCCCCGGGTCGACATCACCGCACTCTCCATTGACACTCCGCTGAAACAGGTTATTTCGGTCACGAACCAGGAAGGCCATTCCCGCATACCGGTATACGACGGAACAATCGACCAGATACAGGGAATACTCTACGTGAAAGAGCTGCTGGCCTTTGTTCTGGACAGGCGGCGCAAGTTTGAACTGAAGCGTTATCTGCACAAACCGCTCTTTATTCCCGAGACCATGCCTCTTGACGAACTGCTTGTGGAGTTCAAGAAGAAGCGGCAGCATCTTGCCATCGTCGTCGACGAATACGGCGGTGTCGCGGGTCTCGTAACGATGGAGAACATCCTGGAGGAGATCGTCGGGGATATCCATGACGAGTTTGACGAACATGAAAAACCCGAATGCATACCCTTAAACGGCCACACATACGATGTCGATTCTCGCATGTCGATTACCGACCTGAACGAGCAGATCGGGACCGACCTTCCGGACGACGAGTTCGATTCCGTGGGAGGTTTCGTCTTTGACCTTTTCGGCAAGATCCCGGTAAAGAACGAGATCATCGAATACCGCAACTATGCCTTCAAGATTAAAGAGATAGAAGGGACCCGGATCAACAGGATCATTCTGATGACTGCACGAAGCTGATCTCCCGACCGATGAATATTCAGACCATTGATGGAATCGTCCTCGCGTCGCGTACGGTAAACGAGGCCGATGTAATATCTTCAATCTTTACTCAGGAATACGGTAAAGCCGATTACATGCTGAAGGGCCTCAAGAAATCACGACGGCGACATCTCTCGGCTTCATCCCCCGGATCGATGATCACATTCTCGTTTTATCACAATGAGCACCGCCGGGTCATGTATGTCAACGATGTGTCCGTACGGAATACGCCGCTCGCGGCTGCACAGTCGTACCGGCAGATCGTACACGGATTCTATATTCTGGAGGCCGTGCAGCGTACCAGCGCAGAGCGCGAAGCACACCGCTTCGTATACCGCATGCTCCACTCAGCGCTTTTGCAGAGGGGACTTCACGAGTATCCTGACCATCTTTCGCTGTTCTTTACTATTCATCTTTTGCGGAGCCACGGGATTCTTCCGTTTGGTGCAAACGGCGCGGCGCCGCTGTCCGTCGGCGGGGAATCATTTACCCTGACGGATACCATGAACCGTTTCATCAGGGAGGGACTCGGTCTCAAGTTCCGGCAGATAGACTGCGAGTCATACAACACACAGGAGATACAAAAGCTGCTTTTTATAACGGTATTGTATATGGAAGAATATTACAATATTGAATTTAAGACAAAAAACGTTATTTTTCACATCCAAGAGCCGCAGCCGTCCGACGCGGAACCGGGGCCTGCATGATCCGTCGGTCAATCCTGTTATGCACTCCGCCGTTTGTTCAGAGCAACACACCCTATCCCGCAACCATGTACGTGACGGGTCTTCTCAGAAAGAACGGATATACGGCTCATCAATGCGACCTGTCGATCAAGACGTTCCGCGCAGTCTTTTCTGCTTTGTTCCTTGAGAGAGCATTTTCCGAAGCCGCGCCGCATATTGCGGGGACATTCTTCGCCCGGCACCGTAGACGGTATTGCGATACTGTTGAGGATGTTATCCGCTTTCTGCGGGGAAAGGACCCGGCTCTGGCGTACCGTATCGTTTCGAGGAACTTCCTGCCGGAGGGGAAGCGTTTCACCGGTATCGAAAAGCCGAAATCGCCATTTGACACGGCAGATTATGCAAAATACCTCGCAACACTCTATATTGAGGACCTGTACGATTTTTTCAGGATATATATCGACGCCAACTTCGGGCTGACACGGTATGCGGAAAAGATTTCCGCATCGGTTAAACGCTTTTCCGTGCTGGACGATCACCTCAAACAGAAACCGTCACTGATAGAACAGGTCACTCTTGACATACTGGACTCACTGCTCGAGGAAAGACCCGCCGACGCACTCGGTGTGACCATTCCGTTTCCGGGAAACCTCATTCCGGCACTCCGCATGTGTGCCCATATCAGGAAGAAATATCCGCACATGACAACAATCGCCGGCGGCGGATACGTGTCCACCGAACTGCGTCAGATTGAATCGACGGACTTCTTTTCACTTGCCAATTACCTGGTCCTTGACGGCGGTTCAAACGCGCTTATGAGGATCCTCGACGGAGATGTCACCCCCGGCGAGCCTGTTGCCGGAACGATCTACTGCCACGACGGCCGGCTTGTCCGCGGCGAAGAGGAACCGTTCGTACCCGACAGACGCACATCGCTCTTTCCCGATTATGACGGCATTGATCCTGACGAATACGTTTCACTAACGGACACGGTCAATCCGATGATGCGTCTGTGGAACGACGGGTTCTGGAACAAGCTCACGGCAGCGTACGGCTGCTACTGGTCACGATGCGCGTTCTGCGACACCTCGCTTGACTACATCAGGACCTTTGCACCACTGGATACCGACGCGCTGCTGGAGCGTATCCGTTCGGTACGGAAACAGACAAAGCAAAGCGGCTTTCACTTTACAGACGAGGCGGCGCCGCCGTCGGCGCTGAAGAAGCTGGCGCTTCGACTCATCCGCGATGGAGAGAATATCTCCTACTGGACAAACATCAGGCTGGAGCCGGCATACAGCGTGGGACTGTGCAGACTGCTCGCCTTCTCGGGCTGCATCGCCGTCTCGGGCGGGATCGAGGTGGCCTCAGACAGGGTCCTTGCCCGCATGGACAAGGGAGTCTCGGTTGACGACATCATCAAGTGCGCCTTCCGCTTCTCCCAGGCAGGCGTCATGGTCCATGCCTATCTGATGTACGCCTTCCCCACCGAGACCGCCGCCGAGACGGTCACGGCCCTGGAAATAATCCGGCAGCTCTTTGCCGTAGGATGCATCGACTCGGCCTACTGGCACCGTTTTTCCCTGACCCGGCACAGTCCAGTCTACGAGGACCCGGAACGGTTCAATGTTTCAGTGATCAACGACAAGGCAGACTTTGCCGTGAATGATTGTGCATACAGTGAAGGCAACGCGCCGCCGCACGATTCGTATGGAGCAGCGCTTGCCACTGCCACTGCAGCGTATATGAAACAAAACGGGCTGGACACGCCGGTCACCTCCTGGTTTGACGTTCCGGTACCGACGCCTGACGCGGACCCGGACCGTGTACGGCGGATAATCGATGAAGAGACCGCACATAGTACCAAAAATGTTCCTGAAACGCTCTTTATCGCACGGATTCCAATCATTTCCCGCAGCAGGAAAGCATGTACGATGGCGGTTCAGGCAGAGGGGGAAAACTATGCCGTACCGCTCTCATCGGCGTACGCTGAGGCTCTTGATCGGTATTTCAACAGTTGCTCCGTGTGGGACACTACTGGCGGATGCGCCCTGACTGATACTCTCGTCTCATGCGGTATAGATCCTGCCGGATTTTATTCTTCTGAGGCTTGGCTTTTTCTTCGGGAGCTGTCTCTCTTTGTGATATAGTATATACACCGGTTAAAATCTAGACATATTTTGTATTTTGTTTACGATTTAAACGCAAAACGGAGAAACTATTGACAGGTACACGGCAGTATACGACATTAGGACGTGAAAATGTTATGATCATACGTAAACTTCTATAGCTCAAGCAGGACAGCGTATGGTATACATCAATGGATCGACAATCATTATATAGAACGAAAAGGCAAGCCTTAAAGCCAAACCGGA
>CAZAHA010000139.1:0-7379 GCA_964484915.1 uncultured Leptospirales bacterium
CTGTTCGCGCGTTGCCTGAAGTTCCTTAAAGGCGTCGTTTTTGCCCTCCTGGACGATCTTGTCGGCCTCGATACGCGCTTCGCGGAGCATGCGGTTGACGTCCTCTTCCGTCTCGCGACGGTACCGCTCGAGCTCGGCCTCCATCTCCTCGATGGACGGCCCCTGGTAGACGTCGACCGGATTTCCCTCTTCATCCACCTCAAATTCCTTGAACTCGTCATCGGTCGTGACGCTCTTCTGGTACTTGCTGGGAAGCTCCATCTGCTTGGGAATCGTATTCTGATGGATCTCCATCGGTTTAAAGACAAGCTTGGCCACTCATTCCTCCAGGCGTCTCTCCGTTTACGCGGCAGGACGCAGTGATACGGGTAATAACCTCATACGACAAGTTCTTCCTCGCCGCCGCGCGCGACAACGATATCTCCGGACTCTTCCAGCTTCCGGATAATGTTTACGACCTTCTGCTGCGCCTCCTCGACGTCGCGCAGACGAAGCGGTCCCATGAAGTCCATGTCCTCTTTGAGAAGCGAAGCCGCTCGTTTGGACATGTTCTTGAATATCTTTTCCTGCACTTCCGTGTCGACACCCTTGAGCGCCTTTCCCAGGTCATTCGCGTCGACCTCCCGGAGGACCTTCTGGATGGAGCGGTCGTCAAGCAGAACGATATCCTCGAATACGAACATGCGTTTCTTGATCTCTTCGGCAAGTTCGGGGTCGTCCTCTTCCAGCGCCTCGATAATGATCTTTTCAGTACCGCGGTCGACGTTGTTCAGTACCTCGACGATCGCGTCGATACCGCCGGCCGATGTATAGTCCTCCGACGCCAGGGTCGAGAGTTTCCGTTCGAGAACCCGTTCAACCTCGCGAAGGACGTCAGGCGACGTCCGGTCCATCATCGCGATCCGCTTGGCAACGTCCGCCTGTATCTCGTGCTTGAGGGCCGAGAGTATCTGTGCCGATTTTTGCGGGTCCAGGTATGCAAGAATCAGTGCGATCGTCTGGGGGTGCTCACCCTGTATGAAGTTGAGCAGATGGCTCGGGTCTGTGCGCCGTATAAAATCAAACGGCCGTACCTGCAGGGACGAGGTCAGCCGGTTGACGATATCGATAGATTTTTGAGTGCCAAGCGCCCGTTCCAGTACCTCGCGGGCGTACTCGATACCGCCGTTGGTTATGAATTCCTGGGCCATCATCAGCTCCTGGAATTCGGTCAGTACCTGGTCCTTTTCAGCCGGATCAACCTTGTCGATACGTGCGATTTCAAACGTCAGCTGTTCTATCTCGTCTTCACGGAGATGTTTGAAAATCTCGGATGAAACTTCCGATCCCAGTGTTACAAGAAAGATTGCCGCTTTCTGGCGGCCGGTTAGCTGTGTTTTTTTTGACTGTAGCATTCTTCCTGCTTATTCCTGCTCGAACGGTGAATACCGTAATTACGGTATGCCGGACGCATACATGTTACCATGGTTGATTGATGACGAACACGATATACTTTATGACAATGTACAGCAGCATTCGTTCGTTGTAAAGCATGTTGTACTGCTTACCGCATACATGCCGTGTATACACTTATAATGCAGACGAGATGCTGCCGAAACGGGGCAATCTTCCTGTCGTCAAAGTATTCCCTGTTGCGTATATCGGCAGAATGTCTCCTATTCTTCAGCAAGCCATGTCCGTAAAAGCTGCGCGACATCGTCCGGCCGCTCCTTCGCAAGGTTGATCGCGTTCTCCTGAAGTTCGAGACGGGCCTTGTCCTCCAGGCTGAGCTCAACATCGACACCCTCCTCTTCCGCTGCCCTGAGCGCCGCTTCACGCATGCGCTGCTGTTCCAGGGCAAGCTGCTCCTCGCGGATTCTCCGGCGGCGCTCCATCTCCTTCTTGATAGCCTGAAAGAGGATAAATCCCAAAAAGAGAGCGAAGACACCGATAAGCCCTGCCAGTAAAAGACGCTTCATCTGCTGGCGCTGATAGTATTCATTACGAAGCCTGTCCCATTTGTCGGAGTGGTCGAACATGATGTTCTTGACAGCCACCTGGTCACCGCGTGTCGGGTCATATTGAATCGCGGCCCTGACGATCTCCTCCGCCATCTGTAACTCTTCGTCTGTCAGCGGTGTCACTACCGGTTTCTTGCCCGGATTGAGATCGTATGAACCGTCCTCCTTCCTGGGCAGTTCCTGTACGCCGTCTATGGCAATCGCAACCGTGATCTTCGCTATGTCGTATTGATCACGCTCGATTTCTGTATTCTTTTCATTGACCTTGTAGTTGGTAATGTTTTCGTCTTTATCATATTTGGCGTACTGATCATCCGCTGCCTTGTACCCCGGAGGGCGGTTGGCCTCAGTACCGGCGGGTCCCTCGGGATTCCAGCCGTGGCCCTGGAAGTTTTCCTCCGTTTTCTTTTCGGAGACGACAAGCGAGTCTTTTACCTCCCGTTCCGAATAGGGAGTATCCGGATTGTCGGGAACCATCTCGATTGGAAAGTGCTCCTTCTTCTTCTCGGAGATCTGGTCCCAGTTATATTCAAGGTTCAACCTGACGATCTGGATACGATCTTCGGTAAAGATGCGGGAAAGTCCGTCGCGTATGTCCTTCAGCATGCGGACGCGTTCGCGTTCGACGATTCGTTTCCGGTGTTCGATTATGGATATCTCCTCTTTTGCGCGGTTGTACTCGTCGTCGAAATCGGAGATTATATTTCCATGCGCATCGGTAACCGTAACGTTCTCAGGCTTGAGTTTACTGCCGACCGCCCTGGAAACAAGGTACATGATGCCCTTAATCGTCTTCCGGCTTATTGTTTCGTAACCCGGCGCAAGGTGAACGGTGACCGCCGCAGTATAGGTAGCATCCGGTGATGAGTAGAGTTCGTCCTCGGTCATCGCAATTTCAACGTTGGCAGTTTCAATTGGTTCGAGCGATTCTATATGACGCTTGACGGCTCCTCGAAGCGCGCGCATAAACTTGACATCAATCTCGCGGTCGGTCTCCGTCCACTTGCTGACGTCGAACAGCTGCCATCCGGGGATTCCCTTCGGTATCATATCCTCTTGGGCGAGCTTTGTCATGATGATGTCCCGCTCATCCGGTTCAACAAGGACTGTTGTCGTTCCCGTCGTTGAGTACCGATAGCCCATATCTTCAAGCTGTTTGGTTACCTGGCCGAAGTCGTTTGCCGAAAGATCGCTGAATAGCACCACGCGCGGCGTGTCGCTTGAGAATGTGAAGAGAATAACAAACGATACAACAAGAATGGCACCGACAGCACCGATGATGATCTTCTGGGCCGTTGAGAGTTTTCCAAAAACTTCTTGCGCCTGCGACAGCAGATTTTTCAGATAATCCATATACCAACTCCGGTATTATAATAATGATCATGATAAAACGGTGTTTAACGCGTTGACCTGCGGACTGGGTCTGTGTCCACACAATAGCAGCAAATCACAAACAACCGACTTGTCATCAAATACACACCGCGCACGGAAAAACTCGCATGCTGCCGTGAATGGTCAAAATGTGCGTTTATGCGACATAATACTATTCAGCAGTATTGAAGTATGTTTGTAAATAAAAAAAAATGTGTGCAGAAAAAAATGTATTGTGATACAGTTGATGCTATTTTTAGTAAAGCTCTGTTGATTCGGCATTGGCAGCAGCCTGCTGTAACAGGGTGACGAAACGTATGATCCAATTGGGCGGATGAATGGCGCGTATAAATCCTACAGCATTACTGTTGATTTTCCTTTTTGCCGGCTGTTTCGAGGTGGACGGAACCTATTACGAGGAACAGGAGATCGCACAGAACGTCAATAAGCGAGTAACCGCACTCGTTGCGACAAACATCAACAGTTCCATAATCGGAAACGCCGAATCTCCGGGTGATATTCCAGAGCCTAAAACGCGGGCGAACACATCCGGAGTGCGGAGGACCGTTCGACACGAACCTCCCCTCCGCGGCCATCCCGGCCTGATGCATCCGGACACCGTCCGGGTACAGCCGGTCAGACGGGGCTCCTATCCGTCTGTTGAGCGCCGTAACCTGACCCATACGGTCTCGTCCCATACGTTTCACGCCTATAACAACAGCCTGGAGCTTGTTTCCGTAACGGCACCCCTGAAATACGGCAGCGAAGACGCGCGCTGTCTGATCTACCTGCAGGACGGCATCCTGGACGGCGAATTCGACGACTATGACTTTGCCTCCATCGGCGAACTCTTTGACGCAACAATCTTTCCCGGCGGTTCAGACGCATTCGCCTCTCCGACAGATGTGGACTCCACCGGTAAAATCGTGATCCTCTACTACGACATGGAGTCGTCAAGTACGCTGGCCTTCTTCTATTCTGTTGATCTCTACGATCAGGAGTCACTGAACGAGGCATACGGTCCGGGGGTATACAACTCCAACGGGATGGAACTCTTTTACATGAATATCAGATGGGCCGAACCCGCCCATGACGAGATGATCCGCACACTCGTCCATGAGTTTCAGCACATGGTCAATGCAGGATACAGAATATCAAAAGGGTATCCTCTTCTGGAAACCTGGATCGATGAAGGACTCGCGGAGTCCGCAGAACATCATGTTCTTGAAACACCGGGACAGTCACGGATCGACTGGATGAATGATGATCCGTACGGAAACATCCGCAACGGATTGTCGCTTATGGTCTGGAACCACACGATCGGCAACTATGCGCTTGCCTATACGTTCATGCAGTACCTGCGGATTCAGTCGGGCCTTCATGCCGACATCTACGGCAGGATTCTAAAATCCAGAGACCACGACTATCAGGGGCTTACCCGGATCGTTTCCCGTCAAAACGGCGCCCTCTCCACATTTCCGAGGATACTCAGGGCATACCGTCTTGCAAACCTCCTCCAGCAGAATACCGGCATTTTTGGATACGGCGACGAAAACGAAACGTTTCAGATTACCGTACACGATCCCTCCGTTCCTGTAGAGACGATTAGCCTCTATCCCGGCGGCTCGATAACCGTCCGTGAAAGATGGAGCACGGTGGAATCGGTCACCGGCAGCGGGCGCGGTGAACACATCATCTACTCGAGAGTCAACGACGGCTATGTTCAGGAGTTTTAACAGGTGCATACTGATTGTCCTGCTTTCCGTACCACTCCATGCGGCAGAAATTGAATACCGCAGCATCGCTTCCCTGGATTCGGTTAAAGCAGCCGCAGCCGAAGATGTGATCAACCCTGATGGACATTCCCGGATAACCGGCCGGATCAGCCTGGTGGGAAGCGGTCCCGGTGTCAGGCCGGTATTGACTACCTTTGACGGCAGGCTCCTGTACCTGGAACTGGACGATGCCGGGTGCGAAGCGGCAATCGCCCATCAGTACCGGTATGCACAGATGACAGGAACCGTCAGGACGATACGCCTTCTCCTCGCCGATTCGACCGAAAGCAGTCCCGATCTACTGCTGAAGCCGGCTACAATAATACTGTATGTAATTCCCTGATACTGCAACGCATTCCGAAAGGAATTGTGTTCGCAGCGCCCGTATCAAACAGCACCGTACTCGTGCACGTGCCCTGTCAGCTGTAACACACCGGTCATACACGGTTCCATTCTGCAGGAAAAAGCGCCCCCGGCAAGCGACTTTTTGGCGTTATCATTTTGATCACACTGACCGATACTGATACTGTACAGTTCTTCCTGCCGTGACGGAACAAACTTAACGTTAGGTGAATGTCATGGAAAAGGCGACCGATTTTGACAGCACGGTATACCATAACCGCCATTATTTTCTGGTTGGTATGCAAATAACCGACAGCCAGGGTGAAGTGACCGATCCCGAAATAAAGATGCAGGTTCTTACGCGCTGCATCCTCCATCTGCACAAGAAATCCCTGCATAAATAGATTGTAGCGTTCATGCATCAGATGCCGTACAGGAATGATAAAGCTTCGTCTTTGTGCTGCAGGTGACCCGCACATAAACGTATACCCGTTTCGGAAAATGCCCATTGCCGGTTCTTCAGACATCCATGGTGCCACCGAAACGCAATCTGCGTCATATTCATGATACAAAGAAACCCGGCATTTTGCATATACATCTTCCGGGTATGACGCCTCCTATTTTCTCTTGACAAAGTATTTGCTTCGATAGAACACGTCTCTTTACCCGTTTTCTGCGAGTATGCACATTCCGTTCAAGACGGGATATGCCGACGTCTGTCAAGCGTCTGCTGAAACTACCTGTGACGGTAAACAACGATTACATAATAAACAGCAGACGGCGATATACACCGTTTGCAGATCCTGTTTTTGGGAGGTCGTATGTACAATATTCAAGAGATCAAGTCGATGGACAGGGAGTACCTCTTTCAGAACTACGGCGACAGGCTGCCGGTGGCTTTCGAAAATGTACGCGGACCGTACCTGATCGATACCGACGGCCGGGAGTACATAGACTTTCTCTCTGGAGTTTCGGTAACCAATATCGGCGGCGACAACGAAGCGTTCGTCAGACGGCTTCATGAACAGATCGACCGGATCATCCATTCGTCTAACTGGTTTTATAACATGGAGCAGATCGAGGCGGCAAGACGGATACACAACCTCGCCTTCGGCGGCAGGACACTCTTCGTGAACAGCGGTGCTGAAGCGAACGAAGGCGCAATCAAGCTTGCGCGAAAATACGGGCAGACCAGAAGCGAAGAGTGCTACCACATCGTTGTCTTTACGAAATCCTTTCACGGACGAACATTCGGTGCCATGTCCGCAACCGGAAACGAGAAGATTCGGACCGGTTTCGGCCCGCTTGTACCGGGATTCATCTACTTACCGTTTAACGACAGGGATGCACTGAAAGATGCATGCAGCAGATACTCCGTCTGTGCGGTAATGACCGAACTGATTCAGGGAGAGGGGGGTATCAATCCTGTCGATGCGGACTTCAGTCTGTTCATACAGGAGACAGCGCGTGAACACGGAGCTCTCCTTATTGTCGATGAGATACAAACCGGCATCGCCCGGACGGGAAAATACTTCGTCTACCAGCACTTTGGCCTGGAACCTGACATCATGACGCTGGCGAAGGGACTCGGAAACGGGATTCCGATCGGCGCAATACACGCACGGGATGAGATCGCCTCACTCATGGGCGCCGGTACTCACGGCACGACGTTTGGAGGCAATCATCTTGCCTCGGCAGCTGCGGCAACGGTACTGGATGTGATATCCGCATACGGCTTTCTCGACTACGTACAGGCACACTCCGGACAGGTTTTCGACCTCTTGGGAAGGCTCACGGACAATTGTCCAATCATCAGGGAGGTCCGCGGACCAGGGCTGCCCATCGGCGTCGAGCTTACCGATGCGGGGAAGCCTGTTGTGAAGCGGTCGTG
>CAZAHA010000140.1:0-7368 GCA_964484915.1 uncultured Leptospirales bacterium
TTTCTTATCCGGAAGCTCCTCCCGCGCAAGCTCATGCAACTCGCTACGCACATGATAGAGCACTGCCGCTTCGCACAGGTGAGCCCCTGCAAGGAGCTTTTCAACACGTTCGTACGCGCGGCATGCACCGTAAAAGATATCCCAGACCGGCCTGGTCTGGGAAAGCGGATAAAGGTTTTCGTGATCTATATCGGTTATGACTATGTTCACTACGCCTCTTCAGCAAGCATCTTCTCGCGCTGTGCCTTCACCTGCTCGGCTGTCCTGCCGCTGATCGGCTCGTAGTGGGAAAACGCCATCTCGAAGACAGCCTTGTTCTGTGTCAGCGCGGTGATATCGATGCTGTAGCGCAGCATCTCAGCGTGCGGTATCTGTGCGCGAATCAGCGTGATACCCTCTTCCGAGCTCTCGTCCTTGGAGTCCATGCCGAGGACCTTGCCCCGCCGTGAGGTGATGTCCCCCATTACGTCTCCCATATACTGCTTTTCCACATATATGGTGACGTTCATGACCGGTTCCAGCAGAACTGGTCCGGCCGCCTCCATCGCCTTGCGGAACGCATTTGCGGCCGCAATCTTGAAGGCCATCTCTGATGAGTCAACCGCGTGATAGGAACCGTCATAGAGTTCCGCTTCCACATCGGTTACCGGATAGCCCGCCACAACGCCCGCGTCGAGCGCCTCTACGATACCCTTCTCCACGCCGGGAATATAGTTCTTCGGCACAACGCCCCCGACTATTGATTCGGTAAACGTAAATCCGGCACCGCGCTCGAGCGGCTTTATGCGGAGGTAGACCTCTCCGTATTGTCCGTGTCCGCCGGACTGTTTCTTGTGTTTGTACTGCGCCTCCGCCTGTTTGGTGACTGTCTCGCGGTATGATATCCGCGGAATGTCCGTTACAAAGTCAATCTTGTATTTTTCCTTTATCTCGTCGAGGATGATGTCAAGATGAAGCTGCCCCATGCCGTATATCGTGCTCTGGCGGGTTTCCGTATTGTAGCCGTACTCCAGGGTCGGGTACTGGTCGTCATACCGTGAGAGTATCTGCCCCAGCTTCTCCTCGTCCTTCTTGTCCACGGCGGAAATCGAGTAGCCGAAAACCGGTCCCGGCACCTCGATAAGCGGTATCTTGACATTCATCGACGGGTCACAGAGGGTGTTTGTGGTGATCGTCCGGTCAAGTTTCGTCAGCACGCCGATGTCACCGGCGGACAGACCCTCGACCTCTACAAGATCCTTTCCGATGAGTGTGTGCACCTTTGAGATCCGCTCCGTCTCCTTGACGTCGGTATTGAGAAGTTCACCGTCCGGCAGCACCTCTCCCGAAAGCACGCGGATATATGTATAGCGTCCGACGAACTGGTCGATATATGTCTTCCAGACGACCGCGGTGGTTGGCGAATCCGGCCTGCACTGCACCATGGTCTCGGCACCGTCCTTTGAAAGGTCCATCGCTGCTATCTGTGTCCGTTCAGCAGGCGACGGCATAAACTCGATGATAAAGTGAAGAAGCGTGCTGATACCGATGTTCTCCTTTGCAGCACCGCATATAACGGGATGGAGTCTGTTTTCGCGTATCTGCTCGTTGATTCCGCGGTAAATCTTGTCTGCATCAAAGTCTCCGCCTTCCAGGAAAAGCTCTATAAGCTCATCGTCTCCCTCAGCAGCAAGCTCCACAGTCTTGGCGCGTTCCTCGTTGACATGCGACAGAATGTCCTGCGGTATGTCGCTCCGGATAAAATCACGTCCGCCCCTGGTCTTGGGTTTAATCAGCTTCTGTTCGATTATATCAACAACACCCGCAAAATCCGGGCCCTCGCCGACCGGAATGGCGGCAACCACAAGGTTTGCATGAAGGGTCGCCACCATGCTGGCGATAGCGTTTTCGTATGACGCCCTTTCCTGGTCCATCTTGTTGACAAAGATGAGACGGGGGATGCCCTTCTCCGCAAGGTATCTCCATGCCTTCTCGGTTCCCACCTGTACACCGTCGACGGAATCAAGTACCAATATCGCAGCATCAGCGGCCTGGATGGCAGCACGCCGCTCCCCGATCAGGTCAGAATGCCCCGGACAGTCTATGATATTTATCTTTACGCCGTCCAACTCGACGAACCCCATCGCGGTATGAACAGACATCTTTTTCTTCTTTTCTTCGATGTCGAAGTCGGACGATAGCGAGCCGTCGTCATGGGATCCGATCTTCTGGATCTTGCCGCCCGTATACAATATTGCATCCATTAATGTCGACTTTCCCGTGCCGGCGTGCCCCAGTATTACAATGTTCCTGATTGATTCCTGTGCGTACTTCCCGATCATACGGCCCCCTTATCTTCATTGGTGTAAGCGTGGTCGCCGGAGAAACCCGGCATTGAAATGCTACCAGAAATGTTTATGTAATGTAAAGGAATTTTTGACACGGCCAGGTTGCGGTGCAATTAAAAAACGCCGCCCGGTTCGAACAGCGTTTACATATTTGCCGCTGATACCAACGGCCGAAGCAGCTGCACGCTATAGCGGACATTATACCGCAGCTTCTTCATCCGCCTGAACGGTATCTTCCGGATCGTCCGGTGTCAGAGCTACGAAAAACTCCCTGCCGTTCATCCGGCAGCACAGCTTTCCACCAGGATTATAAACAGCTTCCTTGTCATAATCCGCACTTGCATCCGCAGCAGTATCAATCATGTCAATAAAGCAATATAGATGGGCGTTATTTCACGTACGGCCTTTTTCCTGTCAGGCTTCCGGTTGTATTCTTCGATATAATCGTCCATGGCGTGCTGGTTACCGGGTGTAATCTCCATATTGATCTTTTTGTACATACTGCTGTCTGTATCTTTCATGGCAACCCCGTTCACTATTCCGCTGTACCGTTTCCATCAGCGGTATATACCTATTTGCTGCGTTTCTTCAAATAGCTGTGCAAGGCCGAATTAATAACATCAGCCGGCTTGATCTAATGATTCAGCCGGAGACAGGCAAAACATTACCCGTAATGCCGGTCATGAACCCGCCAGAGTGCGCACTTGAGGTAGGGATCGTTTCCATGGGGGAAGTCAGTGGATTCATGCATCAGAAAAATCCTTTCCCAGTGCTGTGGATGAGACGAGAGGTATCCGGAGAGTGGAACAGAATACGTATTCATCGCAGAGAGAACGTACGCTGGAGTAAGCTCTTCAAGCAGACGGCAGCATCTCATATAATCCTTTTTCACGGAAAAATGCGAGTGTTTGTTGCGTGAAAAAGTCGGAGGGTCCAGAATGACAAGGCCGAAACGCTGCCCCTGTTTTGAGAAGCGACGGATTGCCTTCATTACGTCTGTACGGACGAAGTCGCGGTCGTCGCATGCAAGTCCGTTAAGGGTGTAGTTGGTACGCGCACGGTCAAGCACCGGGGCCGAAATGTCAACATTAACCGCACGCGGCACACCGTGTGCAAGAGCGTGGACAGAAAATGCCCCCGTATAGCAGAAGAGGTTGAGTACAGAATCAATCTGGGGATAGAACGATACCATACGGTCGCGCACCTCACGCATATCCATAAATACGCCCGTATTTTGCGCAGACACGAGATCCGCGGCAAGCCTGATGCCGTTATGCACCACATAAACCGTCTCGGGTACTGGTCCGCCGTGCAGAAGAACGCTCTGCCGCTCTTTACCAACAGACGATGTATCGGATACGGGAAGACGGTTTTTTAGAAGAACAGCGTGCACGGGATATCTGTTGCTGTACAATTCAAGAAGAGCGTCTGTTATGGCCGATGCATCATGATAAAACCGGCCGGTAAAGTACTGGATCAGCAGGTACCCGGCATAGTAGTCAACGGTCAGTCCGGGTGCCTGCTCCCGGTCGCCGTGAAAAAGACGGTAGCACCCGTCGTTTGGAAGGCGGGCTATGAGTCCGGTGCGTCTGTCAAATGCGGTATGTAGGAGTGTTCTGTAGTTCACAAAAATGGAGAAATGTATCCGTGAAAATTACCTCCGGGAGGCGGGTGTCCTCCCGGGACTGCTATTTTGAAACGGATGTGAGACCTATACGGTTACCATCCGGATCGAGTATCACAATCTTTCTTCCGTTTCGTATGTTCTCCGGACCGTAAACGATATCCAGCTCGTTTTCCTCGATCTCTTCGAGCGCGTCGTCGAAATCGTCTTCATCAACATAAAATGTAAAATAGTTTTCTTCACGCGCAATATCCTGCAGCGGATCAACCTGGCTCAGCCGGAGAATAATTTCACCCATCTGCATAAGAGCCTCGCTGGACCCGCTCTGACGCTCGATTACGTCAAATCCGAATATATCCTTGTAGAATGTTACAGAATCTTCAAGATCCGCTGTGGAAATGCTGATGCTGTATAATTTTTCTATGATAATCATGATAACTCCCGGTAAAAACCTTTCATTGTTTACAAAGATATACGTTTGAATGACGCTATTTGTCAATAAATATGACAACGGGTTTAAAAAATTATTCCACCGTTACGCTCTTCGCAAGGTTCCTTGGCTGATCGACATCGCATCCGCGGATGAGTGCGATGTAGTAAGCCAAGAGCTGCAGCGGAATGATCGTCGCTATCGGCGACACAATCTTGTGAACACACGGAATATAAATCACATGGTCCGCGTAGTTGTGAATATCCGTGTCGCCGCAGCTTGCAAGCGCGATAATCCTTCCACCCCGCGCGCGAACCTCCTGCATATTGGAAACAACTTTATTGTATATAGAATCTTTCAATGCGATAAAGACAACCGGCATGTTCTCGTCAATAAGGGCAATCGGGCCGTGCTTCATTTCGGCGGCGGGATACCCTTCCGCATGTATGTACGATATTTCCTTGAGCTTGAGGGCTCCTTCGAGCGCCACCGGAAACTGGACGTCCCTGCCCAGAAAGAGGAAATTGTTTACATGTGCGTATTCCTTTGCGACGCACACTATTGTATCGTCCTGGTCGAGCATCTCCTGGATTATCTCCGGGAGAGACAGAATATGGTCAATAAGCTGCCGTCCCTCCTCCCGGGTCATATCCTGGTTACGAGCGAACATGATCGTCAGGAGGATCATCACCATAACCTGTGAGGTAAACGCCTTTGTGGACGCGACCCCGATCTCCGGGCCGGCGTGAATGTAGACGCCGCCGTCGCTCTCTCGAGCGATGGTACTGCCGACGATATTGGTCATTCCAAGCACACGGATCCCCTTCTGTTTCGCCTCACGGAGTCCGGCAAGTGTATCGGCGGTCTCACCGGACTGACTGATGGTGATAACACAGTCCGTATCGTACAGAATCGGCTTTCTGTAGCGGAACTCTGACGCGTACTCAACCTCTACCGGTAACCGCGCGTACTCCTCTATCAGATACTTGCCGATGAGCCCTGCATGCCATGACGTTCCGCATGCGATAAATATGACACGCTTGATGCGGGTAAGATCCTGAATCGACAGATTGAGGCCGTCCAGCCGGACATTACCGATTTCCGGAAGGAGCCGTCCGCGGAAGGCGTTCTGTACGCTTTCCGGCTGCTCGAATATCTCCTTGAGCATGAAGTGATCATACCCGTTCTTTCCGATCGACTCGATAGACCAGTTGATGTTTGAGACTTCCTTCTCGATTTTTCTCTGGTTCAGGTCATAGGTATTGTAACTGCTCTCCTCAATGTCGACAAGCTCACTGTCGTCCACAAAGATGACTTTACGTGTATATTCTACTATCGCGCTGGCGTCGGAAGCGATGAGAATCTCATCATCACCCACTCCGATTATAAGCGGGCTCCCCTTCCGGGCCGCTATCAGCCGGTTTGGATGTTTCTTGGAAATGACCGCGATGCCGAAGGTACCCTCGAGTTTTGAGAGGGCTACGAAGACACCGGTCAGGAAGTCTGCATATTTGTCGGAGTAGTAGTCAATAAGATGCGCGATAACCTCCGAGTCGGTTTCGGTCACGGACCGGTATCCCTTTACGGAGAGTTTTTCGCGAAGATATCTGTAGTTCTCTATGATGCCGTTATGAACGACGGCAATGTCACCGGTGGAACTCAAGTGCGGGTGGGCATTAATGTCTGAGGGAGCGCCGTGGGTCGCCCAACGGGTATGCGCGATTCCTGCCTTGTACTTTGAATAGTCAGCATTTATCAAGTCGAGTTCATTTTCAAGTTCCAATATCTTTCCTTTTTTCTTGCACACAAAAAGGTCCGAATTGATCAGCGCTACACCGGATGAATCATAGCCCCGGTACTCCAAACGCTTGAGACTCTTTATGAGTACGTCCTTGGCATTCTTCTTGCCGATATACCCTACAATACCACACATGAAACGCTCCAGATTTGTAAAATGAAATAACCGGGGCATTCCCGGTTATGAAAGTATCGGACAATTGTGCAGGAATATGGATGATGATCAAGTTTTTTATACGATGTTTCCATATTACGGTCTCCTGCCGCAATTTTTTCATAGTTTTTGAGAAAAACAGGCTGCCGGACGGTTAAAACGCCTTATTGTTCGGTTTCTGCAACTCTTCGAACCGTAACAGACTCCAGGCGGAGGGTAACAGTCTTGAATCTCTCATCAACCGAAAAACCCGTAACGGTTCCGGAAACCGAAATCAGCACACCAAGCATTTCCTCATCTGCTGAAAGGGTGTCGACAAAGCGGCGGACGGCTTCCTCGTCGTCCGGTGTGAGAATCGTCAACCAGGAGCTGAAGACAAAATCGCTGCTGGTACGGTGGTAATACTCCGCACGGCTGATGTTCATGAAGACTCCGGGAGTGGCGAACTCTTTTCCGCTGAAGTCATGCACAAGAGAGCGGACCGTGCGGTAATAAAAACGGTCTGCTCCGTAAAAATTTTCTGTCCAGTGGTAATACGCGTCTAACAAAAGCGTGTACCTCTCAATAGCGCGTACAGAGTTCGGTTCGCCGCTTTGGGCGTAAATGGAACGACTCGCAGTATACAGGACGAGGAGAAACACCATACAGAAACCGATACCGGCAAGCAGGCCCCATACCGTACGGTTGTTCATGCCAGACATACGATCAGACTACTCGACACGTATGATATCGCCGGACCCCTGCTCCTGAACATTCTGCCGGGTATCGCCGGCTATAAAAACAAGGGACGCTGCAAGCGGGGAAAGGACTAGAGCAAGATCCATATAGAAGATAAGCCGGTGGGCGATTTTATTATTGTAAGCAGAAACACTTTTCGCGTATATATCCTCTTTCATGCTCTCGCTGCACGATATAGAGTACGCGGCGTTCTAAGGATTTTCCACACCGCAGAAGACACATTGCACAGAAACCTGCGGGGATTGAACAGACACACAGCGCCTGCAGATATCATGTTATATACGGCACACCCTGCATA
>CAZAHA010000141.1:0-7301 GCA_964484915.1 uncultured Leptospirales bacterium
CAGCCGTATGATGAAAAGCAGTCGCAGATCGAGACCATCGAGAAGATACTGGACTGCATGCTCGTCATCGAACCGATCGAATACGCCGAGGTGCTGATACTGCACTATTACCGGCAGTTTTCGTACGAGAGGATAGCAGAGGAGACCGGGGTTCCCGTCGGAACGATCAAGTCCCGGCTATCGCGGGCACGAGACGCATTTGTGAAAGAAGTCAAGAACGCGGGAATCCCGACAGAGGAGATCCGCACGCTGAGGATGCTCTCCGAGTGGCCCTCTGTTAAGTTCTCGTAGATCCCTACATCGCTTCAAAGAGAGACTGAATCTTGTTGTTCTTACGGTCGGACGTCCGTTTTGCAGATTCGATTTTGGCGCGTACGCGATAAAAGGGCTGAAGCGATTCCTGTATCTTGATATTCATCTCCTTCAGCACTGTTTCAAATGACGCGCTGAGACTGTCGAGCTGGAGCTCCCGCTGTCGGATCTCTTGATATACGGAGTGGTTCCGCGCGATTTCATCACGCAGCGACCGGATTTCCTCGTCCTTTTTCTTCAGCTCTTCCTCATAGTATTTCTTTATGTCACTGGTTTCTTTTTCGTTTTTCTGGTTAAGTGTCGCAATTATCTTTTTAAGCGCCTTTTCCTTGTCGTTCATGCATCTGTCGAACTCTTTCTGGCGTTCCTTTCTGATAATCGCGCTGATCTGTGATTTCCTGACAAACATAGACACCTCTCAAGTTGAGGTCAAAACAAATCATGCTGCTTACTATGTCAATATAAATTTACCAGGGGGAATTCAATACAATAAACGGGAAAGAACCGCGTACGTGGCCCCCGTATTGGATGTAAACGCTCCATGGACGGGGGGATGTCCGGTACGCCGTAACCTAATGCTTGTATACGAGACGAAACAGGATTTCGTTTGGGTGGCTGTTTTCCTCAATAAAGTCCAGGTCTACATGTTTGCCGAACCTGGAACCGTCATCATACCCGAACTCTGTCAGGGTCTGGAAATGAACATCCTTGGATCTATCGAGAGTTTCGAGTCGGTTAATGAGCTGTTGAACGGTCATGCTGTCACCTCCTCTTATTTAGGGTTTTAGAAGCGCCCTTATATAAATATTTTGTAAAGAAGTTAAGATATTATATGCCTGATTTCTGTCAAGCAAAAATATGCCTCCTGATTCTTCCATTTTATTGAAAGCTCGTACCTATGTTGATATAATACTTTGTATTGATAATCCATAATACAGGCGATATTAAGAAGATTACCGGAACTAATGAATTCACCCGTTACACATATATTATCACTTGTAGATACGGTTACGCATCCCGCTGCGATAGTAAACGGTGCCGCGCACATCATACACCATAATCCGCACTTTCAGTCACTCCTTAAGGATACCGCCGAGGCAGATACAGCGATCACGACGGAGCATATACCCGGCGGCGAAGAGTACTGGAAGGGAAGAATAGAGGAGTCTCTAGCCGGAAACGCCGTATCCGGCATACTGCACAAAACACTGTCCTGGTCGCTGGTTCCGCTTCTGGACGGCGGCCAAACCTACCTTTTACTGCGCATCAGCAGAACAGCATCTGGACATGACGATCTGCCAGTATCACAGGCGACCTTCAGGAAATTCATCGATCTGTCCCGGACGTTTATCCTGGTTCTGGATACGAAGGGTACGATTGTCATGATCAACGAGACCGGCCGTCGTATGCTGGGAAGACACTCCGATCAGCTGATCGGCCAGAACTGGTTTACCGTCGCTGTTAACGAAACTGACCGGGCAAAGGTTCAGCACGTCTTTACCAATATCGTCAGCGGTCAGATCGACGCATTCCGCCATGTAGAGTCCGAAATCATCTCCTTAAGCGGCGCCCGCCACATTATCTACTGGCATAACGACGCGATTACCGATGCGGACGGAAAGATAAGATACATCATATCCTCAGGCGATGACATTACGGAGAAGAGGAAATCTCAGAAAGAACTGTTAAGCAGCAATGAAAAGTACAGAAAACTCTCCGAAAGCATCAGGGATATATTCTTCAGCGTAGACGATCACGGACAGGTCATGTTCTGGAACTCGTTCGCCGAGAACAAGACCGGCCTCACTTCGGATGAAATTATCGGACAGCCGCTTTTGTCCGTACTTCCATCGCTCGAAAAGACAGATCTGCCCGAACAGATCGATACGGTACAAAAGAGCAAAACCCCGCTTCAGACACGGATGAAACTTTCATTCGGCAGTTCGTTCGAGACATACAACCTGATCATCTACCCCATCGCGACAGTAGTGTCAATCCTGGCGAAGGACATCAGCGCGCAGATCCGGTTTCAGTCACAGCTCTTTGAGCAGTCGCAGATACTTGACCAGCTGCATGAGGCGATCCTGACAACAGATATGGAGGGCCGGATCAAGACTGTTAACAAACAGTGCCTGAACATATTCCGTACAAATATCTCAACCATCCGAAACGAACATATCTCATCTATTTTCAATCAGAACGACAGGAACCGTGTCAAACAGCTCCTCAAGCACATAACTCCGGATATCCCGTACGCATCGGAGGAGTACGCGATTACGAATGCAGACGGCGAGATGCTCCATACCCTGGTACACATATCGGTCAAGAAGGACATAAACGAACAGCCAAACGGATATATCTTTTCCATAATCAACATCTCCGAGAGTGCCAGTATCCGGAGAGAGATCCTTCAGATCAATCAGGACCTCGAACACAAGGTCAAGAAGAGAACGATACAGCTGGAAGAGGAGAAGCGCCGCGCGGAAAGCGCAAACCGTGCGAAGACGAGCTTTCTTGCAAACATGAGTCATGAGGTCCGCACCCCCATGAATGCAATCGTCGGCCTCATACACCTTCTTACGCAGACCGGACTTGACGACGTACAGCAGCAGTACTGCAGAAAGATGAACAATGCCTCACAGAACATGATGTCTATCATCGCTGACATACTGGACTATTCCCGCATAGAGTCCGGCAACTTCGAGCTGAACAATAGCCGTTTCAGGCTGTCAGCAATACTGGCAAACCTGCGCAAAACCATCATCTCGATGCTTGACGGCAAGACTATCACGGCATCGTTCACCGTTGATGACGGCGTACCGTCCGAGTTTGTATCAGACCCCATACAGCTTGAACATGTTTTGGCGATAGTTCTCGACAACGCCGTCAAATTTACCGAGAGCGGATCGGTTCACCTGCACATCAGTTCGCAGCCGGAAACATTTAACATGGAATCGGTTATGTTCAAGATCGAGGACACCGGCATCGGCATAAAAAATAGCGACATCAAACAGATGTTCCAGCCGTTTACCCAGGCCGACGACACCCGCTCACGCCGCTACGGCGGTGCAGGTCTTGGACTCGCACTCGCTAAACAGCTCGTTTCCCGGATGAACGGCCAGATACGCGTCTCGAGTACTCCCGGTAGCGGCAGCGTTTTTACGATAACACTGCCGCTTAAGAAGATCGAATCGGTTGCAGCGCCGAACTTCGTCAACGATGCCTCATCGGCACTGGTCGCCGTCGATACGGACGCCTGGAGCAGAGAATCATTGAAGGCGGTTTTTTCACGTACGGGAATACAATCGGTTGTGCTTTCGGACATCGATGAAGCAAAGCCCTACCTTGCCGATACATCCTATTCAATGTGCGTTTTGTCGCTTGCGGCCCTGTCCAAACACGATGACCTTTCATCAATCTCACCGCTTATTGACAAAAAGCACATCATCCTGCTCTCCGACTACCCCGGCCAGGCCATACCGGACGAATACAGCAATTTCTTTACCATACAAAAACCCGTCCTTGACTCACAGATACTGACAGCGTTGTCTCATCTGAGAAAGCCTCACAGTTCCTCAATGTTCATGAGAAGGAAGAAGCTCGACGGCATTCGGATACTTCTTGTTGAGGACAATATCATTAACAGAGACGTCGCAGCGGAACTTCTTGAGATGGAAGGCGCGATAATCGATTCTGCAGAGAACGGCAAAAGCGCGCTTTCCGTTTTAGAGAACAAAACCTTCGACGTGATACTCATGGACATCAAGATGCCGGTGATGAACGGTATTACCGCCACGGAAATCATAAAAAAAAGAAAAGACCTCTCGCATATACCTGTCATAGCCCTGTCGGCCAACACCGACCGGAAGGATACCTTTGGAGAAAACTTCTGCAATGTTATCTCCAAGCCGTTTGACATTGCTGAGCTCGTCAGCGTCATCTCCTCATGCATCGGCAAGAAGATTACGGTTTCTACTTCTGATTCGCTTATTCAGAAGATGAAGCCGATAGACGGAATAAACATGCGGGAACCGATTGCGCGTCAGAACTTAACCGTAGAAGAGTACTACGCTCAGCTGCAGTCGTTTTTTAACACAAACATAAATACCCTCAGCAGCATAAAGGCCGCGTATAATGAAAATGATACCGACACCCTTCTGAAAACCGTTCAGTCACTTATCGACGATTCGATCAAAATCGGTGCAGAAACTCTGGCCGCGTCCGGTCGTGAATTTCTGCCGTTTATTGTGGGCACATGCAGAGAGAACGACTGCCACTTCATTTTTGCAGACCTTTGTTTCAAGCTCGACAATATCATGAAGGAACTTTCCGACTACTTTTCACAGCACGGTAATCACGGGTCCGGGGACGCTGACCTGATACAAACCGGATCAGTTTACGACACGCTGCTTGGCAACCTTGGATACTACCTGGCGGAAAGTGATACGAGGGCACTCGAAATAATCGACAACCTTTTCCCGATTACAACCGACGAGAGGCGGCTCAAGGTCCTGATGACGCTGAAAAACCACTGCCAGCGGTTTGACTTTGAAGGAGCGTTACACTACTTTGAAACGAACAGACCGGTACTGGAAGGAAATCATGAATGACAACAGACAAAGCGTGCTGATCGTAGACGATGTTCCGGAGAACATAAGCATCCTCAATGAGATTCTGCACAAGGAATACAACATAAAGGCAGCAACAAGCGGAAAGGGAGCTCTCAAGATCGCGATGTCAAATCATCAGCCGGACATTATCATACTGGACATCATGATGCCGGAAATGGACGGCTATGAGGTATGCAGACGCCTGAAGTCAGACAACCGTACCAAAAACATTCCCGTCATGTTTATCACCGCCCTGAACGATACCGTCGACGAGCAGAAGGGGCTGGAACTCGGCGCGGTTGACTATATCAAGAAGCCGGTCAGCCCCCCGATCGTCAAGCAGCGGATACGAACTCAGCTTGACCTGCTGAACCAGAACGTCAGACTCGAGAGCATGGTACGCGAACGAACACGGGAACTCGAGGAAACACGTCTTGCAATCATTCAACGGCTCGGTCGTGCTGCCGAATTCAAGGACAACGAAACCGGGATGCATGTTATCCGCATCAGCAACTTCTCCCGCATCATCGCCATGGCGAGCGGTGTTTCGGAGAACGAGGCGAACCTGCTTCTTCATGCCGCGCCGATGCACGACATCGGAAAGATCGGAATCCCGGACAGCATACTTCTAAAACCCGGAAAGCTCGACGCCGGAGAATGGGAAATCATGAAGAAGCACCCTGTGATAGGCGCGGACATCATCGGCGAACACAGTTCTGAGATCATGCACGTCGCGAAGATATGCGCGATGTACCACCATGAGCGGTATGACGGTTCCGGCTATCCCGCAGGCCTTGCCGGTGATGACATTCCTTACTACGCGCGGATCGTTGCGATTGTTGACGTGTACGACGCGCTCACCAGCGAACGTCCGTACAAGAAGGCGTGGCCGCTTGACGAAGCGCTTGATTTGATCAAAAGAGAACGGGGAAGCCACTTTGATCCGGACCTTGCCGACAGCTTCCTGAACTCAATTGACGACATTCTCGAAGTCCAGAAAAGCTACCCGGAACAGCCGTGCACCAATTTTATCTGTCCCTGACAAAGTAGCCGTAGCGGCGGGGGAAGAAGAGCTGGTTGAACCTGCCGATAATGAACTCGTCCGTCATGCTTGCAAGAAAATCCACAACGATACGGGCGCGGTTCTCTCCTTCACTGTACGGAGTCTCGCTGTCATGGATGAAATATGTATAGATGTCCGAACCCTCGTTTTCCTGTACAAGGTCGCTGTAGTACATGTCAAAAAGCATGAAGAACATGCGCCGGATCTTTTCACTTTCCGTCTTTATCGCCGGATTCAGGTATATCTTTTCATAGTTGAACTTCTTGAGCGCACTCAAGGCGGCGTACACATCGGGTGAAAAGGTCAGAAAATCCCTGCCGTAACTCTGTTCTATGAGGTCCACAACCAGCGTATTGATGATGGTGTCGTTGCGGTCGCCAAGAACAGCACGCACCGCATCGGGGATCTGGTCGCGCGTTATGAGGTTGAGATGCAGCGCGTCCTCGATGTCTCTTCCGATGTAACCGATAACATCCGATATCCGGACGACACATCCTTCGAGAGTCATCGGCACAATGGCGGTACTCCGGTTCTCAACCGTCATGCATTCCGCGAGCTCTTCGAGAAACATGTCTTTGGTTTTTGTATAGTCCGGCCGGTATTCGCCCTGCAGCATCTCTCCGTTATGCGCCAGTATTCCGTCGAGTACCTGGAGTGTCATGTTGAGTCCCCGCCCCCTTTTCTCAAGCTGCATCAGCGTGCGTACGCTCTGCACGTTATGGGCAAAGTACCCGACATTCTGTTCACGGCATATGTCGTCGAGGATACTCTCGCCGTCATGGCCGAACGGCGGGTGTCCGAGGTCGTGGCCGAGCGCTATCGCCTCGATCAGGTCTTCATTAAGAAGAAGCGAACGTCCGACAGTACGGGCGATCTTGGACACATACTGCACATGCATTGCGCGGTGCGTTATGTGCTGGTTGGCAAAGAGTGAAAAGACCTGGGTCTTGTCTATGTACCGGATATAGGTGTTGGAATGGATTATCCTGTCCGTGTCGTGGAAAAACGGCGGCCGTATGTTTTCGATGTCCGGTATCCGTTCTTCCTCCGGACGGAGCCTGATCGCGTCGCGGCTTTTGCAGGCGTACGGCGAAAGTGTCCGCTCTTCACGTTCACTGTTTCCGTCGATGATCCTGTCCCGTATTCCGGTGGAAAGCCTGCGCATGCACCCTACATCCCGAATCCGTATGAGGAGCCGACATTGACCCCGTACATGATATCGGCGCCATCGGAGAAGTACGCCTTTACCTGCGCCTTGTTCCTGTAATAGTCCGACGGTATATACATGCTGCCGATCACATACAGGTTCATCTGGT
>CAZAHA010000142.1:0-7288 GCA_964484915.1 uncultured Leptospirales bacterium
GGCCGGCGATCTCGTGGCCCCGGGGGGGCTGGTCCAGGTCCGTCAGTGCCATCAGAATCAGGGATGAGTCGCGGAGCCGGGAGCCGAACGTGTACCCTGGTTCCGAATAGTCGGCTACGGTGAGTGAAGTGCCTGCTGCCATCCTCCGTGCGTTGTCCCGCTGTCCGGCATTGTGGTACGCGGCCGCAAGCAGGAACCCGGCAACGGGATCCAGGCTTCCGGATTCTCGGAGGCGGTTCATTGCGCCGGACGACGCTGCATTCATCCGTGAGAGCACATAGAGCCTGTAGGCCTGGATCATGGCCGAATGGTTGTTCCGCTGACGCCAGGTGTTCGCCACCCGCTTCTGCCTGTTTACCCAGCTGCTCAGGAGAACGGATGAGGAAGCGTAGCCCTTTTCGTCGGCTTCCATCAGGAAGTGGCCGGTGTACACATCCACCCAGTCGTTGACCAGGTCGTGCCGTCCGGGCCAGAACGTAAAGGCGCCTGATGATGTTCTGAAAGAGCGGATCTTGTTTATCGCTTCATCGATGTTATGCTCGATGTTTTTCTTCTGGGTTTCCGTGAGTTCCGACAGATTGCCGAGGTAGCGCTGCGGAAATGCTGACGAAACCGTCTGCTCCAGGCAGCCGTGCGGATACCGGATCAGGTACTCCAGCCGGCGGTCAAGGTGGATCGGCGGAAGCGTGGAGAGCTCAATCCTCGCGTTGTTCGTGTTCTCGATACCGACCGGCATGACCGTATGGGTCCAGCTCTTTCCGGGTTCAAGTACCGTGGAGGATACCGCGGTTTTCGGCGGGTTTGGGCTCCGAATATCCATGTGCACCGTCTGCTCATCGGCTTCACCGCCGCCGGTTGCCCTGATCGTCAGACTGGTCGTGCCGGCGAGGGTTCCCGTCCGGGCCCGGAAGAAGACCACCTTGCTGCCCTGTCTGCTGAAGCGGACATTCTGCGACCTGCCGCCGGGAAAGGTCACCTCGGTCCCGCCGTCTATAGAGAGCGAGACAGTGCGTATCGAGTCGCGTTTGGTAAAGATGGTGACCGGTATGTTCATCTCCTCGTTGGGACCGATGACGCGGGGGAGCATGGCAGAGATCATCAGCGGCTGCCGAACGAAGACATTCTTCTCGGTTTTTCCGTAAGCGCCGTCCTCTCCCGCCACAACCATGACGCGGACTGACCCGATATACGGATCAAGCGTAAAGGTGTGGTTGTTCCGTCCCCTGGCATCAAGTTCGAATGGTCCAAGGAACCGTACGATCGGCGGGAAACGGCTCTCGGTCAGCTGTCCGGGATCGACGCCGCCTGCGCCCCCGCCCAAAGCGAGTATCCGGTTCAGTTCGCCCCCGTAGGCGCCGACCACATCGTCGTACATGTCCCAGCTCGTGACGCCCAGCATCTCCTTCTGGTAGAAGTACCCCTTGAGGTCCGGCGTCTGGAACCGCGTCAGCCCAAGAAGGCCTTCGTCGACGATAGCAACCGTATAGGTCATCTTCCGGCCATTCTTTTCCCTGACGCTGATGGTATTCTCCTGTCCGGGTTTGATCTCCTCCGGTGCGTTGAGAACCGGCTCGAGAACCACCCGGGGATCATCGACCATGAGCGGGATGATTCCGTACAGGCGCAGCGGTCCGTCGTTGTCCCTGTCCTGGTGGGGCTGTATAAGAGACACATGGACGTAGACGTTGGGGCTCATTCCTTCCCGTATCGGGATCGATATCCTGTTCTTTCCCTTCTCCGGTCTCACCCACCGCTGTTCCAGGATTCCGCGTCCGTTTTCGATACTGACCAGCGCGTTGCCCTCCTGCGATTCGGGAAGAAAGACGGTTGCGGTTTCTCCAACAGCGTAGCGTTCCTTGTCCGCAGTCAGCGACAGCCGTGTCGCGCCGACGCCCTTCTCCTCACGCGCACGTCCCGCCCAGCCGGGCCAGTCCATGTAGACGATTTTGGTCGCCGCGTGTCCGCCTGACCTGTCCTCCACCCTGATAAGGTAGCGTCCCCATTCCGGATATTTCACCTGGAATTTCCAGCTGCCCATGCCGTTCCTGGTGGAGACGGTGGCATGGGCAAGCTGCCTGGTGTCGGAGGAACTGGTAAAGTTGGCAAGAGACTCGCCGGATTTGTCCCACCACCATTTCCAGCTGATCTTGTACAGCGTGATGCTGATATTGTTTCTGGATACCGGACGGCCGTGCGAGTCGACTGTCGCGATTGATACCTCGTGTTCGGTATCGGTAAGCAGCATGCCCCGCGCCTCGTCGCCTTTGGGTGTCTTGATGCCCACATAGGTCTCGTAGGGATGGTATGCGGCGCTCTGGGTCTCCATACTGAAACCGCCGCCCGGCTCATGAACCCTGGTAATGAAGTGAGCGTCCAGTGATCCCGGCGGATTGCCCGAATCCGGCGGAGTGATGGTGAATGATACCCGTCCGTTTTCATCAAGCTGGCCGGAGAAGATCTCCGTCTTGTCGGTTGAGACGGTTCTGGTCACATCGTCGAACGAGTAGTCTGAATAGCGGTCGAACCCGGTTGTCCTCTGCGTGAGGGTCACAGAGACGTCGGTTTCCAGGTTTTCGGCCGTGGCACCGTGAAGCCATTCGGACTCGAGCGTGGCGGTGATCGGCAGATTCGAGCGGTGGAGCTCCTTTTTACCAAGATCAAGGTTTACCTTGAGCCGGTTGGGGACAATCGTCTCAATCTTGAGTGTCTTCGCAAACGAGAGACCGCCGAGCTTCACGCGCGCGGTCCAGGTTCCGGTCGGCGCCTCATCGTCTGTCTGCAGCGTAAACGAATAGAAGCCGTTGACACGGCGGTAGTTTGTGGTGGTCTCCGTAAGCTGGCCCTGGGGATCGTACAGCATGATCTGTATCGGGTGTGAATCGGGTATACGGTCGTCCCTGTCCTCCAGTACGAAGGTCAGGTGGATCGGGTCTCCCGGTCGCCACACGCCGCGCTCGCCGTAGATAAATCCCTTCACGCCATCCTGTACGGTTTCCCCGCCCACATCAAAGTGGCTGACGGGAAGGGCGGAGTCGCCGCCGAGTTTCAGATACCCCCTGCCGTCTCCTGTTTCGGCAATAAGGTAGAAGGGCTTGCCTTCGTCTTTCAGAGTGATGTTGCCGAAGCCGTTTCCGTCAGTTTGTCCCTTGCCCAGGAGGCGGTTCTGGTAGTTGTAGATATACACATGTGCCGAAAGAGGACGCGCGCTCAGGATGTCGGCGGTCACCACGCGGATTGTATTGCCGCTGCCGTACTTGGCGATGACGCCGATGTTCGATGAGACAAAGTTTCTGGCGCTGAATACCGGATTGTCGTATCGGGGATTGTAGTATGCGTCGTGGCACGGGTTTTTTCTGTTGGCCCAGTCGCTTTGGCTTGACTGGTTTTCAAAGTAGTCCCAGAAACTCGCCTCGGCGGGACGGGGGCTCCCCTCAAGGTTCTCGAAGTCCGGTTCGGTCACTACCGGGTCCGTGTTGCCCTCGCAGGGAAGGAGCGAGTTGGATCTGTTTATGGAAAGTTCTATTCTGAAGAGGCTGTTGGGGTTCTTTTTATACAGCTCGGTAACGTCCAGGTTGTACCGTGTCCACTGGGAGCTTTCGTCGGGTGTTGCGTTGAGCTGAATTGTCTTCCGCCACAGATAGCGGCCGACCCGTCTGATCTGATCGGACCCCGTGTAGTCGTTTACCTGAAAGAACTGGCCCATGTTGTCGCTGTAAACCCTGAGTGCCGTCACCTGCACCGAATGGACGTTGACCGCTTCAAACGGGACGGTCAGACGGTCCATATCAGGCAGAATCGTACCCTTGCCGACGAACCGTACCCCGGGATCGATCCGCTTGAACGCAAGGGTATTCATATACGCCCTGGAGAGCCGCTTCCCTTCGCTGTTCTGGACACCCTCCTCGACATGCAGTGTTACGTTGCCCCGTATCTTTTCCTGCGGATAGATCCGGACGACGTTCATGTCGATCTGTGTCCTGGACTCTTCATTTTCCAGATAGACGAGGCCGCGGAGATTCTGGTTCTGTTTGAGCGGATCGGTAAAGGTAAGTTCAATATACTGTTCGTCAGAGAAGATCACCCTCGAGTGACTCACTTCGAACGCACCGCGGGGATGAATTTCGATCTCCCGCTCACCCTTCTTGTCTACGTCAAGGGGAGAACCGTCCCACGCCAGCGTCAGGACTGAGGCTTCGGCGCCGCGTTTGATTCCCTGTATGATGAAATGGTGTGTGTTGTTCTCCACGTCGTGTTTCCAGGCGATGGTCAGCTTCCGTCCCTTCTGGTCGGCGGAGAGTATCTTCTCGACGGTCTCGTCATCCGCAATATCAGACGTGTTGAGTGTTCCGTGAAACTCCTGTTTGTTCAGGTCCGACAGTTCCGGAAAGCGGAATCCCGTGAAGTTTATATCAAAATCCGGCTGGATGATGCTGAAGCGGAAAAAGAAGTCCCCGATATCCGTATCGGTCTTGATGTGATCGGACAGATCAAGCGTTACCGTGTATTCCCGTCCGGGCGGCAGTTGTTTTTCGGGTACGAAGATAATCTCATCCACTGCCGACCATTCCGCCGTACCCTTTATACCGGGGTCAAAGCTGAAAATCTTCGTCGCGTCGGTGCCGACCTCCTGTTCGGAGACGATGTCCCGCGTAAAGACAACTCTGATGGAACTTGCCTTGGATATCGTGCCGCTCGTGTGCGCCTTGATATGTTCGGCCCATGATGCGCTCGGCACCTTCGCTGTTTCCGGTCCGCGGAAAACGGTGACGGAAAGGACTATGATAACTGCCGTGATGATGAATGCCCCTCCGCCGCCGAAAATGGCGAGCTGACGGACAGAAAACCTGGAGAGAAACGGTATTTTCATACATGTACCCCGTTATTGGAGAATGTGTACACAAACAGGACCCGCCGGTTGTCCGGACGGATACCGTCATGTATGGTATGTGCGTAATTGTGATGAAGGCTGTCAGTTGCGAAAACAGTGTATATGCCTGTTATGTATATGTCAATGCATAACAGGTTATGGAATATGTCTCATTATGGATGTTCCTGTCCGGCGGTTGAAAGCATACGGAAAATACGATGCTTATATCTCTATGGGTATGAAGTAGTAGGCCGGCTCCTCATACGGATGCGCGCCCAGGAGCGCCTTCTTGACGGCGTCTTTGTGTTCGGCATGGCATATCATCTCTACCCGGACCTCGGTTACGGACTCAACGGTGCCGCATTCGCCAATGTACGGGACACTTCCGTCACCGGGGCGGAACTGTCCGGTGCCTTCAATCTCAAAACTGCAGCGGTCGTAGTCCTGGTATTTGCCTGCCCCCGCGTCAAAGAGGGCGTCCTTGACCTGTTCGGCATGTGAACGGGGAATAAAGACCGTCAACTGGTAAAGAGCGTGTCCGTTCATATATTCTCCTTGAAATTATTCCGGTAGCTTATGAGACTCGGAAACTATACGCGGCGGCTTCAATAAAACCGTACATACCGGCAGTTACCGGTTCATGGAAGTGCTCACAGCGGTATTGCTGTATATTCATACACTGATGATTTCCGCCTCGTTCCCATGTATGGTATGACCGTACTGTTGCCGCAGTGTACCATACACGGGCTCTCCGTCCAGGCAATTTTGTGAGAAACAGGACGGATATGCATAAATATATTACCGGGAGGCCGTCCCATGAACGGTATGCAGCGCGACGTTTCACTCGATTTCCTCAGAGGACTTGCGGTCATATTCATGGTCATGCAGCACTTTGCCGTCTGGCTGTGGAGCACGGGATGGTCCAAGTCGGTATCTTCCGTGTGTGAGGCGCCGGTCTACAACTTCCTTATCGCTTTTTCAGCGCTGTCGGCCCCGGTTTTCATCTTCATCGCCGGATGCGGCTCCTGTCTGTTTATGGAAAAGTATCGATCCGGCGCACGGATCATCCGCCGGGGCCTCGTTCTGCTTGCTGTGGGGTACGTGACAGTCCTTACGATACGCTCATGGTTCACGCCGGCCTCATGGTACGTTCTTCAGCTTATCGGCTTCTGTTTCCTCACGGTGCCCATTCTCAGACGGCTTTCCAAACGGTACCTCTGGCTTCTCTTCGGCGTCATCGCCCTGATCGCCGTTACCGGACAGTATCTTTTACAGACGCCGTTGGCATACGGGAATCACCGTATGGGTGACCTGTCCCTCGCCTGGGCACCGCTGCGGCCCGCGCTGTTCGAAGGACATTTTCCCGTCTTTCCCTGGGGGGGGATTTTTATCCTTGGTTACATCTTTGGCAGTTCCGTCAGGGGCGGCTCCTACCGCGATCTGGTACGGCCGGCGCTGGTCCTTGCCGGAATCGGCGCGTTACTTGCCGGGTGCGGTGTACTCTTCCCGGAGCTTGCTGATGCCGGAATATTCCGTTACCTTCTGTCGTTCAGGGTGCGTTTTTATCCGCTGCTTTCTCCCGTTCTCTTTCTGCTCTCCGCCGCGTCGCTTTTGTCGCTCTACCTCGTCCGCAGATTGACTCTGGCACTCACGATTACGCAGAATAATCCCGTGAGTGCAATCGGACGCTTTGCCCTGACAACCTTCTTTGTACATCTTTACGTCAAGGAGGCGGCGTATACCTTTCACTTCGTCGATACCTTTTCCAAATGGCAGACAATCGGCGTAACGTTCCTCTTTCTGGCGCTTTGCGGTGGCGTCTCCCTGCTTCTTCGGCCGCACGGATACCGCTATTCCCTGGAATGGCTGCTCCGCAGGCTCGGATAGAGGATGGGCAGCGCATATAACTGTATCGTCATAGCGGGTCCTACCGCCTCCGGCAAGACGTCGCTTGCCTGCGCGGTTGCGTATGAGCTTGGCGGCGAGATTCTCTCGGCGGATTCGCGGCAGGTATACCGCGGCATGGATATCGGAACCGGAAAGGACATCGAAGAGTATGAGGTAAACGGCAGGAGGATACCGTACCATTTAATCGACATAGCCGATCCCGTCCAAACATATACGCTCTACGACTATCAGCGCGACTTCTACCGCGCGTTCGATGACGTAATCAGGAGAGAAATGGTACCCGTCATCTGCGGAGGGAGTGGCCTGTACCTGGAGGCGGTCCTCAGAAAGTACCGTATCTCGTCGGTTCCTGAGGACAGAGACTTCCGGAAAAGGATGATGGAGCTTGACAGGGTCAGCCTCCTTTTCCGGCTTGCCCGGTATCCCGATCTGTATGCACGGACGGACATCTCGTCCCGCAAGCGGATCGTCCGGGCGCTGGAGATAGCCGCCGGTATGGACGAAGAAACGCCG
>CAZAHA010000143.1:0-7241 GCA_964484915.1 uncultured Leptospirales bacterium
CCAGGACTATGTGCGGTATCGAGAGTGTCAAGCCGGCGAGTTCGTAGCTTCCCATGAAGACGCGCAGCGGTACATAGGTTATAAACTGGAACGGCAGGAAAAAGAGCGCGCTTTGTACCATCTCCGGGAAAAAGGTCAACGGCAGAAAGCTGCCTGCCAGGATCGACCTGAAGATCAAAAACACCCGTCTGATGCCCTCCGCGTTGACAAGCCAGAAACCGGTTATGCCGACCGTATAGTTGACCAGAAACATCATGATGAAACTCAGGACAAGTGATACCGCAAAGGCGGCGGGGTATGCCGGGACCAGTCTGATGCGGAAGAGAAAGAAGAAGAGCAGGTAAACCGGCAGAAATTCGAAGATAAGTCCCAGTATACGGTGGCCGAGTTTCTGCGACAGGGCGAAGTACCAATGCGGCATCGGCCGGATCATGAACGTGAGGAATCTGCCGGTCCTGATAAGCATCTGCAGGTTCCAGTCGGCAAAGTCCATGATGAGATAGTGGATCAGCGTACCCGCGGCAAAATAGGCAAGCATCTCGTCCAGCGTGAGGCCGCCCAGCTCGCCCCTGGTACCGTAGACGGCGCGCCAGATGAAGGTCTGCACGAGAAAGAACACCGGCCCCACAAAGAGTGACAGCACCATATGCGACCGGTAGGCTGACCATTCCTTGTAGGTGGCCGATGCCGCAGAGAAAAGGATGCCAATCGCCTGATGTATCCTATTCAATGCCGGACCATGCGATCGTTCGAGGTTTTACCATGACGTCCGGGTTCCACTCTGTGTGTGTCGCCGCCATACTGATATAGATGAACCGTTCGACCGGTTCGATAAAGAGCGAGCACCAGCCCCATCCCTCATGGTTGTAGGTCTCGGGAGAAACGGTCGGCCCGTCGGCAAAGAATCCCCAGCCCAGTCCCTGCCGGTAGTTTTTGATCCATGTTCCCCAGTGGTTCGACGGGACGCCGTCGAGCTGGTTTCGGGTCATCGCCTGGCAGGTTGTCTTTCCCAGGATGCGGACTCCGTTATAGGTGCCGCCGTTCAGGTAACACTGTGCCAGTTTGAACATGTCATGCATCGTGGCGTTCGCGCCGCCGCCTCCGGGAGGGCAGGCGTACGGTTGGCGGATTCTGTCTTCTTCGATCCATCTTTTGTGCTCCTCTCCCATGATGACGGTCCGGTCGAGGTGCTGTTTCGGGAGCTCGATTGATGAGCTGTCCATGCCAAGCGGCGTGAATATCTCGTCCTGTACGTAGTCGATAAAGTGTTTTCCGGACACCCTGCTGACGATCTCTGCAAGAATACAGTATCCCAGGCTGCAGTACGCCCAGATCTCGCCCGGCTTTGACTGTACCGGGCCGGAGAGGACCTTCTTGAGCCATCCCTCCTCGGATAACCAGTCGAATAGTGTTTCCGGATACGGTTCCAGGTGGTAGCCGGGGTCCGCACGGAGGCCTGAAGTGTGGGTCAGCAGGTGGCGGATGTTGATTGTCTGATGCATCGGCGTGTTAAACTCTTCGATAATCTCGCAGACGCGCTGTTCCAGCCAGATCCTGCCGTCCTCAACCAGTTTCATGATGGCGGTTGCCGTAATGATCTTTGTTATCGATGCAATGTTCTTTATCGAGTCAGGCGTAAACGGAGGCGAGTCGTCCCTGTAGGTCAGCCGGCCGATTGCCTGATGAGCAAATACATTGCCGTCCCGCGCCAGCAGAAACCCCGCTGCCTGTACGGTGCCCTTTTCCACCAGGTTCCGGTAACAGTCTGCAAGAAGCGAAAGTCTGTCTGCGTTGTATCCGCATTCTGCAGGCTTTTTGTCCGTAGTGCCGTGTATGTACTGATTCATGACTCCTCCTGTGCATGATTAATGTTGTGCGCCGCTGTTTTACTGCAGTTTTCGCAAATGAAAGGCGGACAGAGTAAATAATGATAATTTTTAGTCAAATATAAATCATTCCAATATATAACTATTTTCTGTTACGGAAACAGGCGCTGACAGTACAAACGGGGAAGGGTACTGTATACGGCGGTCCTGTTATGGGTTTTCTCGTGACAGGTTCATGATTACATCCGTCTCCGATGCGAAACATGTCGGGTCCGTGTGAGGAAATGAAATGAAAAGGAATTACATGTACAATATTTTTTCTAAAACCGAAAGAACCGGAAAGCCCGGATCTTTACACTATTCGGATTATTTGTTCTTTTCCGTCTCAAGTGTTCTGAAGGGAAATGCATATACGCTAGCGTTTCATGCTGTGATATCGAACAAATCATTCGGTGCATGGGCAGAACGTATGAGTGATGAAGCCGTTGCTACAGCCATGCTTGACCGGTTGCTGCATCATGCGCATATTCTTAGCATGAAGGGTAACTCATACAGAATGTAAGAACGTTTAAAGAAAGGAACTTCGAAAAATTATTATAAATACAGAGATAAGACAGCACAACCATTCTGGATATGGTAATTATTTGAAGTTATTTAAAGAGGACCTTCAACTATGCTGACATATAGGGTGTCCAGGGAGTATTGCTCTTGCAACATCGTTTTTTAAAATTGTATTTCTCCTATAACAGGAAAATGATCTGACGGATATTTACCGTCTTTTTTAAAATGATCAATAGTTGCAGATATGGTTTTGAATTCCTTGCCACCGGCAAGAACATAATCGATTTTTGAACCATCGGTGTCACCTGACCATTGATGATATGTTCCAACGTTATTTATATCTCTTTTCAAATCCCTAAAAGTATCTTTCATCGGAGCTTTACCGTTATTTTTTAAATAACGTATACTCCTTTCATTTTCGGCTGCGTTCATATCTCCTACAACTATATATGGAACATCCTTATTCGATCGTTTTGAAATTCTGTCTACCAACAATTTTGCACTTTTTTCTCTTGCCCGGTTAGAGGTGTAAGTCCAATGGGTGTTATAGAAATAAAAAGTACCGCCGCTGTTTTTCTCAAATAGCACCCAACGGCAAGATCGAATCATATCTTGTTTCCAGCTTTTTGATTGAACATCCGGAGTATCCGAGTACCAAAACACACCTTCTTCTGCAATTTTAAATTTGTCCTTCCGGTACAATATGGAATGTGATCTATCCCATTCCCCATTACTCATTGATGCAAGATAATCCAATTGTTCAGGTTCGCCTTCTTGAATTCCTATTACATCCGGACTATTCCTGTTAATCACATCAACACATATGTTTTTCCTTGCAGACCATCTTTCAGGATCAACAGTTTCAGCATTTTTTGTCCTGATATTGAAACTCATCGCTTTAACAGTAAACGAACCTGGAGCAGTATATACCAGGAGAAATGACACAAAAAAAGCCGTCACAATAGAGAAAAACATAATGATTAATTTCATTTTCACGGTACTACCTGCCTAATATACTTGATTTTCTTCATGGAATTCGTTGCTAAAGGATACAGTAGAACAGTATAAAGCTTGCGGCAAGAGATAATTCCTTACAGTGCACAAGCATTAATTATCAATGGATTACTGTGCAATATCAAACAACCAGTCTTTCGTATTTTGCGTATTCAGACAAATACTGCCACACAGATGTTTTGAGAGATTGTCTTGCTTCCAGGAAAGTTTGCTCCCCGGATGGCGGTATGTGTCAACTGCTTCTTCGACGCTTGAAAGGAATCAATCGTTGTTGACATAACCAGATTTAATTTTTTCCCGCGGCGATCTTCCTTGGCCACTCACCGTATTTCCGTGAGCCGTCGGCGACATGGAACATGAATGCCACAGCCGCCGGGAACAGCGGACGACATTGCTACCGATACTTATTAATTTTATGAAAGATTTCGGGACCACTGTCCGTCTGCAATTCTCCTGTATATTTTTCCACATCCGGCGAAAGCGAAATATTTGATGAAGTAATTGGAAAACGTAAACCTGCAGCAAGATGATAATTTCGCTTTCGCGTAGTTTGATTTGACGACGGATGTGGTAGAGCAGGTTTATATATGAGACCCACGGAATTGACCGTGGGTTTTGCTTTTATCTAATGAATAGAAACATCCGGCAATAATTTTGAAGCATGGCCGATGTAAACGAGGTTCACCGCGTCATCTTTTAAACGGTATACAATGCGATAATTGTGATAAATAATTTCCCGAATAGTCGGATCATTATATTCGGGGACAATGCGACCAGCCTCCGGAAAAGCGGGTATTTTTTCTGCCTGTTCAACGATCTGTTTGGCGAATTCTTTTGCGTAGAACTTCGAATCTTGAGATATAAACAGTATGATGCTTTCAAGACAGTAGACAGCGTGTTCGGTCCAGATCAGTTTCCTCATGAAAGCCATTTGGAAAGACGTTCTTTTACTTCATCGTGAGTCAGGGTCTTTCCGTCCTCAAGGTCTTGTAATCCTTTATCTACATTCTTTTTAAAATATATTTCAGCCATGAGGTCTTCCCAGGTTGCATCATCGGGAAGGCTGTCAATAAGAGCTTTAGCCTGTTCTTTAATCATTAATTATCCTGTCTTTTTCAAAATATTCTCGTAGATAGCCATTTTGAATAATGTCATAGTATGTACAGCAAAATATAGGGTAAACTACCCGGAAAACAAGTACAAAATTTAGTCTCCGTAGAAAGCTGTCAATAGTACCACCCGCGGGAAAACGAGCTGTACAAGGAGTGTGATGAGGCCCTGAAACAGAAGCTTCAACTATGCAGACATATAGGGTCTCACCTGGTTAACGGACCGGAAATGCCGCCTTACGCTTCCCGTTTGAAGAGCGAGTACAGAAGCGGCGTAAAAAAAAGCGTGACCAGCGTACAGAAGAGGATGCCCCATGCCATTACGAGTACCATCGGACGTATGGACGGAATGTCTCCCCCGAGGCCGTACGCGGTCGGTAACAGTCCCACAAAGGTGGTCAGCGTTGTCAGGATGACCGGACGGAACCTGTCGGCGGCCGCCGTTACCAGCAGTTTTGCTGAGTAGTCTCGCGACTGAAACGTGTCGTTCAGATGCGAGATCATGACGATCGTGTCATTTACCACTACCCCGATGAGTCCCAGCATGCCAAGAAGCGAGAGCATGATCAGCGGCCGCCCGTGTATCATGAGCGTCACCAACGTACCGGTTACCGCAAACGGTATTATGGACATCATCAGAAACGGCTGGGTATAGGAGTCGAAGACGATGACCAGCAAGAAATAGATCGAGATGATTACCACGATGGCCGCCAGCAGGAACCCCTGCATGCTTGACGCCGTCTCCTCCTGTTCACCGCCGAGGATAAGCTGTATGTCGGGGTTTTGCGGCAGCTGTGTTCTGTAAAAATCCTGCAGTTTGGCGTTCGCCTCGGCCGATGTAATGATGTCCGGGTCCACGTTTGCGCTGACAGTCGTCGAGCGCACAACGTCGCGGTGATGTATCTCCCCCTCTCCCTTCCTCTCGCGTATGGAGGCGAAATGTTTCAACGCAACAAGACGGCCTTCTGCGTTGGCGACCGGTATCTCAAGGACCTTTTCTTCGCGGTACGAGTCGGGGTTTTCGAGTCTGACCCGTATGCCGATGCTTTCGCCCTGATAGTCCATCTCGGTCGTGATGATCCCTTCAAACGCAGCCCGAACGGTTGAGGCAACATCAGACGAGGTCAGTCCCGCACGGGCGAGCTGAACATGGTCCAGCACCAGACGGATTTCGTCCTTTCCCGGAACCCTGCTTGACTGGATGTTTGTTATACCGTCAACCGATTCCAGAAACGAGATTATCTCCTGCTCGTATGTGTGTCTCAGGGTGTCGTCATCGCAGACAAGAACCGCTTCGACGGGGCTTCCCACCGGAAGACCTTCGATCTTGGATACGTCGCACCGCTCAAGGCTGTGTTTCAGTATGACCGGCTCGAGTTCACGTGAAATCTGCTGTATCATCGCCTCCGATGTCATGGTCCGTTCCGACGAGGGTATGAGGTTTACCGTAACAAGTGCCCAGTGTGAGCGGAGACCGGCAACCTCACCGAAGAACGATGTGTTGTGGTGTCCGACCTCTGTGATGATGCTCTGCATGTGGTCGCCGGGAATTATTTCCGTAATAATCTGCTCAATCTCAGGCATTATCGCATTCGTATCCTCAAGTGGTATCCCCTCCTGCGCCTCAATAACAATGGAGAAGAAGTCCGGATCGAGATCTTCATCGAGCCGGAAGTGAATAGAGGATGACGAGAGAAGAATCAGTACCGCAAGAAGTGCCGTAAACGCGCCGAGTGTCTTTATACGGTGTTTCAGAAAACAGGAGAGGGGCTTCTCATACCTAAGCCGTATCACGCTAAGGGCGCGCTCCCGTATGGACTGTCGGCCGGCCGACCCGGACGGCGATACGTTTTTGATGTGGACCGGAATAAAGAGGAGCGCCTCGATGAGTGAGATGACCAGCAGGAAGACGACGACAAGCGGGATCGGCCTGACGAACCGTCCCATGACGCCGGGTATAAAGACAAGGGGCACGAACCCCAGAATGGTTGTGGTTATCGCGGCGATGACCGGCTTTGCCATGGATGCGACGCCGCTTCTGCATGCGGACTCGTTGTCCATACCCCTGAGCTTGTTGTCAAAGATCTTTTCTGTTATGACGATGGCGTCATCCACCAGTATCCCCAGCATGAGAATCATTGTGACAAGCGTAATCAGGTTGATGGAAAGACCGAACAGATGAAAGAACGTAAACGACGAGACGATCGCGAACGGTATGCCGATTGCAGCCCACAGGCCGCTCTGGAAGTCCATAAAGAGAAAGAGGATGACAAGTACCAGTACAAAACCGATCAGGCCGTTGGTCACCATCATGTTGATCATCGTCTTCGGGTAGATGGCAAAATCGCTCGTCAGATGGAGCGTTACAGAGGACGGTATGTTTTTCCGGTATTCAGCAGTCACCTTGTTGATCTCTTTCTGCAGGTTGATGATGTCATACCCCTCCTGGGCGGTTATCACGAGGCCGATGGCAATCTTTCCGTTTGCGCGGTAGAGTGTCTTCGGCTCCTCAAAGGTATCTTCTATGCGGGCTATGTCGGACAGATGCAGCGTATACCCTTCCACATTTGAGCGGATGATGACAGCGCCTATCTCCGACGGATCGGTATATTCAGAAAGCGTCACGATTTTCTTTTCGGAAACGTATGACTTGAGATTTCCTCCCGACTGACGGACGTTTCTTGCCTCTACGGCGTTGATCATGTGAAAGAGCGAGACGATGTTTGTCTTC
>CAZAHA010000144.1:0-7196 GCA_964484915.1 uncultured Leptospirales bacterium
CGCCGCCTACTCTATCTTTGTCCCGCTTATATTAAGCTCTCCATGGTTTTGGCCCTTAATTAATTGTGATTGTAGTTTCGCAGAAATGCGAGCCAGGCGTCGTAATCGAAGACAGGTGTCTCCTCGAGTCTTCGTTCCTGCAGCGTCGCCCATGTCTGCGACCCTGCGAGATAGATCGCTTTTCCTGTTGAGTCGGTGAAGTACCTAGGATTTTCCGGGCAGACCGATAGTACGCCTTTCCCGAGAATCGATTCCTGTCTCCCGCCTGTCGCCGTTCCGGTGGTTGCTTCGTTCACCACGGCCTCTCCTTGTTCGAGTATTCCTGCAGTTCGGAATCATAGTAACTCATACAGAAGGAAAATCACACCGCATGTGTTACGGATTATCAAAAAATGATTCAACTATATAATGGAAACGGGGAGGAACGTATGGGAGAAGGAAAAACCGGAATCAGACCGACCGCTGGGAAGGTCCTGTAAACCAGCAGGCGCGGACGGTGTTCGAGAGCGGAGCGAAAACCGCGGATATCTGCGCGCGTCTCATGGTGCTGGAACTGTAGAACAGCGCTGATTATTACCCGCTGAGGATAGACCTTATCCCTTTACCGCTCCGGCAGTCAGTCCCCGTTCCACTTTTTCCTGAAGTAGAATATAGGTCACGAGCGGAAGTACGGTGGTAATCACTATGGCGGCCATGACGCCGCTGTAGTCCGAAGTTCTTTCCGCGAAAAAGCTCAGCAGACCTATCGATAAGGGTTTCAGGCTGTTCTTGCTGATGAATATCAGAGGAAGCAGAAGGTTGTTCCATGTGCCGAGGAAGTTCAGAATCGTGATGGTGACAATGGCCGGAACCGACATCGGCAGTATGATACTGGCATAAATCCTCCAGACGCTGCAGCCGTCGATTACCGCCGCTTCCTCGAGTTCGGATGGTATGGCTTTCATGAAACCTGTCAGTATCAGTATACAAATCGGAATCTGAAAAGCAGTAAAGAGAAGAATCAGTGTAGGGTAACTGTCTCTCAATCCGAGTTTACCGATCATGAACGCAAGCGGAATAATTGTCGAATGAACTGGAACCATCATTCCCAGCAGGAAATACAGGTACAGGATCGGTTTCCACTTGAAGGTGAATTTCGCGAACACATACGATGCCATTGTCGAGACCGCTGCAGTTACCACTATTGTCGATGTCGTGAGAATGACGCTGTTTTTGAAGTACAGATTCATCCTCGCAAGAGACCACGCTCTTGTATAATTCTGGAATCCGATCGACTTTGGAAGACTGAACGGAGTAAGGAAAATAGCCATATCTTCCTTGAACGAAGAGATGAGAGAGAAGAGCAGGGGATAACTCGATATTACTGCGTAGGCAATCAGAAATGTATAGAGGAATACAGCACTGTAGGTTTTTCTGATCAGTGCGGTTCTGTTGCTTATACCGGTAGCCGGGAATTGTTTTCTCAAAATCATGTTTGAACCTTTGCGGAAGTCATTCTTCCCTCAGTAGATACTCTTGCGCTGCATGATTTTCAGGCTCAGGATCGTGAAAATTATGCACATCAGAAATATGACGGTCGAGATGGCGTTTCCGAGCCCGTAATGATTGTAGACAAATGCTTCGTTGTACATCAATGTCGCCGGAACGTTCGTGAGGCCGTTGGGACCTCCTTTCGTGAGGACGAAAACGATATCGAAAACTTTCAGGGTTCCCGTAATCACGAGAATTACCGAAACGATGACGACTTCCCAGATCATGGGAATGATGATCGTGAGAATCCTGTGCAGTCCTTTCGATCCGTCCATACTCGCGGATTCCAGCACTTCAGTATCGATCGAGGTTATCGCCGCGAAAAATATCACCATGTAGAAACCGGCGCTTACCCATGACCGAATGAGGATGACGCTGTTCAGCGCGGTATCCTTATCGATAAGCCAGTTCCGGGTGAGACTTTCCAAACCGATCATGGTAAGGAAATTCGTCAGTACTCCGTTATTGGGAAAGAGAATGAAGTACCACATCAGCGATACGGCGGTAAGAGAGAGTACGACCGGAATAAAGAACACTGCTTTGAAAAATTTATATCCCCGGCAGTAGGTCGAGAGCGCAAGTGCCAGTATCAGTCCCAGCGGGATCTGCGTCAGAAGGCTCAGGACAACGAACCGTAGGATATTCTTGATCGAGATAATGAAGTCCTTATAGCCTAGCATGAACTTGAAATTGTCCAGACCTACATATTCGAGAGGAACTCCATGTATTCCGTTCCATTCGAAGAACGAGAAATAAAACGACTGCAGTATCGGAACAATTTCCAGCAGTGTGTAGATGAGAAAAGCCGGCAGAAGAAATAATACTGCCGCCTTCATGTTTTTCCTGTGATCTGCCATCCGTATCGCTCACCTGTTCTGTAGAGAATTATTGCACAACGAGAGAAAGAAAGTGCCGGCGAATTGTATCATCCGGCACTTTCCACTGATACGAGGAACCGCTATTTCGTGTTCCTATCGATTTCTTTCTGGATTTCATCAGCCGCATAGGCGGGACTGTTTCCAAGAAGAAGTCCTGCTATAGAATTCCTTGTCCTGTCTGCCATCGATCCCAGTGCGTCATATGCGAAGGTATCTTTTCCAGGATTCTTGATCTGCGGCGCGTACTCCAGCATCTCTATAAAGAGAGGGCTGAGGTCGCTGATATCTATCTCGATATCCTTTCTCGCCGGACCTCTCATGACTTCCGTCGCGAATCTTTCCTGTGCGTATTTCGAGGTGAAGAATTTCGCAAACTCGATCATTGCTTCCTTCTCTGCATCCTTCGCTTTGCCGCTCAGCTGTATTCCGCCGGTATAGAGAATGTTGTCTCCCGCATACTGCGGAAACTCTTCGATCATCGGGAAAAGGAAGGTACTCACTTTGTCGGCAATAGGCGACTCGGCTACTTCTCCGTTGAACCACATTCCGTTGAACGTCATCGCGCTCTTTTCCGCAAAGAAATTGGCTTTCTCACTGTTGTAGTCGATTCCTTCGAAGTTCTTCGAGAACGCACCAGCTTCCTTGAATTTCATCAGATACTCGAAAGATCTGACGACATCCGAATCGGTCCATTTCGCTTCTCTCGCCGCTATTGCCTTTGCCTTGTCTACACCACAGGTTTTATAGAAAATAGCGTTGTGAAGGTGACCCGGTCTCCATGCGTCTTTGGCTCCCATACCGAGCGGTACGACATCGATTGCTTTCAATTTCCTGATCACATCCATCAGTTCGGAAAAGGTATCGGGTGTTCCTTCGATCCCGGCTTTTTCGAAAAGTTCGGTATTATAATAGAACACTTCGTAATTGACTTCCACAGGAAGAAGGTATTTCCCTTCGAGATCGGACGCAGTACCTTCCTCGAAGATACCGTCGATAAATCCGTCGGACCAATCCTTGTCGTCTTCAATTACAGGGGTAAGATCAAGAACGATACCGTTCTTGGCCAGTTCCTGCCAGTTTCCGACCATGAAGATATGCGGAACTGTACCTGTCGCTACATCGGCTTTGAACTTACTGGTGTACGCGCCGATTTCATTTATGGATTCATCCAGGATTTTCACATTTGGATTTTTTTCCATGAATTCATTGATAATCGACTGCTGCCACTCGGTAGCACTGTCGACCCCCGACCATCTCGTCATGACGCGGATCGTAACGGTCTCGGGCTTCGCACCGCCTGCAGTTCCGGCTTTCTCCTTTTCGCCTGAAGCGAAAATGCTTCCGGTCCAGCCCACTACAGCAAACAGGAGAAAGATAAAGAAAATCTTCTTACAGTGTTTCATATCGGAAATCCTCCTTTGGTAAGATGTAGTCATTATATACCCGGCCGGAAAGACGGTGAATGGAATATTTTTTTACCACATGGAATATCTTCCTCAATACTGGCTTTTTGTTTCCATGTAGGCCGTTGGAGATATACCGAAAGATTTCTTGAAGCATTTACTGAAATAGAAAGGGTCGTGATATCCTACCGCTCCGGCCAGCAGACTTATCTGCACGGTCTCGGCGGCATCCATGAGTTTTTTGGCTTCCTCCATTCTCACCCTGGTCAGATACTCGATTACGCTCTGACGTTGTTCTTTCTTGAAGACGCTGCTGAGATAGGAAGGGCTCACGTAGACATTGCATGCTATCTCTTCCAGAGTAAGTCCCGCCTTGGAAAAGTGCTGCCGTATGTAACGTTTTGCTTTCTCCGTTATCAGTGAGGTACGTGTAGTGTGAGCTGTCATCATTAAGGAGATCGCGCTCTGCAGGAAACGTTCAACGGTTTTTTCGATCTCTTCCAATGTTTCACATACCTGAAACTCTGTGATCCAGCATTCGGCATTCCAGGTATCGTGAGTTGAACCGGTCCCTCTTTCCTCGAATACCGGTAATAACAGAGAAAGAAATTGTACGGACGATACGACTGCAATGTCTCTGGAAGTTTTTTTCGTTTTCATCTCACGGAATAGATCTCCGGCAATTCGCAGAACATCAGTTATGCTGCCAGATCTGAAAGACCTCAGTAATTCTTCATGGCCGGTACATAGCGGAATCTCTTTTGAACAATCGTCATGCGGAGAATCGGCCCAGGAGTAGACTGAATCTCCTCCGGAATGAAATTTCCTACCGAGAGCGGAAACGGCCCGGCTGTAGGAGGTCCTGATCAGGGGAATCCCTTCATATATGCTCCCGATACCTGCAGTAACCGTGAAATCGAAGTATTCATTGACAACCGATTGGATTTCCTGAAGCAGCGTACACAGTTCGACACTGGCGTCCTTTCCCCCGGTAGAAGATGATTCATACAGCACGCCTACCCGGTAGTCTTCATCCCGGAATACCACCGAGTTCCGGTATTTCTTCAGTATTTCTCCTGTTATGTTGTACAACGCAAAGACCCATGTATTCTTGTCGGAGCTCTCGGGGAATTTCTTCTGCAGAGAATCTATCTTTAGAACAACACAGAATCCTCTCTCGAACGCACGTACTCCATAATTTTCCAGCTCCTTCCGAATGTCAGCTGATGAAGGGAGACTTCCCGAGACGAGATCTCTCAGGAACTGTTCCTTTTTCTGTATTTTCTCCAGGCGAAGTTCCTGTTCGAGCTGCCGAACGTACTTTTTTTCCTGCTCTTCACGGATCACAATATTTTTCGATTCGATCAAAACATTCCTGAATTCCTCGGCATCGATCGGCTTGATTATATAGTTCAGTACTCCGGCATCTATCGCCTGCTTGGCATAATCGAATTCACTGTACCCGGACAGAATTATGATCTTTATCTCGGGATATCGTTGTTTGACGATCCTGGACAGTTCGAGTCCATCCATTATCGGCATATTGATATCGACGATAATGATCTGCGGCCGTATCTCTGGAATGATATCCAGGGCCTGTTCGCCGTCTTCGGCTTCACCCGCCACTTCCATCCCGTATTCATTCCAGCATACCAGGTTTATGATTCTCTGCCGTATCAGGTATTCATCATCAACAACCAAGATTTTCATCATGATGAAAATCCTCCTGTCGCGGAGCAGCCGGAAGCGTAATCTTCACCGTAGTACCGATGCCGTATTCACTCGAGATAACGATTCCGTATCTGCTGCCGAAGTACAGCTGGATTCTTTCATTCACGCTTCGCAATCCAAAACTTTTTCCTCCCTGGGAAGGTGAATCCATAGATAACAGACTGCCTATTCTGCCGGCTTCTATACCCGCACCGTTATCTTCGATTGTTATGTGAATCAGATCCTTCTCCTTTTTCCCACGGATACGGATGAGTCCGGTCTCTCTTTTTTTTCTGAGCCCATGATAAATTGCGTTTTCCACGATCGGTTGAATCGAGAGCTTTATTATGCTGCAGTCGAGTATATCGTCGTCCATGTCGATTTCCGTGAAGAACTTGTTCATGTACCTGATCTTCTGGATCGTCAGGTAATTTTCCACGATTTTTATTTCATCCTTAATCCGTATGATATTTCTTCCATCGCTCAATGCAACCCGATAAAAACCGGTCAAAGAATTCACCATTTTCAGCACCTCGTCGGTTCTTCCCAGTTGCGCGAGCGAATAGACGCTTTCCATGGTGTTGTAGAGGAAATGAGGATTGATCTGAGATTGAATCGCCATGAGTTCGAATTCCCGTTTCTTTTTCTGTTCGCTGTAGATGGCATTCATGAGACCGGAAATCTTTTCGAGCATGCTGTTGAATGTCGCGGAAAGACTGCGGATCTCATCGCTGCCTTCGATTTGCACCCGCACTTCCAGATCACCTTGTCCGGCTCTCGCCATGGATTTCGAGAGCGTTACGATAGGTTGTGTAATGGATCTGGATATGAATACCGAGGAAATCGAGGCGAGAAAAATGCAGAGCGCTCCTATTCCGAATATGAGGAATGTGACGTTCCTGCTTTCAGTGACGAGAGAATCCATCGGTATGAGGCCGATAATAGTCCAGTTCATTCTGTCGAGCCTGGTATATGTCACGAGATGGCTGGAACCGTTCAGATTGAAGTTCTTCCCGCCCGATGTATCCTGTAATATCCAGGGAAAATATTCCGTGTTTTTTATCGAATCGAAAATCTCATCTTCTCGGGAGGATGAAATTATTCTTCCCTCACCGTTTACCAGGAAAATATGCTCGGGCATCAGCCGTTTCTTGTTCGAATATATGTCAGCGAAAATCCTCTCCTCTACATTCACCTCGAGTGCACCCAGAACCAGTCCGCTGTCGGCCCCTATGACGGCCCGTACGACCGAAAGACAGTTCGTGCTGTCCTTTCCGATATGATACTTCACCGGATGGATGTCTATCCAAACGAGTTCTCCGTACTTCTCGCTGCTCAACTCCAGAAGATCATTAACGGAAAATCCGGAAGTACCAAGGACGCCTGAATCAACGGCACCGGACCCGAAGTTCCAGCCGTCTTTGCTGTAAATAACTGCGGAAGAGATATTCTCTCCTGACCCGACGACATAATTAAGATATTCTCTTGCGATCGAACGATGATCATAGATCTCGCTTCTTCTCGCGTTTTCAGGTTCATTCAGGACATTCTGAATATTGTCGTTAGTGACGATGATTCTCGTCAGATGCTCGATATGCCGGAAATGGCTTTCGAGACCTTCATGTATAATATTGAGATTCTGTACCGAATTATCGATCGTTTTGCGGACCAGGAT
>CAZAHA010000145.1:0-7194 GCA_964484915.1 uncultured Leptospirales bacterium
CGCGCAGGAATCGGTATTCCGCAAGATCATTCCGTCGCGGTACTTCAAGCGGCATGAGTATGAAAACGGGACGGGTTCGTGCGATGAGCTGATAGAAAGGCTCTCTCCGTATGAGCGGATTCTCTCGGTGACAGACTTTATCTCCGGGATGACCGACCGCTATGCCGTCGAACTGTATCAGAGACTGTCCGGTATAAAACTGCCGGTTTACTGAGATCGTCTACCCCTGGATGTTGTTCCGTCCACTCTCCTTGGCAAGGTAGAGGAGCTTGTCGGCGCGCTTAACGTAATCGTTGGGCGTCTCGCCGCTGTACTGGGCAACCCCGCCGCTTATGGTAACAGAGAAGTCACGCTTTTTCGCGCGTACCTTGGCGACACGTTTCCGAATCCTCTCCGCTATCTCCCAGGCAAGGTCGCGTCCGGTTTGCGGCAGTATGATCAGGAACTCCTCGCCGCCGTACCTTCCGGCATAGTCGACCGTCCGGATCGATTCCCTGATGATTTCGGACACTTTTTTAAGGATCACGTCGCCGAATTGGTGTCCGAACGTATCGTTCATCATCTTGAACCGGTCAAGGTCCATCATGACGATCGAGAGGTCATGTCCGTACCGTGCAACACGGTCGATCTCCGTGTCCAGTATATGGAATATGTGCTTGTGGTTAGAAAGACCGGTCAGACCGTCGGTCAGCGCCATCTTCTCAAGTTGTTTGGTCTTTTCGCGGACCTCAAGAAAAAGCTGGTAGGAACGGACGTTTGTACGAACACGGGCCATAAAAAGGTCATTGCTGAACGGTTTCGTGATGTAGTCGTTGGCGCCGGAATTGAGCACCTGGGAAATGGTCTTCGTACTGTCGAGTCCCGATATGGCGATGATGACGCTTTGGCAGCCGCCCTCCCGCAGCTGTTTGATGACCTGATGACCGGAAAGATTCCTCATCACTAGATCAAGCAGATACACGTCATAGCACTTCTTTTCCGAAAGCAGGGCTTCCGCGGATGCGAAATAATCCACTTTTGTTATGCCGTTTATCCTGAAGATACGCTCGATGATTTTGCGGTCCATGCTGCTGTCGTCGCATACGGCAAAGAATACATTGGCAAGCTGCACCTCCGAGTACGGCTTCGTCAGATAGAACTTGAGGTGTTCCTTGATTTCATCCTGCGACTGCTCCTTGATGATATAGTCAACACTTCCCAGCACGTCTATGCGTTTTCGGTCCTCAAACGAATCATTGCCGGTGATGACGATGATCGGTATGGAGCGGTAGGGCGATTCATTGATCCTGAGTATAAAGTCCTCGGACTTGCCCTCTTTCAACTCCATGGCTGTCAGCAGAAGGGATATGGATTCCTGATGCAGTATCCGGAACGCCTCTTCGGCCGACGCACAATGGCGGTACCGGATGCCAAGCTCCTGACAAATCGCACCGACAAGGTGCTTGTAGAGGTTGCTCGTTTCGAGGTGCAGGATTGTATTCATGGAATCCTCTGACTTTATTATCTGGTGCCCTGTACCTATTACGGATTGTAGTACCGTCAACAAATTGTTTCAATCACGGCAGGACTACACAAAAAAAACAGGGATTTTTTACCGTTTCTGGTACAAATCCGGTCAAAGCGTCCTGGTATGTATCGTGTACCCGATATGCCGGCAATCATTGTCATCGTATGTATTTTTCTTGTCTTTGAATCCCGTTTCGGTACAAATGGCAGAAAAGCAGGAGAAAACCGGTTATGCCCCGCCGGCAATGGAGTTATATACCATGATGCGATATCCGCTGACACTCGTACTGGCTGTTCTCTGCATGCTTCCGTCAGGCATATGCGCCTCAAACGGACACGGACGCGTGACCGTATCCCACGCGTTCGCACTACGGGGCAAGCCCAAGTACGGCCCGGATTTTACCCACTTTGATTATGTTAATCCGGATGCACCCAAGGGCGGTACCATCGTCTTTCATTCCGTCGGTACCTTTGATAATTTTAACCGGTTCGCACAGCGCGGTGTCGCGGCGGTCGAGTCGGGATCTCTGTACGACCCGCTCATGAAACCGTCAGAGGATGAGGTTGATGTCTACTACGGACTCGTCGCGGAAAAAATCGAATATCCGGACGACTATACCTGGGTCACGTTTCACATAAATCCGAACGCACGCTTCCATGACGGTGAACCGATTACCGCCGACGATGTTGTCTTTACCTTCAACAAGTTTTTAAATGAAGGCGTACCGCAGTTTAAACAGTATTTCAGACCGGTTATCGGTGTCAGTAAACTCAGCACCTACCGTGTCCGGTTTACCCTTGAGCAAAGCCACCGGAAGATGCTTCAGTCTCTTGCCGATCTCTCCATTCGGCCCCAACACTACAGGAAGGACCGGAACTTCTCGGAACCGGCAATAGAGGTACCGGTAGGAAGCAGCCCGTACTACTACAGCGACTACCGGATGGGACAGTATGTGGAACTGTCGCTTCTGCCCGATTACTGGGCGAAGGATTTGCCCGTCAATGTGGGGTACAATAACTTTGCCGTGAAGCGGTATGACTACTACCGCGACCAGAACGTCGCGTTTGAGGCGTTTAAGGCTGGTGAATACGACTTCTATGAGGAATCATCCGCGAAGAACTGGGCGACGATGTATACCGGCTCCCCGTTTGATGACGGGAGTATCGTACAGGAAGAAATAAAACACGAGATCCCTCAGGCCGTTCAGGCGCTTGTCTTTAATACCAAACACCCCCTTTTTGAGGATATCCGCGTACGGGAAGCGGTCAGTCTGATGTTTGACTTTGAATGGATGAACACGTACCTCTTCTACAACCAGTACAAGCGGACGACGAGCTTCTTTCAGAACACGCCGTACGAGGCGAATACGCCGCCTGCGCCTGAAGAGCTGAAGATTCTGGAAAGATACCGGGGAACGATTCCGGACGAGGTCTTTACAACGGTATACACCCCTCCGGTTACCGACGGTTCTGGCTGGAACCGTGAACAGATCCGCAGGGCGATCGTTATTCTGAAAGGGGCCGGATGGGAACTGGAACGGACGCGGATGGTACATGCCGAGACCGGCAAACAGATGCGTTTCGAATTTCTGACGTACAGTCCGACAATGGAGCGGATGGCGATACCGTTTCAGCGAAACCTCGGCAGGATCGGCATCCGTATGGACATCCGTACGGTCGACAAGACCCAGTTTATCAACCGGCTCCGCAACCGTGATTTCGACATGATCACCGGGTCATACGGAACGACATTCTACCCCTCCGACGATCTGTACTTCTACTTTCATTCCGACTTCATCGATTCCACATACAATACGGCTGGCGTCGACAGTCCCACGATAAACGACCTTATCGAACGGATCGTCGCATCGCAGTATGACGAAAAACGCCTCATCCATCTCGGCCGGGCGCTGGACAGGGTCCTTATGCACAGCCACTTCATCATTCCGCAGTGGTATCTCAACAGATACCGCATCGCCTACAGGAACATCTTTTCGAGGCCCGCTGTCAGGCCGCGCTATTCCCTTGGCCTCTCCACCTGGTGGTACGATCCGCACAAAGAACAGACACTGAAAAACAGCGAGGAACAATGAGAACATATATTCTCAGGCGGATTCTTTTGATAATCCCAACCCTCTTTGCAATCATTACAATAAACTTTTTCATCGTCCAAATCGCACCGGGCGGACCGGTTGACCAGATGATCGCGACGATGCAGGGTATCGATACCGACATGACAATGGAACGGATATCCGGCCGGGGCGCCGGTGAGGCCGGCCCCCAACAGGGCAACCAGCGTGGCGCCGACGGTACCCACCGTATCTACCGGGGGGCACGCGGACTTGATCCGGAAGTGATTACAGAAATAGAAAAAATATACGGCTTTGACAAGCCGATCCATGTACGGTATCTTGACATGCTTGCCAGATATATACGGTTTGACTTCGGCGACAGCCTCTTCAAGGGACGGAGCGTGACCGGACTGATTATAGAGCGGCTTCCTGTCTCGGTTTCACTGGGTCTGTGGAGTACGCTTATCATCTATCTGATATCGATACCGCTCGGCATACAAAAGGCGCTCCGTCACGGCAGTTCATTCGATGTATGGACCAGCTTCGCCGTGGTGGTCGGCAATGCGATTCCGACATTTCTCTTCGCGATTCTGCTGGTTATCCTCTTCGCCGGCGGCACCTACTTCAAGATATTTCCGCTGCGCGGCCTGGTTTCACACGACTTTCATCAGATGAACCTGATCGGAAAGGTCGGCGATTATTTCTGGCACATGGCGCTGCCGGTCACGACTCTGGTTATCGGCGGGTTCGCTACCCTGACGATGCTTACGAAGAATTCCTTTCTGGACGAGATACACAAGCAGTATGTGATGACCGCGCGCGCGAAGGGTCTGTCTGAAAACGCGATCCTCTTTAAGCATATCTTCCGGAATGCCATGCTGCTTGTCATCGCCGGTTTTCCTGCAGCGTTTATCAGCATGTTCTTTACCGGATCGATGCTCATAGAGATCATCTTCTCGCTGGAGGGGCTCGGCCTGCTCGGGTTCGAGGCGACCATGCAGCGCGACTATCCGGTCATGTTCGGGACACTGTACATGTTTACACTTCTTGGTCTGGTCCTGACGCTGATCAGTGATATCACCTATACCCTTGTCGATCCGCGGATCGACTTTGAATCACGGTAGATCTGGAGCACAAATGGCCATCATACGACTGAATAAAATACAGAAACGCCGGCTTGAACGGTTCAGACAGAACCGCCGCGGATACTATTCGCTCATCATTTTTCTTGTTCTCTTTGTCGTCACGCTCTTTGCAGAGTTAGTGGCCAACGACCGGCCGCTGTTTGTCCTGCATAACGGGCGTGTGTATCTTTCGGCAGTCAGGCAGTATACCGAAAAGGATTTCGGCGGCGAGTTTGGAATCGCGGCGGATTACCATGATCCGTACATGCAGGACCTGCTGGCGGACAGTTTTGTACTCTGGGCGCCGATCCGCTACAGCCACGACACCATCATCTACGATCTGCCCTCCCCCGCACCGTCGCCGCCGGATGCGCAGAACTTACTGGGAACAGACGAAAAGGGACGGGATGTCGCGGCACGCGTGATTTACGGCTTCCGCATCTCGGTTCTATTTGGTCTTACGCTGACCTTCTTTTCGTCGATCATCGGCATCGCGGTAGGCGCAGTACAGGGCTACTATGGCGGCAAGATCGACATCTTCGGACAGCGCTTCATTGAGGTATGGTCCGGCATGCCGACGCTGTTCCTGCTGATTATCCTTTCAAGTGTTATCCAGCCGAACTTCTGGTGGCTTCTGGGTATTACAATGCTTTTCGGCTGGATGGGGCTCGTCGGTGTCGTCCGGGCGGAGTTTCTCAGGGGCCGCAACTTCGAGTATGTTGTCGCTGCGCGGGCGCTCGGTATGAGCGACGCGCGGATCATGTTCCGCCACATTCTGCCGAACGCGATGATCGCAACGCTGACCTTCCTTCCGTTTATCCTTGCGGGATCCGTAACCACGCTCTCGTCGCTTGACTTCCTCGGTTTCGGCCTTCCTCCCGGTTCGCCCTCTCTGGGAGAACTGCTTGCGCAGGGCAAGGCTAACCTTCAGGCGCCGTGGCTCGGTATTACCGCGTTTACCGTTCTGGCGCTTCTTCTGACCCTTTTGGTATTCACCGGCGAGGCCGTCCGCGACGCGCTCGATCCGCGGAAAATTTAACATGAGGATTCTGTAATGCAGACACCACTGGTTCAGATACAAGACCTTTCCATCGCCTTTACTGACGGTGGCCGTCCACAGCAGGTAGTGCACTCCGTGTCTTTCGATATCATGTCGAACGAGACATTTGCGCTGGTCGGTGAGTCGGGAAGCGGAAAGACTGTCACCGCTCAGTCGATCATACGACTCTATCCGGAAGGCCGCGTCACATATCCGGATGGCGCGATACTCTTCGAATCGAGGAACGTTCTCACCCTTACCGAAGCGGAGATGCGGGCTTTCCGCGGAAACGAAATCGGCATGGTCTTTCAGGAGCCGATGTCGTCGCTGAATCCGCTCCATACAGTAGAGAAACAGATAACCGAACCGATGCTCATCCACGGGAGCCGGGTTAAAAAAAGCATACGTGATGAGGCGCTGTACTGGCTTGAAACTGTCGGCATATCGCATCCAAAAAAGCGGCTTAGCTCCTTTCCGCACGAACTGTCAGGCGGCGAACGTCAGCGGGTCATGATCGCGATGGCGCTTGTCAACCGGCCGAAACTGCTGATCGCCGACGAGCCGACTACCGCGCTTGACGTTACCGTGCAGAAGCAGATTCTCGACCTCATCTCATCCCTGCAGAAGAAGCTCGGCATGGCTGTACTCTTCATCACCCACGATCTGGGGATCGTAAAACAGATCGCGGACCGGGTCGCCGTTATGAAAGACGGGCGTATTGTGGAGAATGCGCAAGCCGGTGAACTCTTTGCACATCCACAAAACGAGTATACGCGTCTTTTGATTGAATCGGAACACGCCAAGGAGCCTCCGTACTCGGATCCACACGCAGAGACAATCCTTACAACCGAGAACCTGAAGGTCCACTATCCGATCAAGTCAAGCATCCTGGGACGCGTCAGCGAGCATATACGGGCACTCGACGGTGTATCGATATCGGTCAAGAAGGGATACTCAATCGGCGTGGTCGGCGAATCCGGCAGCGGCAAGACGACGCTCGGCATGTCTCTTTTGCGTCTTGCAAAGAGCAGCGGCTCCATTACCTTTGACGGCCGTCGCATCGACACGCTGACGCACAAACAGATACGCCCCCTCCGGCGTGAGATACAGGTGATCCTGCAGGATCCGTTTGGCAGTCTGAGCCCGCGGCTGACCGTTGACGAAATCATCGGTGAGGGGCTCGATGTACATGAAAAGACCATTCCAGCAGATAAACGATCCAACCGTATCATCGACGCGATGAACGAGGTTGGGCTCGATCCTGCGATACGCTTCCGATACCCCCATGAGTTTTCGGGAGGCCAGCGGCAGCGGATCGCAATAGCGCGTGCGCTCATTCTTAAGCCGCGTTTTATCGTTCTGGATGAGCCGACATCCTCGCTGGACCGCTCCATCCAGTTTCAGATCATATCGCTGTTGAAGAAGCTTCAGCAGAGCCACGGGTTGACCTATC
>CAZAHA010000146.1:0-7184 GCA_964484915.1 uncultured Leptospirales bacterium
CCCCCGGCCGGATAGGTTGACGATGCCCGTTTTGCCTTGGTACAGGTCGCTGTTTTTCATGAGATACCCCAGTGCGTGGCTGCTTTCGAGTGCGGGGAGTATTCCTTCGGTCCTCGAAAGTTCGAAACATGCCGAAAGCGCGTCCCTGTCAGAACATGTCACATACCGTACCCGTCCGGCATCCTTCCAGAAGGCGTGCTCCGGACCGACGGACGGATAGTCGAGTCCCGCGGAGATTGAATGTACCGGAAGGACCTGTCCCTCGCTGTCCTGTATGAGATAGGAGCGGCCTCCCTGAAATATACCCGGCGATCCCTGTGTCAGCGTTGCGCAGTTTTCGCCCGGTTTTTCCGAGATACCGCCGGCCTCGACGCCTATCAGAGGCACATCTGTTCCGGAAAAAGGATAGAATATCCCCGCAGCGTTGCTTCCGCCGCCGACGCATGCGATAACGGCGTCTGGCAAGCGTCCGTCCTCCTTTCCGGCAAACTGGCTGATCGCCTCCTCGCCGATGATCTTCTGAAAATCACGGACGATAGTCGGAAACGGATGGGGGCCCATGACTGAACCGACAAGATAATGGGTATCGGGATATGACTTGACCCAGTCGCGCATGGCAGCGTTGACTGCGTCCTTTAAGGTCTTCGATCCCGATGTAACGGGAACGACCGTCGCGCCGAGAAGCTGCATCCGCTTGACATTGGTCTCCTGGCGGCGGCAGTCGAGTTCGCCCATGTACACGACACATTCCATTCCCATGAGCGCGCAAACAGTCGCAGTTGCGACTCCGTGCTGCCCTGCACCCGTCTCGGCTATGATCCGTTTCTTGTTCATATACCGGGCAAGCAGTATCTGCCCAAGCGTGTTGTTGAGCTTATGAGCCCCGGTGTGCATCAGGTCTTCACGTTTGAGATACACACGCACGCCGATTGTATCAGAAAACCGTCGCGCAAGATACAGCTTGGTAGGCCGCCCCGCATAATCAGACAGGAGGGCCGAAAGCTCCTGCTGCGCGGATTCATCATTCTTGAAATTCTCATATGCATCTTCAAGCTGCAGGATTGCCGTTGTGAGTGTTTCCGGTATATACATACCGCCGTACTCGCCGAAATATCCACGGCGGACTGTTGCCGTATCAGTTGCCATAAAATTCCTCCACATTATTCATAAGCGCTTTCATCTTTTCAGGGGATTTGATTCCCTTCTCTGTCTCGATCCCGGACGAAACATCGATGCCGTACGGAGCGACAGACGCAAGCAGCGTTGTCACATTGTCTGCAGTGATTCCGCCGGCGACGATTGCCCTGCCGGCAATGTCCGCACCGTTCAGCATGGCCCAGTCAAACGGGATGCCGCTTCCTCCTGCCTCATGCGGCGTATAGGTGTCAAGAAGGATACGCTCGCCGACATCTGCAACGGGCAGGTCATCGCTTCTTGAGATCCGGTATGATCGTATGACCGGAATAATGAAGTCATCCACAGATGTAACCTCCTGCGCAAAGAGCTGCACCATGGACAGCTGCGCCTCATCCGAAACACGGTTTACGTGAGACGGACTCTCATTGACGAAGACGCCGATCTTAGCCACAGATTCCGGCACATCAGCGGTGATTCGCCGGACCGTTTCGGGAGTGACATACCGTTTGGATCCGGGATAGAATATAAAGCCGAGCGCATCTACCCCCAGTGAGACGGCGCAGTCGACGTCCTCCTTTCGGGTAAAGCCGCAGTATTTTACAAATATCCGTTTCACTGTTTGCCTGCCGTATGCAGAACACTTCGCATCGCTCTGATCGATGACAGTGGATCGCCTGATTTCATGAGTGAGCTGCCGACAAGAAAGACCTCCGTTCCGGTTGCATCGTGTATACGCCTGATGTCATCTGCAGAAGAAATTCCGCTTGCGGATATCTTTGTAACGGTATCCGGCAGCTCGCGCAGCACATCGATTCCGCTTTCAATGCTTATTGCAAGCGTATTCAGATTGCGCATATTCACCATGACGTACTCCGGACCGCACATCAGCACACGGTCGATCTCCTTTACCGTGTTGATTTCCACAATCGGCATGAGATTCCGGGAGCGGGCATACGCATACAGCGTCTCAAGTTCGGTAAACGTAAGCGTCTGCGCGATGAGCAGGACCATGTCCGCGCCGCAGTAATATGCCATATCAATCTGCTCCGTATAATAGATAAACTCCTTGCACAGGACCGGAACCGTAACGGCAGCAGATGCCTGGTTCAGGTCCTTCCAGGATCCGGAAAAAAAGTTTCCGTCAACCAGTACACTGACCGCAGCGGCGCCGCCCTTCTCGTAGAGGGTTGCCTGCCGTACGGGGTCCGCATTGGTGTTGAACACATTACCGGGAGATGCTTTCTTGATCTCGGCTATAATCGAAATTTCATTTGCGGGGAAAGCTACTTTTCTGTGATCGCGTTTCCGGTCGTGCAGAAACTCAAGATTTTTCAAGACCGAAAACCTCTCCCGTAACTTGACTGTACGCATCTTTTGCAGGCTGAACTGTTTCATTGATTCTCCTTTGTAAGCGCATCGAGCGTCTGTGAGATTCCACCGCCGGTATAATGGTCGTATGATGCTGCGAAGCATTTTTCGTAATCGTTACTGTAGCCAAGCGTGAAAAGCGCAAGCGCTGTTGAAAGCGACACGAGTTTCGGAAGGGCGTTTGCTCCCTTTTGGGAAATTGACTCCCTGAAGAGTGCCGCGTTCCCATCCGCGTCCAGACGGGACGGTATGGAATCCGCTTCTTCCCGGGTGATATACGGAGAAGGATCGATGGTCATCATCTCCTCATGCTGCCCCCGTATCTGAATAACATGGGTCGGGGCATAGGGCGAGACTTCGTCCATCCCATCCTCGGAAGAGTACAGAACCAGATTATCATATCCGATTCGCTTTGCCGCATCCGCATAGAGCGGAAGGAAATCCTTTCTGTATACACCGATCATCTGCGACTTTACCTGCGCCGGATTCGTTAAAGGACCGAGATAGTTGAATATCGTCCGTGTCGCGAGCGCCTTCCGAACCGGTACCGCATGCTTCATGGCAGGATGATAGTGCGGTGCGAAGAGGAAAACAAATCCGGTTTTGTTAAAATATGCCAGTGCCTTGTCTGCAGTAATGGAAACCGGCACGCCGAGTTTTTCATAAAAGTCCGCTGATCCGGAGAGAGAACTGACCGAACGGTTCCCGTGCTTGGCAATCTTGTACCCCATGGAAGCGAGGATAATCGCAACCGCAGATGAAATGTTAAAAGAATGCTTGCCGTCGCCTCCGGTACCGCAGGTATCAAAGAGCCCGTCAACCGGAAGACCTGGATTAAGCGCAAAGCTCCGCATCGAAACGGCTGCCCCCGCTATTTCGTCCGGATGTTCACGCCTCGCCTTCATGGCGCCGAGCATTGCCGAAAGCTGATGGCTGTCGACTTCACCGTTAAAGATTGACGAAAATAGCTCGCGCGATTCATCACTGTTGAGATGTTGGCCGTTATATACTTTTTCAAGCAGGTTTTTTGTACTCATGGCTCACTCCTACAAAATTTTCTATAATCTTCATCCCGTGCTCCGAGAGGTAGCTTTCGGGATGGAATTGTACACCGTACACAGGAAGCGAACAATGACGTATAGCCATAACCTCACCGTCCGACGACAGCGCCGTAACCACGAGGGCGTCCGGCATGGACCCCTTTTCAACGGCCAGAGAGTGGTACCGTACAGCATCAAACCGTTCCGGTATACCGGAGAAGAGTCTACAGCCGTTATGCGTTACGGTGTCGATCTTGCCGTGCATGGTCTTTCGTGCGTGTACTATTCTGCCGCCGAAGACGAGCCCCATGGCCTGCATGCCCAGACATATGCCGAGCACCGGTTTATGTGATACTGTCCGCAGTACATCAAGCGTAATACCTGACTTGTCCGGTGATGACGGTCCTGGAGAGAGGATGATGCCACTGTAATCTTCAAACGGTATGGAACCGAACTGATGGTCGTTGCTGTATATGTCAACTTCCTGCCCGCACTTCTTGACATAGTTGACGACGTTATAGGTGAAAGAGTCGTAATTATCTATCATGCAGATCATAGTATTCTCCAATAATCATATTTTTGCATAAGGAAGTGACACCGAGAGAGCACGGAGTTTACTCTTGATTTCTTCGTATTCTTTTTCCGGAATACTGTCCTGAACGATACCTGCACCTGCCTGTATGTAGTTTCCCTCTTCGGTAAAATATGCCGTCCGGATGGTTATACAGGTATCCATAATTCCGTTAAATCCGATATATCCGACCGCTCCTGAATAGATACCGCGGGGATACACTTCCATCTCGTCAATAATCTCTATTGCGCGGACCTTCGGTGCACCGGAAACCGTACCGGCCGGAAACGATTCGCGAAAAACATCTATCATGTGCTTTTTGTCATCAAGACGTGCGGTAACGTCCGATACAAGATGCATTACATGGGAGTAGTTTTCGGGTTTCATGAAACGGGTTACACGCACGCTCTCAGGCTGCGCGATACGGGAAAGATCGTTACGCGCAAGGTCAACAAGCATCAGATGTTCGGCCCGCTCTTTCTCATCTGCAAGGAGCATCCGCCGTGCATGTGCATCCTCTTCAGCGTCGCCTGTCCGTCGAGCGGTTCCGGCTATGGGACGCAAGAGGGCATCTCTTCCCGTGCATCGGACATGTACTTCAGGCGAACTTCCCGTTACGGTCATTCCGCTGCTTTTTATATAGAACATGTACGGAGACGGATTAAGCTTCCGCAGGCGCAGATAGAACCGGTATGGATCAAGTCCTTCGGGAACATGTGCACGCATGGAAAGAACAGTCTGCAGTGCTTCCCCGGAATCGATCATCCTGACCGTTTCGGAAACCTTTTCCATAAACTCTTCCCTGCTGTCGCAAAAATCCGGATCTATTGTCTCCGCCCTGGAGGGGACATACGGGAGCATTGTTCCGGATATACGCCGTATGACAGATGCCTCAAGCGCAAGAAGATATTCGGCGGCATCGTTATATGCTTTTTCCGGATCGTCTCCGGGATATGCCGCTGTTGCCAAATAATAGATGCCGTTCAGGTTATCATGACAGATGTAATCATCGATATGCATCAGCATGAACTGAGGTATCGTTGTACTTTCCCTCACTTTTTGCCTGAGTATGCCGCAATAGTTGACCATCTCGTATCCGAAATAACCTGAAAGCCCGCCTGTATAGTCCCCAAACCTGTTCAGAACGGGAGTTTTATACTGGTCAATACGATCCTTCAGATACTCAAATACCGTATCGCCGGTTACTTCATCCTCAACCTTGTCATTTACCCGGAGAACGCCGTTCTGAAACGTATACACGTAGCGGGGCCTAAATCCAAGAAACGAAAAGCGGCTGTCGTCTGCGTTCTCTCCGAGGCTCTCAAAAAATACCATCTCACCCTCCTCTTCCATTGCCTTGAGAAGCAGCAGATGCCCCGGCTCATCGATATTGAGTTCGTGGTAAACAGGAATCCGATTATAGTCTCCTGCCATCGAACAAAAAGTCTCTTTATCTGGATAATTCACTTGTTCCTCCAATCAGAAAATCAAACTATACAAGAAAACCGCCCTCGAGGCGGTTTTTTAAGCTACAGATTATATAACGCGCCTCGAAGCGGCGCTACCGCCGCACCTGTATTTAAACCTACGCCACCATCTGTTGTTCTGAGTTGAAAAATTCATATATCCTCTCTTGTGTTACTATGTATAGAAACATAATGTTTCTGTCAATAGAAATAGTAAATTTTGTCAAAAAATCGGGACTCTTACCAGTATTAATCGTCAGAAGACCGGTATTGGGGTGTTTTTCATGAAGACAACAATAAACGTGAGACGCGACAGATATTTACTGCTGAAAGATGCGGCGTGTGTCTGTCAGATTCCTTATAGTAGACTGATCAAATCATGTCTATACAGGTATGCTGCGAAAAACCGGATACACGGGTATTGTTTGTCAACTATCCGTTACCAGCCGCAGGCTGATGTATGGGAGACTGTTCCCTTTTGCTTGAGTCAGTGCGAATATGAGCGGTATCTTTGCATGAAGGCTACTCTTAAGCTTTCCTTTTCTTTCCTTGTTTCTATCGCTATAGATCAATTTTTAGAAACTATAACGAATGAATTAAAACATAGGAACTCAAAACATAGTTATATACTTACAGTATACAAAATCTCTATTCAATGTGATGAATCATTCACATATGTGACATATAGCTGGAAAAACAGCAGGAAAAGACCCAAAAAAACAATCACACTACGACTATAACAGAAAAACCGACCAAAAAACCAACAGCAGTACACAATCGAACCAAGAAATGCACACACGCCACGCAAAAATGAGATATTTTTCTGTTGTATTATACAGAACATGCATTACACTATATCAAAAACGGGAGATTACGCTATGGAAGAGCTCACTATACAATACTGCGGACTTACACTGAAGACCCCCTTGATTATAGGGAGCAGTCCTCTTACCTCCCATGTTGCATCAGCAAAACAATTAGAGGAGGCAGGAGCAGGGGCTATAATTATCAAGTCACTTTTCGAAGAGCAGATACAGATGGAGGCTCATTCCGTAATAGAATCCGGTTCAGACTTCAACGATACCGTCGAAGCGCAGGATTATATTTCATACTACGTAAAACAGAACAGTCTATCAGACTATATTGATCTTGTAAAGAGCCTAAAGTCTGCAATAACGATTCCGGTCATCGCAAGCATAAACTGTGCAACAAACAGTAACTGGATATCATTTGCAAAAACTATAGAAAACGCTGGAGCGGACGCGATTGAGGTGAATATTTACATTGTTCCTGGATACCATGAAACTGACAGTATAAAGATTGAAAGTATGTATTATGATATCATTTCAACGATAAAAAAGACAGTATCGATCCCGATAATGGTCAAACTGGCCGATCGTTTCACGACACTCGCAGGAACACTTATCCGATTGTCAAAATCCGGTGCTGACGGCATGGTGCTTTTCAACAGGTTCCTCGGCCACGATATCTCACTGCAAGACCGGAGTGTCGTGATCGCAAATCAGTACAGCAAACCGTCTGAGTTATCACTTCCACTTACCTGGATCGGACGACTGTCGGGGAGACTCGGCTGTGATGTTG
>CAZAHA010000147.1:0-7130 GCA_964484915.1 uncultured Leptospirales bacterium
CACATTGCGGGGTGGAGCAGTTGGTAGCTCGTTGGGCTCATAACCCAAAGGTCGCAGGTTCAAGTCCTGCCCGCGCTAATATGGCGAGGTAGCTCAGTTGGTTAGAGCACACGGCTCATATCCGTGGTGTGGGGGGTTCGAGTCCCTCCCTCGCTAAGGAAACAACTTCACGCGTTTTTATCATAACATGAATTTCCTCACATCTGTTTGTCAATGGGCGCTTGATACCCCGGAGATCGATTCGGTGCATCTTGTTGGTTCATATCCACGGAATGAACTCCGGCATTGATCTTGTTCTGCTTACAGGCCATCCAGACCGCTTCATTACATCCCATAACTTGATACATGCCGTTTGGACAGTCGTTCAAACATCCATCGAGTGATGGAGATGGGTTTCGCCGCTTCGTGTATTCTACAAGAACACTCCTGAAATTGCATTCTCCAGTACCGTTCCGTCATGGGCCGACATCGTACCGGATGAGGGTACTGCAGGTGTCATACTTGACGGTCATGCCGTTCTCATCGACAAGAAGGCAGGCTTAAAAACTCAAATCAGGGCGTTTCCAAAAGCCACCGTGAGGCATGTAAACAACATGCATATGTACCTCTAATCGGTTGTTTTTGCCATTGCCCGCAGGATTGTCCCGAATCATATCAACAGTATATTGAATCGGGATAACCAGCAAGGGAACCGCCGGGCACACGTTTTGAGTTTTAGAAGTGCCCACCATACAGGTACGGACGTGAAACATGATTTCAGCGGACATCATGATTGACAGCATGGGGCAGAAAAGCCAGGATGATCAGTCCCGACAATATTCACAGAAAACGGTAACCTCCATGACAAATCACAGCAGGAAGATTCAACAAATTCGGTCCCAGCTTGCGTCTCACGACAAGACAAAGCCCGTATCTCTGAAAAAAAAAGTTGTATCGCATGAGGTCCCGAAAACAGGCGACCGCCGAAGGTATGATGACAAGATTGATGTCAGCGAGCTCTCCGACATTCTCGAGATTGACACGGAAGCCATGACGTGCACGGCGGAATCAGGGGTTACGTTTGTCGACCTCGTCCACGAGACGCTGAAACATGGGCTGGTACCTGTTATCGTTCCCGAATTCAAGACAATTACCATCGGCGGAGCGGTCGCCGGATGCTCTATCGAGTCGATGTCGTTCAAACACGGCGGATTTCACGATACCTGTCTCGAGTATGAGGTGGTCACCGCCGACGGAGATATTCTCGTCTGTACTCCCGAAAACGAGAACAGCCTCGTCTTTCAGATGATGCACGGCACTTTCGGCACGCTCGGCATTCTGACCAGGCTGAAATTCAGGCTCATCCCCGCGAAACCGTACGTTCACGTCATGTACGAACGGCATACAACGCTTGAATCCTACATGCAGTCCATACGCTCACATTTTGAGTTACGCGATGTTGATTTCATGGACGGCATCATACACAGCCCGGACGAATACATACTTTCTGTCGGTAACTTCACTGATTCGGCGCCGTATACAAACCGGTACGAATGGCTCAAGGTATACTATCTGTCAACCAGGAAGCGTCGGGAAGACTACCTGAAAACACCGGACTACTTTTTCCGGTACGACCAGGGTGTTACCAACGTCGGCCCGACATCATTTCTGGGAAGGCTCCTGTTCGGACGGCTCTTCTATTCGTCATCCAAGCTTTCGATCGCGGAGAAGTTCCACAAGATTCTTCCCGAACGGCTGATCCCCGTAACGGTTGACCTCTTTATCCCCTGCAAGAACATGCAGCAATTCATGGCGTGGTACCAGAAGGAGGTAAATTTTTTCCCGCTCTGGTGCGTCCCCTACCGACCTCCGCGCGACTATGAGTGGATAAACAGCGACTATATGGACCGGATCAGGGACGATCTCTTTATTGACCTTGCGATCTACGGAATGAAGAAACCTGCTGACAAAAACGTTTACCGGACAATAGAAGAGGGACTGATGCAAACAGGAGGACTGAAGACGCTAATCTCTGACAACCTTTACAGCAAAGACGAGTTCTGGAGTATCTGGAACAGAAAGAATTTTGACAAGGTGAAGAAGCGGACGGACCCGCATAACATATTCCGAAATCTGTATACAAAAACATGCCGGACGATGCGCGGCCTCGAATAGCCGCACCGAATCAGCGTACTTTTCTACCGGTTCTCGATGACGTCCGCCCGGATGAGGATAAGTCCGGGCTCCTCACCTGATTTGAGAAACTCACCCTTCACGGTCACATAGTCTCCGTCGGTAATACCAGCCCCGTTTCCGTCAGCGACAACCTCGACCGTGCCGTCAAAACGGTTTTCCTTTTCATTTACCAGCAGTGTAAACGCGCCCGAACCGTCATTGTCGAAAACGACGTTCGCCGCCTTTCCTGTATAGGATACAAACGTTCCCGCGTACAGATTTGGATCTTCCCTGAGCAGATTGAAGTTGAGTGTCTCATACGGCTTCTGATCGAGATTTGCGACAAACTCCTTCAGAAAGGCGCTGCGGTCCTTTACCGACATGTTGGCGTTGCTCATCAGTATCGTGTTCAGAATGAGGACCGCATCGTTGAGCCTTCCGCCTTGTATGAGCCGCCGTGCTTTTTCGTAGTCGCGGAGGAGTTCGCTTTCTGATGTGTAGGTGAAACGCTTGTCACTTACCGTTTCGTCCACAAGTGGATATCGGCTCGTATCGATTCGGAACTTCTGCATATCTTCCTCGGGAACGGTCAGACCTGGTCCCAGGAGGCCTGGCCCCAGGAGGCCGGTGGCGAAAAAGGAGGCGGCTACCGCGATTACGATTACGGCAGATGAGGTCAGAATAAATGTCCGCCGGGGAATACGCATCACGGAAAAACCGCGTACAGGTGGAGGTGCAATCCGTACACAGGAACGCAGTCTCAGATTTCTTTGAAAGACATCAAAGTTTGTGGCTTTTTTGAGCTGTCCGATAAGACGGCGGAGCCGTGTACTTTCAGGGAAATCCCGGAAAAACTGGTAAACCTGCATCAATACCGCTTCCCGGTCCGTACCCGACTTGACCGCAACATATGCCAGCACTTCCTTCATGGGAGAAAAATCCGGAAAGAGACGCTCGGATTTGGTCATGAGGCTCGCCGCAGCGGCGATTTTTCCGTGCAGGAGGTATGCGATGACGAGATAATAGAGTATATATGGATCGTCATACCGTATACGGTCGGACAGCTGTCCTTCCAGAAGGGATATGGCCTCCAGGGCTTGATTCTTCTTTACGGCCCGGTACGCCATACCGCGGATGTGCACTGATGTCTTCCCTTTACTCAAAGTCTTTGTCCCTGCCGGAACGGTATTTCCCGGATTTGTTCCGTGAGAAGAGGTCCTTTATTCTGTTCAGCGAAACCGGTGTCTCGAAGAGGTTGCCGATGACGTACCCAAAGAGGATAAGCAGCATCAGTATGAGCGTCTTCTTGATTCCAAGTGTTAAAAGCAGTATGCCGACGACACAGCCCGCCGCGGCGCCGATGCTTCTGCCCGGATGCTCCGTCACATAGCGGCGTATCATCTGCGAAAACTGATTCATTATTTCTTGACCCGCTCCACGTAATCTCCTGAACGGGTGTCAATCTTGATAACATCGCCCGTTTCTACAAAGATCGGAACAGAGAACTTTGCGCCGGTTTCTACCTCAACCTGCTTCTGTACGTTCGTTGCGGTATCACCACGGACTCCCGGTTCGGCGTAGGTAACTTTAAGCTCTACGAATATCGGCGGTGTGATCGATATTGGCCTTTCCTCGTAAATTGAAACCTCGACGGTATCCCCTTCCTTGATATAGTCCAACAGATTGTCGATTATGTCCTTGGAAATGGGCATCTGATCAAATGTTTCGGTGTCCATAAAGACCAGTGAGTCTCCCTCGTCATAGGAATACTGCATCTCCCTGTTTTCGACCCGGATGTCCTCAACCTTCTCGCCCGCGCGGAACGTCTTGTCAATGACCGAGCCTTTGGTCAGAGACTTGAGTTTGGAGCGTACAAATGCAGCGCCCTTTCCCGGTTTGACGTGCTGAAAATCGACGATCGTATAGATGTCCTTCTCCAGCTTTATCGCCATGCCCTTCTTAAAATCATTACTCGAAATCATTGTGCCCTCTTACAGTATAATAAGTATTGCTTATCGAACCGGCCGCTACAGAATGACGATGTCCCGGGGAAACGTGGTGAGAATTTCAGGACCGTCTTCGGTTACAAGGACCATGTCCTCGATCCGTACTCCGCCTTTTCCCGTCAAATAGATGCCCGGTTCTATCGTAATGGTATAACCGGCGCGAAGTTGTTCGTCGTTACCTGACTTAAGCCGGGGAGACTCATGAATATCAAGTCCGACACCGTGCCCCAGCGAGTGGCCGAAGCATTCTCCGTATCCTGCTTCCTGAATGTATGTGCGGGCGACCGAATCCAGTGCCGCGGCGGTAATGCCTGGCCGCGCGGCCTCAACCGCATGCCGCCGCGCCGTATTCACGACCGAATAGATTTTTTCGAATTCTGAATCGACATAGCCGACAAAGAAAGTTCTTGTCAAGTCGGAATTGTAACCTTCGTACAGACAGCCCATGTCTATCAGAAGAACATCACCGTATTCAACCTTTTTACTTCGGGAGCTCCTGTAATGAGGCATCGAGGAACCGGGACCGCTTGCCACGATGGGATCAAACGACGTACCATCGCAGCCGTTTTGCATGTAAAAATGGGTCAACTCGGTAACAATGTCCCATTCAGTCATGCCCGTCCTGATGAACGAGGCAAGGTGTGAAATGCAGGCGTCCGTTATTCTGGCGGCTTCGCGGAGGATGTCTGTTTCTCTTTTACTTTTTACTTCCCGAAGGGGCCGTACTGGATCACCGCCCGGAAGAATAGTAATACCGAGCGCCTCTGTAAGCTCGTTATATACCGCAAAGGTCACGGCGTTGTCCTCAACATGTAGTGTGGTCCAGCCGAAATCTTCAGCGATGCCTGCAAGAGTTTCCGTGTAACTCCCGTTCAGCACGGATAGCGTGATGCCGCTTCCGTCCAAAAGCCCTTCAGCATACTCCGCATAACGTGTATCCGTTAGAAAAATTGACGATCCCCTGTCAATAAGCAGGAACGCATACGAACCGGAAAACCCCGTAAGATACCTGATGTTCGTTATATCCGAAACGAGAAACGGAAAAGAATCCTTCTTTTTTATTTCTTCATACAGTTTATCTATGTTCACCTGTTTCCTCCGTAGTAGTAGGCAAGAAGGTCTTCAGCCTGTCGGCTGTATATGGTGTTTGGCGCGTTGTCGCGCACATCGGCCAGCAGTTTGCGTGCTTCTGCCATGCGTTTTTGCTGAATAATAAGAAGCGAATACGCAATCCGTGCCCGGGAGGTATATCCGTCGGCATCATAGTCAGCCTGAACAGAAAAACTGAAAAAGTCGAGCGCTCTATCCCGGTTTCCCGATACATCGCGGTGGTACTTGCCGCAGAAATAGATCGATTCCGCAAATCCGTTGTCCAGTTGAAAGGCCCGAAAATAATAGGTATACGCACGTGAATAGTCGCCGGTCATGGTGTAGTACCGTCCAAAGCGGCTGTTGATAAAGCGCTCATCGTCCGGATAGTTCTCGGCATAATAGGACAGAATCGTCAGAAAGTGATTTTCGGAGCGATCCTCCCAGGCGATATCAGCGGAAATCCTGAGCGCGGCCGCAGGCAGCCGTGTAGTGGTTTCAGCCGTTCGCCTTGCGGCGTACTTAGCAAGACGTTTTTTCTGTCCGTTCTCCCGGTACGCGCGTATCATCATGGTAAAGACGGACGGCTGATTGTGGTCCGCTTGCTGTATGTCTAAAAAGAACCTGTCATGGTCTCCCAACTCCAGGAATACCCGCGCACGTTCCCTGTAGAGTACCGGCTGTGTGTTACCCGCCAAGATGAGCCCGGTACACAAGGTGATGGCAAAATCATGCTGTCCGTTGTCTATGTAGTACGATACGGCAGCGGAAACAGCATCCTGAAAGTATGGGCCAAGCGTCTCACTCTGCATATCGGTAAAGAATGTGAGCGGAGCCTCGTTCTCGATGGCGGTCAAGATCATATTGTAATGGTCGACCTCCTGATAGTAGTCCTCCGGGATCTCCCGGTACAGGCGCTCAGCATGGATATAACGTGAAGTCGCAATATATGAACGGGCGCCAAGAATACGTACCGCTTCTTTCTGTTCCTGTGCAATATCTTCGGGAAGCGAAACTACCGTTTGGATGCACTGCTCAAATTCCCTTTGCCGAAACTGGGCAAGTGCGTAGTTGTAGTATGCGTTTTGATAGCTGTTGTACATACCCGCGTCGATGATTATCCTGAACTCTTTCTCAGCCTGCGCAAAGCGCTTGTTGCCGATATGTGCAATACCATTTTCATAGGCGATGGAGAGTGCGGTCTCCGATTGCGGGAACGAGCTTCTGATATACCGTATATACTCTCTTCGCCTCTGTTCGCTTTGTCCGTTCATCTGCGCACATGCATAGATGTAGTCGGCATTCTGCTTTTTGTCCCGATAGCGTGTAATAATAACACCGGCGATGGAATTCGCCGACCGCACGTCCTTGCGTTTCACATGGGTATCAAGCAGCAGAAGATATGCATTATACCTGTTTTTGATCTTTTCTCGCGAGAGATACATCCGAAAGTACCGGAGTGCTTCGTTGTACTCGCCTGCCGAATGATGGGCGACCGCTATAAAGTAAAACGACTCCTTCTTGTAATCTGAAAACGGATTCAGACGATCGATCTTCTTGAAACCGGTTATGGCTTCCTCATACCGTTCCTGCCGGAGATAAACGTATGACAGTTTATATTGAATGCCGTCTATCCGCGGGTCAAACTGCAGCTTCTCCTGCATAGCCTGCAGGAGCTCTTCCGCCTCCGTATACAATCCCAGGCCGCTATAGACATCAAAAAGCAGCATGTATGAAGCAGGGGTGTCATACGTTCTATCGTATTGCATGATGGTTTCAGCAACCGTCCGGGACTGCCGGCAATTCTCGCGCTGGAGGTAGATGGAACGCGCCAGGGTGACCGCGTCGGTCATAACGAGGCGCCCTCTTGCGTTCTCGATG
>CAZAHA010000148.1:0-7130 GCA_964484915.1 uncultured Leptospirales bacterium
CCGCAGGAGGATCGGCCAAGGAAGGACGGGGCCGGAAGTTTCAGGCTATCCTGCCGATTCGCGGGAAGATCATCAACGTGGAAAAGGCCCGTATGGACAAGATCCTTTCAAGCGAGGTTATCCGCACGATGGTGACAGCGTTCGGTGCCGGCATCGGTGACCAGTTTGAAATTTCCAAGATGCGCTATCACAAGATCATCATCATGACTGATGCTGACGTAGACGGTTCGCACATACGGACCCTGCTTTTGACCTTCTTCTTCAGGTACATGCCGGAGGTTATCCGCCAGGGGATGCTCTTCATCGCACAGCCGCCGTTGTACAGTATCAAGTATAACAAGAAGAACGAGTATGTCTATACGGAAGATGAGAAGAACAACTTTATCAAAAAACTGGGAGAGCAGAAGGTTTCGCTGCAGCGGTACAAGGGTCTGGGCGAAATGAACCCCGATCAGCTGTGGGACACGACGCTCAATCCCGAGAACAGAACGCTGCTTCGCGTGAACATGGATGATGAGGTCAATGCCGAACATATGTTCTCCGTTCTTATGGGTGATGAGGTGGAGCCGCGGAAACGTTTTATCGAGGAAAACGCAGCATATGTAGAGAATCTTGATCTATAGGAGCAACCCGTGCCAAAGAAAAACAGTTCAAAAGATATACAGCTTATGCTGGGGGCAAACGTTCGCGATACAGAGGTAGAGGATGAAATGCGCGAGTCGTATATGTCCTATGCGATGAGCGTCATTGTCGGTCGGGCACTGCCAGATGTCCGCGACGGCCTCAAGCCGGTACACCGCCGAATACTGCACGCGATGAATGAACGTGCATGGCGCCACGACCGTCCCTATGTAAAATCGGCGAAGATCGTCGGTGAAGTTATCGGTAACTTTCACCCCCACGGCGACAGCGCCGTTTATGACACGATGGTCCGTCTGGCACAGGACTTTTCCATGCGGGTACCGCTGATCGACGGACAGGGAAATTTCGGTTCTGTCGACGGCGATCCTCCAGCTGCCTACCGTTACACTGAGGCACGGTTGGAAAGGGTCTCCGACCTTATGCTGAAGGATATCGACAAGGAAACGGTCGATAGAGTCGAAAACTTCGACGGCACCAGGAAGGAACCGGTCGTGCTTCCCGCGGCATTTCCAAACCTTCTGGTTAACGGTTCATCAGGCATAGCGGTCGGTATGGCCACAAACATTCCTCCTCATAACATGACAGAAGTCATAAACGCTACCGTCGCGTTGATCGATAATCCTGATCTTTCGATGACTGATCTTATGAAACATATAAAGGGACCGGATTTTCCGACCAGAGCCATCATCATGGGCAGTGACGGCATCAAGAATGCGTACAAGACAGGCCGCGGATCAATCATTATCAGAAGCCGGGTCGATATCGAGGAATCGTCACGCGGAAAGGATCGGATTATCGTAACGGAAATTCCGTACCAGGTTAACAAGGCAAATCTCATCAGTCGGATCGCCGACCTTGTAAACAACAAGGTCATCGAAGGCATTGCGGAACTTCGTGATGAGTCTGACAAGAGCGGCCTTAGAATACATATCGGTATCAAGAAGGATGCCGATACGAATATCATATTGAACCAGCTGTATAAGCACACGCCGCTCCAGACCTCGTTTGGCATCAACATGCTTGCCCTGGTAAACGGCGAGCCGAAGACGCTCGATTTAAAAGGTATCCTTTCTCAGTATATACTGCACCGGAAGGATGTTATCTACCGGAGAACCGCGTATGAGCTGCGCAAGGCAGAGGAACGCGCCCATATCCTCGAAGGACTAAAAATTGCATTGGATAACATCGACGAGGTAATCAGGATCATCCGTTCCTCTGCAAGCGTTGATGAGGCCGATACCCGGCTCCGCGAGCGGTTTGATCTTTCAGAACGGCAGTCCAAGGCGATACTCGACATGCGTCTGCAGAAACTGACCAGTCTTGAAACAAAGAAGATCGTTGACGAACTGAAGGCCCTCATCAAATTGATTGCCGAACTCAAGGCGATACTCGCGAGCGACAAGAAGGTCATGAACATCGTCAAGAATGAGCTTGTGGAGGTACGTGACACTTTTGGAAACGAGCGCCAGACAGAGATCGTCCGCCGTGCAGGAGACGTCTCATTCGACGTGACCGATCTGATAGCGGATGAGAGCATGGTGGTCACGCTGACAAACGACGGTCTGATACGGCGGCAGCCGCTTGATTCATTCAAGAAACAGCGACGCGGCGGCCGGGGCGTTTCAGGCGGATCCAACAGAAAAGAGGACTATATCAGGCTGATGACGGTGTCATCTACCCATGATACAATCCTCATGTTCTCGAACAAGGGTAAGGTGTTCGGTGTAAAGACCCACGAGGTTCAGCAGGTCGGGAAAAACGCCAAGGGACGGTCGATCAAGGCCCTTATCAATCTTGCTTCGTCAGAATACATAACCGCGTTTTGCTCTGTACCGTCGTTTGAGGATGAACGCTTTGTATGCATGACAACCCGTCACGGTATCATGAAGAAGATATCGGTATCGGAATTCTCGAACACCAAGAAGAACGGCATCATCGCCGTCAGCCTGAAGAAGGGTGATGAAATGGTGAACGCAGTCGAAGTCGGCAAGAACGACGATATCGTTATGGCGACCAAGAATGGAAACATCCTGCGCACAAACCTCTCCAAGATGCGCCCAATGGGACGGGCAGCAGCCGGCATCATCGGCATGCGGCTGACCGATGATGATTTTATCATCGGTATGGATGCTGTGTACGAAGGTTCGTATCTCTTTGTGGTTACCGAACAGGGGTCCGGAAAGAAGGTCGATTACAAGAACTTCATGGTCAAGGGCCGCGGCGGAAAGGGTATGACCTACATCAAGGTAAATGATAAAAACGGACCGGCTGTGGGTGTCAAATCTGTGAGAGAAAATGACGAGATTATCATTTCGACGAAAGAAGGCATGATTATCCGTCTACTTGCAAAGGATGTTCCGACGCAGGGCCGGGCAACGTACGGGGTCCGTCTTGTCAACATGAAGGAAAACGACTTTGTCTGCGACTTTGCCGTTATCGAACAGGAAGCAACGGAAGAGGATGAGTAATCTGATTATAAGTTATTAATATTTATTAACAAATTGTTGATAATTATTAATAATTTTCCCTAAATAAAATTAGATCAAATGTATATGAAAAAACTAATTATCGTAATCCTGTGTACCGTTTTGATCTCTTGCTCTACAACCCCGACACCCAAGGGAATCCTGTATACGAAGACACGAGGTCCGGTAACCGCTACATCAAACGTTTCCATTTCGAAGTCCGGTATGGCATCTGTAATCAGTATTCTGGGCCTCTTTACTTACGGCGATGCCAGCATCAACCGGGCATGTGAAAAGGCAGGGATAACCCGTATCCATCATGCCGATTACGAGGATTATTCGGTATTCTTCGGCGTATATCAGAAGTATACGGTGATCGTCTATGGTGAATAGGATCGTGCGGTCACTCGTTGCGGCAAGCGTGCTGTCTGCCGTCTCGTGTACGTCGACCAGTGTCAGCGTCGTCTATTCACCCAGTATAAACAGGATCGGGAACTCTTCATTTTATGCAAAATACCGGGACGGTGTGACCGCGACGGAGAATAGGGCGGGAAATGTTGTCGGTGTTTCAAAATGCCAGTGTTTTTTTGGTGTTATTTCCACGGGAGATGCGAGTATCTATAAGGCTATGGAAAACGGGCGAATTTCGGAAATATCGTATGTTGATCAGGAGATTTTCCAGGTTACCTTTTTCCCGATATCGACCTGGTCAATTTTTGAGGAATACAAGACAATCGTTGTTGGTCGATGATCGGTAATCCTCCTTGAATCTATGCTGCTGACAGCGTAGGCAGGCCCTACTTCTCAAAGGTAATGTAACTGTCCTTGTACCGCGTCGTGCTGTGCAGGTTGTCGAGTGTGGCAAATGCCTCTGTTTTGTTGCTGAACGGTCCGATCTTCACTCGGTAGAACTGCTTACCGTTTACGGAAGCCGACGCAATATACGAATCAAAGTTCATCTTGTTTATCGTATCCGACTCCTGTACGGCCTTTGCCCGCGTATCGAAAGATGCGATCTGGATTGAAAACCCTTTTTTCTCCGATCTCTGTATACGCTTCCTTTCGACATGGGTTTTCGTATCTTTTTTTACCGATGCGGCGACGACTTCCTTCTTTTTTGGTGCTTCCTTTTTTACCGGTTTTGGATCAGCCTGCTTCGGCTGGACCGGTTTATCGGGAACGATGTTTTCTGCTGTATCGGGAGCGATTATGTTGTTTTCCTTCATGAGCTCGTCATCGATTGCATCGAGAGAATCAAGCGAATCGTGCGAGGTTTCCTTTGAGAGCAGTGAATCGATATCATCCGCATCCTGGGATTCTATCTGTGAGTTGAGAAGCTGTTTCTGCTGTGTACTGTCGCTGAACAGAGAATCGGACGGTGCGGCAAAATTCATTCCGATAAGAAACGAAAGGGCTATTATACCGACGAACACTGAAACAAGAATGACGATGCGTGTATTGTCAAGGTGGACAAGATAGATGCTCTTTTCCTTTATTTCGCCGTCAAAGTCGTTATTATACTGTTCCATATCCTTCTTACCTGATCATGAGTTTTTTCAACAGTACCGCTGTTATCAATTATATAATCGGCTTTCTGTATATATTCATTAATAGAATTTTGCGAGTCGATCCGCCTTCGTGCGTCCTCCTCTGGTATGTTGTCGCGGTTTGCTCCCCGACGTATCATTTGTGGCATATCTGCCGTTACGATGATGACTTTGTCCATATACGTGTCATATCCTGCCTGAAAGAGAAGAGGGACATCGATTATGTACACTGTCCGGCACTCCATGCTCTGCTCGAGCATCTTCTCAAGAATAGGGGGGTGTGTTATTGAGTTGAGCTTTTCAAGCCGACGGTCGTCGGAAAAGACGATCGCGCCGAGTTTTTTTCTGTTTATTGTTTGGTCTTCGTTGAGGATGGATCGTCCAAACGCATCGACAATCTGATAGTATGCGGGAGTGCCTGTTTTCACGACATCCCGCGCCAGCTTGTCAGTATCCAGTGTAGATGCGCCCAGTTCCCTGAACATGGCGCTGACGGTTGATTTTCCTGATGCGTAATGACCGGTTAGACCGACTCTCATGTGTTCCTCCGCGGTACAGGTGCGATTGCAATGGCATGTGCGTTCCAAATCGAAATGGGTCGCAGTATCATGACAAATCATTTGAAACATATACGTTACATCGTTTGGAGGAAGTGTTATCTGTAATAAAAAATAATTGTATGTCTGATTGTGGTATGAAAGATGGAAAGTACAGATGATGTCTATCGCTTGGTACGACTCGTGCCACAAGGAGATGAAAGCTTCATGTTTATCGATTCCCATTCGCATTTCAATCTATGTATTGACGAAGGCGCAACGGAGGAGGAACTCCTGCAGCAGATGTCCGCAAACCATGTCCTGCACGCCGTACAGGTATCGACCGATGCCGCCAACTTCACATGGTCCCGCGAATTCAGCAACAAGCATCCGCATATACTCTATACGCTGGGTATTCATCCGTCATCGGACTATACGGATGGCGACTTTGTCAGGATGGAGCAGATCGTGGAAGAATCAGTCTCAGAAGGGGAACGCCTCTTTGGTATCGGTGAGACTGGACTTGACTATCACTGGATGGCGCATCCGCGGGAAACACAGATGGAAAACTTCTCATCCCATATCGAGATTGCCGGAAAGTACGGACTTCCCCTGATCGTTCATAACCGGGACGCTCATGAGGACGCATACTACGTGCTTAAGAGCATGGACACGGCCGCGGTAATCATCCACTGCTTTTCTGGTACCAAGGACGATGCCAAGCGTTTTCTTGATTTGGGATATTATATCTCCTTTGCAGGTAACGTGACCTTTAAAAAAGCTGTTGAACTACAGGATGCATTGGCATATGTTCCTGCAGACAGGATTCTCTTTGAAACGGACTGTCCCTTCCTGACGCCGGTACCCCACCGTGGTAAGAAAAACAGGCCTGACTATGTACGATACGTTTATCAGTTTGCTGCCGATTACCGGAATGAGGACGTGGAGTATCTGAAGGATGCCGTATGCGCGAACTTTTCAAGAATATCGCCGGTAGAGCTGACCACTGAATGAACACACATGAATATATTTCGGACTTTTTGGTACTCGGCAGCGGTATCGCCGGACTGACATTTGCCATAAAGGCAGCAGAATATGGTACCGTTACCATCGTGACCAAAAAGAAAAACTATGTATCAAACACAAACTATGCGCAGGGCGGGATAGCGTCCGTAATCTCGGATAACGACAATCCCGCCAATCATATCGCCGATACGCTGAATGCGGGCGTGACGCACTGTAACCGCAAGGCTGTGGAACTTCTTGTCAGAAACGGACCGGACCGTATCCGGGAGCTAATCGAATGGGGTGCAAACTTCTCATACCGGAAAAACGGTGACGGAAGCGAAGTACTCGATCTCGGCCGCGAGGGCGGACATTCGATAAATCGAATCGTTCACGCGAAGGACTACACGGGAAAGGAGGTCGAGCGTGCGCTGCTGGAGAAAATTTCTCAAACACCGTCCATCACAATCTATGAAGACCATACGGCGGTTGATCTTTTGACAGAGCATCAGCTCAAAGTTTCCACAGCCGGTAACCGGATTACCTGCTACGGAGCCTACGTCCTCGAGAACGAGTCCGGTATCATACGCACGTTCAAGTCGCGGATAACGCTTATCGCCTCCGGTGGCGTCGGTGCGGTCTATCTTCATACGACAAATCCGCCGATCGCAACAGGTGACGGTATCGCGATGGCGTACCGCGCCGGTGCGGATGTCGGAGACATGGAGTTTATACAGTTTCATCCGACCTCGTTTTACGACAGCGAGCGCCATAATGAGCGGGCGCTTCTGATTAGCGAAGCGGTGCGGGGTGAAGGTGCGGTACTGATAAACGAAGCCGGGGAGCGCTTCATGAAGGGAGTCCACCCTCTCGAGGAACTGGCTCCGCGCGACATCGTCGCCCGTGCAATAGACCGTGAGCTCAAGAAGAGCGGT
>CAZAHA010000149.1:0-7122 GCA_964484915.1 uncultured Leptospirales bacterium
GTATAGAATAGATACTGCGGTACCGCGCACCTCCTAGCCGGTACCGGTAAGCCTCGATATGACCTCGTCCTCCTTTGCGTACATGCGCTTCGCGTTTTCCGCGCCGGTTTCGTGGTCATATCCGTACAGATGGAGTACGGAATGGACAAGCAGACGTATCAGCTCGTTTTCGAGCGGGATATCGTACTCGCGCGACTGTTCAAGAGCCCGGTCCATTGAAAGAAAAATGTCTCCTGCATGGTTTGAGTCGAGCTCCTCACCGGGAAAGGGAACTTCGTTATATGCAAAAGTAATAACGTCGGTCGGATAGTCCCGGTTTCTGTACTGTTCATTGACAGCGCGGATCTCCTCATCCGTGCACAGTATCAGCGCAACCGTATCACTGCTTCTCCCCAGCAAGGTAAGTATCCGTATCATGGTCTTCGAGAGAAACTCTTCACCAATCCCGTGATAGGGAAGCGCAATGTCCCCATTCATGTGTACCGTTACCGGGTTCACTTTTTCCTGCCCTGGACCTTCTTTTCAAGCGTCTGAATCTCGCTTGTGTCCGGATACTCCATTCTGGTATGAAAGATTCCCGTCAACAGCGTCAGAAAGGATGCCTTGATCCTGTTCAGGTCGGTCATCGTCAGGTTGGAATGTTCCAGATGCCCCTGATTAAGACGGTCATAGATAATCGAGTTTATCATCTGGCTCAGTTTTTCCTCCGTCGGTTGCGTTACGGAACGTGATGCCGCTTCGACAGCATCGGCAAGCATGACGACGGCCGTTTCTCTGCTCTGCGGCTTTGGTCCCGGATATGTGTAGTCTTCCTGGTTGACTCCGTTTTTATCCTTTCGCTTCTGTGCGTTCTCAAGGGCTTTGTGGTAAAAATAGGTTACCTTGGAGTCGCCATGATGCTCCTGGATAAACCGTATAACGTCATGTGGAAGCCTCATCTGGCGCGCCATAACGACGCCCTTGTTTACATGGCGGATAATCTTGCTTGAATACTCGGCCGGAGAGAGATTGATGTAGGCCTGCTCATTCTTGTTTTCAATGAATATCTGCGGGTTTTCCAGCTTGCCGATATCATGGTAGTACGAACCAACCCGTGCAAGAATTGAATTGGCATTTATGCTCTTGCACGCCGCCTCGGCCATGTTCGCAACAAGTATGGAATGATTGTACGTTCCCGGCGCCTTTATGAGCATCTCCTTGAATATCGGCGCGTTGAGGTCTGACAGTTCGAAGAGCTTGAACTTGGTTGTCAGGCTGAACATGTTTTCCAGTATGGGGAAGACGCCCATCACGACAATCGTGTTGATGACGCCCGCCGCGACCGCTATTCTGACGCTTGCGATGATCTGCTGTAATGCGAGTTCACGCATAAGCGCAATGCTTATCACGATGCACGCGTTTACCAGTCCGATGATAATTCCGGTTTTTAAGAAGTCGAACCGTTTCTCGATCGTCTTGACGGCAAATATGCTTATAAACGCGGAGCTGAACGCGATCATAAGCGATGCGTAGTCACCCGATGTTATGGTTGCCGTGAAGAAAAGCAGATAGAGCGCACAGATCATGGCAACGTTCGTCGAAAAGAGTATGGTGATGATAAGCGTGACAAACGGTATCGGCAGATAGAGGGGATAGACAAGCGACTTCGCTGAATGGCCGACGGTCCTGTTGAGAATGAATGCATACACGAAAAAGATAAGCAAGAGCATTGCCGAGACGATCACGGCCTTGGGATCCTCGAAAAGCCGCAGTCTGGTATCCCTGAGAAAAAAGATAAAGAGCATGTAAAAGAGCATCTGGACGAGAAAAACTCCAGCTACATAGGTAACGTTGACCCTGGATGTATACTTGTTCAGGATATCGATCAGTTTTTTTGAGTCTGTGGTTACCGGATCTCCCTCCCGTACGATAACCTGCCCCTTCTTGAGTATGCCCATAACCGGTTCGACGTTGTCTATAGCAAGCTGAATACGGCGCTTCGTCTCTTCCTGGTTGAAGCGGATGTTCTGGACAATCTGTTTGCGGACAAGAAGGTAGACTGCCCAGCGCTGGTTCTCCGGAAGCTCGTTTGTGTACTGAAGGCAGATGCTGTTGAGGTTATCGTGGACTTCATCCAGAGTCCGGAGCGAATCAAGCGGACGCCGCTCTTCCATGTATTCATCGCTGTCGTTGATCGTCCTGACGGTAATGTTCCGTGTAGACAGGTTCAGCGGATTGGAGTATGGCTCTTCAAGGATACCGGTTTCAAATATATCATTCAGAATCTTTACGGCCAGGTGCCTGAGCTTTTCATGGTCGTCGTAATTCATTATCGCGGCGATGGTCTCCTTCCTGTAGGTTGCACTCTCGGGGAGAGATTTCTGAACCACGGCCACCTTCACCGAGGGATCTTCAAGCGCATAATAGCTGTCATCGCTCATAACCGCATCAATCTGATAAAAGAGATCGTTTATGTTACGGATCATTTCAATAAGTACATACTGGTTCATGTCGAAGACAAGCGGGACCGATTCTGCAGCTCGCTGCCGTTCACGTTCCGTTTCGTTCTCAAGATGGTAGGATATGTCCCAGGGGACGCGTATCGTTTTCTTCACGATGTCGCCGATCTTGTAGTCGTAGGAGACGCCCACCTTCGTAAAGGAGAGAAGCAGCGTACTTGTGACGATCAGGATCAGAAACGCCACGAAAGACGTTCTGGTCGCCGAACCGGTAAAGTAGCGGATAAACTGGAGAAACGAATGTGTCAGGAGTGATCTCATCGTACGGTACCGGTCTTGGCGCTATTTCTTATGATATGTATCATAAGCGCTGATAATCCGTTCAACCACAGGGTGTCTGCATACATCGTCGGCGTTAAAATGAACGAAGCTGATGTCTTCTACATCTCTCAGGATCTTTCGTACAGTCATAAGACCGGATTTCTCCGGCTTGTCGATATCTATCTGTGTAATGTCCCCTGATATTACCATCTTTGCATTGTTTCCAAGCCGGGTCAAAAACATTTTCATCTGTGCGCTTGTCGTGTTCTGCGCCTCATCAAGGATGATGAACGCGTTATTAAGCGTCCGTCCCCGCATATAGGCGAGTGGCGCAATCTCGATAATGTCCTTTTCTATCAGTATCTGGATTTTTTCAAAGGAAACAAGGTCGAAGAGCGCATCATAGAGCGGGCGCAGATAGGGATTAATCTTTTGAACAAGGTCGCCCGGCAGAAAGCCGAGGTTCTCGCCTGCCTCTACAGCGGGACGCGTTAACAGGATGCGGCCGACCCTGCCGGAATAGTACTCCTGGAGGGCTGCAGCTACGGCAAGATATGTCTTGCCTGTACCTGCGGGGCCGACACCGAAGACCACCGTTTTCTTTGCGATCTCGTTCAGGTATGCGGCCTGGTTAAATGACTTGGGATAGACAAACTTCCGGGATTCGGGAATGTATATCTTCAGCCGGTCAAGGGATGCTATATTTATCTTCTCGCCCTTTTTCGCGAGGGAGATCATATATTTCAGGTCATTCTGGTCGAGGGCGTAATCATCGTCCCGTTCCGAGATATAGTCGGATACCACATGGAGCAGACGTTCCGCGAGACCGACTGATTCACTCTCTCCGCTGACCTTTATCCGGTTTCCCCTGGGGATCATGGTCACGCCAAGCGCCTTCTCCATTGCCAGCAGATGTTCATCCTGAAAGCCGCACACTTTCTGGTATACGTTGATGTCGTCGACTTCAAAGAGAATCTCGTGCATCAGCCTACTCTTTGATCTGCAGAGACAGCTCCCGGAGCTGTTTCCGGGCAACGTGTGACGGTGCCTCGCTCATCAGACACTGTCCCCGCTGCGTTTTTGGGAACGCGATGACGTCCCGAAGCGAGTCACACTGTAAAAGAAGCATGACAATACGGTCAAGACCCAGTGCGAGCCCTCCGTGCGGCGGTGCGCCGTACTTGAGCGCATCCAGAAGGAAAGAAAACTTTTCTTTTGCCTCCTCTTCCGTGATGCCGAGAAGGGAGAACATCTTCTTCTGCATGTCAAGGCGGTTTATACGGATTGATCCGCCGCCGATTTCGCTGCCGTTCAGGACGATGTCGTATGCGTCTGACCGTACGGTCTCCACCGTTTCAGGAGTGAGCGTATCGAGTTTGGAAATATCTTCCTGTTTGGGTGCCGTAAACGGATGATGTGTAGAATAATACCGTCCGTCCTCCTCGTCAAATTCAAACAGGGGAAAGTCGACGATCCAGACAAAATTGAGAAGCGAACCGTCGATAATACCGAGGTCGCGCGCGATCTTAACCCGCAGGTTTCCGAGTGCGTCATTCACGATACGCTTTTTGTCGCAGCCAAAAAAGACGACGGTGTTGCCCGACAGACCAAGCTCTGTTTCGAGCTTCGACTTCTCATCGTCAGAGAGGAACTTGGCAATCCCACCCTCGAACGCGCCGTCTTTGTATCTGAAGTTCGGCAGGCCGCCTGCCCTGTATGTCTTCACCCAGTCCGTATACTCATCGATCATCTTGCGCGAAATTCTGTCTCCGCAGTCAACAGCCAGCGCCTTGATTATTCCGCCTTTGGCAGCTGCTCCAGAGAACACCTTGAAATCCGAGTCCTTCAGTATGGACGTAACATCCTTCAGTTCAAAGCCGAAACGCGTGTCCGGCGCGTCCTTGCCGTACCGGAGCATGGCGTCATCATAGGTCATCCGCTGAAACGGTGTCGAAACGGTTTTTCCGAGAAGTTCCTGGACGATTTCTGCAAGAAGTTCCTCCACGGTATGCATGATCATGTCGGGAGTTACAAACGAGAGCTCCATGTCTATCTGTGTAAATTCCGGCTGCCGGTCATTGCGGAGATCCTCGTCACGGAAACATTTTGCGATGCTGAAATACCGGTCGAATCCGGAGATCATCAGAATCTGTTTAAAAAGCTGTGGAGACTGCGGCAGCGCGTAGAAGTGTCCGGCATGCAGACGCGAAGGTACGAGAAAGTCGCGCGCGCCTTCAGGCGTTGATTTATTGAGAATCGGCGTCTCTATTTCAAAGAAGTTGTTCCGTGAAAGATAGTTCCGCGCGCTCTGCATCAGCGTATGGCGTGCTTTCATTATCGTCTGCATCGGTGCCCTGCGAAGGTCAAGGTAGCGGTACTTCAGACGAATCTCCTCGGCGATTGATTCGCGGGAATCCAGCATAAACGGCGGTACTTCTGATTCGGAGAGTATGGATATTGTGTCCGCGACGACTTCGATGTCGCCGTTTGGCAGGTCGGGGTTTACGTTTTCCTGTGAACGGTTCCGTACGGTACCCTCTATAAAAATACAGTATTCGTTTCTCAGACGGTCCGCCGTCGCAAGCTGATCGGGAGTCTGTGACTCGTCCGTTACTACCTGTATCACTCCGGTCACGTCCCGGAGCATGATGAATATTACACCGCCGTGGTCACGCCTTCTGTCGACCCAGCCGGCCAGAGAGACCGTTTCACCGACATTCGCGGCAGAGACATTCGAGCAATACTGTCGCTTTTCAAACATTTGATGTCATCCTTTACACACTCAGGTACTTGTTTCCTGTCTGGCGGAAACTCAATATCACAATTCGCGTTCCATGCCGCTCTTTGTCAATAATAATAATGTGAATGATTTCTTCGATAAAATGTCCAAAACACAGTCGTGTGATCGGATCATGCGGGATATGCTCCTATTAATACAAAAAGGAGAGCCATTTTAGAGGCTCTCCCGTACCTTTCGCAGGATATACAGTCCAGTTTCTGCCGATTAGTCCTGGTTGTACTTTTCTTCCATTTTGGTGATGTAATCCTTTATGATGGGATTTCTTTCAAGTTCCTTCAGCTCGCTTATCTTCTCTTTGTTCTCTTCTGTAGTTATACCGATACGGGTGATGGCAAGTACCATAGCATACCGTACGTCGCTGTTTCGCTCCTGTACGATCTGCTCAAGTATGGGATCGATAGCAGACTCATCTCCGACAATACCGAGGTTTGCAGCAGCCCACATACGGACCTCATCGTTATTGTGAGAAAGAAGTTCCTTCATCTTGTCGTTTCCATCTTTATTTTCGTTCTCACCGAACCAGTTGAGGGCGGTAATAACAACTTCAGGATTGTTGCTTGAGAGGTCATTAACGTAGTCCTCTGCTGTTTTCTCCTCATCCTGTGCATGAAGAGCCGTAATTGCCAGAAGCAGTATGAACATAACCGATAATATCTTTTTCATAATTTCAATACCCTTACATTCATTATTTTATAACTATAAATATGTCATCCTCTCTGATATTGTCAACAAATAATTAATCAGGATGGACAATATTTGATCGGTATACCCGTGTCCTGCGATTATCATTCCCGTAAATGATCATAAATAATATTCTGTTTGAAAAAAAACTTCTCCGTGAAAAGATGACACGACAGACGGCACACGTGCCGCCTGCAACAAAAATCGTCCGACGGGGGTCTTCGGTGCCTTCCCGCGGTATAGTAAAGTATGGTGTATTTTATGGAAAATCAACAATCCCAGACCTTTGAACAGATGCTTGAATCTTCCTTTCAAAAACTGGACGCGGCGTATGGTGCCGGCGATTCCGTCGAGGGAACGATAGTATCATATGATGATGAGTACGCATACGTGGATATCGGTGCCAAACAGGAGGCTATCGCCGACGTTCGGGAATTTCCTGTGGAAATGCTCTCGTCAAGAGCGTCTATACAGGCATATATTGATTCATACGAGGGCAGCAGGATACGCCTTACCGTATCGCCCGGAAAGGGGTTTACATCACCCGCTCTTCTGGCGTTCTGCTTTTCATCACAGATCCCCGTGTACGGAAGGATTACTGCCGAGAAACAGGCGGGATATGATGTGATGCTTGGTGAGATACGCGCATTCTGTCCGAAATCCCAGATAGGCAAAGGCGTAGCAGGTGACTCAGCCGAGTCGGGTAACGACTTTATTCCGTTTTTACTGCTGGAAGCATCCAGAAAAAACTGTATAGTCTCCCACCGGGCGCTCAAGGAGAAGGAAACGGCAAAGCTCGCCGAAACACTCAGGGGCGAACTGTCAGAAGGAGATATATCCAGCGGTACGGTCCTGAGAGCTGAAAAGTTTGGTGTTTTTGTC
>CAZAHA010000150.1:0-7108 GCA_964484915.1 uncultured Leptospirales bacterium
GATCGATTTTGAATTTGTATAAGCTGCACCATCCAGTCGGGATTTTCGGATGAAGCAGACAACTTCGTACGCACAGCCGATGGCAACCGGCCCGTGGCGGGCCGGCTACTGATTACTTCTTCATGTTATCCAGAAACGGCTTTATCAGGTCAACCGGTACTGGAAAGACAGTTGTTGAATTGTTTTCCGTGGCAATCTGCTGCAGTGTCTGCAGATACCGCAGCTGGAGCGAGGTCGGATGCTCCTCCATGAGTTTCGCGGCGTCAACCATCTTGGCGGCAGCCTGAAATTCTCCTTCCGCTGCGATGATCTTGGCACGACGCTCGCGTTCCGCTTCGGCCTGACGAGCCATGGCACGCTGCATCTCCTGCGGAAGATCGACATGCTTGATCTCAACCGCGGAAACCTTAATGCCCCACGGATCTGTCTGGTTGTCAAGCAGCGACTGCAGCTCGGAGTTAATCCGTTCACGGTCCGCAAGCAGCTGGTCAAGGTCACAACTTCCCAGAATGGATCGGAGCGTCGTCTGCGCGAGCTGCGACGTATTGTAGATATAGTCCTCAACCTCGATGATCGCCTTGTTGGGCTCAAGGACCCTGAAGTAGACGACCGCATTGACTTTGACCGATACATTATCGCGCGTAATGATGTCCTGCGGCGGCACATCCATGGCAACGGTCCTGAGTGATACCTTTACCGCCTTGTCTATGAGCGGAATGAGGATGATGAGTCCCGGCCCCTTGTGCTTCCTGATGAGACGTCCCAGCCTAAACACGACCGCACGTTCATATTCCCTGATGATTTTTACGGCCGAGACAAGAAACAGTACGATAAGTAATACCACGGTCGAGATGACCGTGAAATTAATCTCAAACATATGTCCTCCTTAAACCTGATTGATTATTTTTTTTGTAACTGTAAGCTTCATGCCGTTGACCGCTGTGACGGTCACACGGCTTCCCTGCTCAATAACCTCGTCCGACTCCGCGTTCCAAAGCTCTCCATGAACGAAGACCTTTCCGTCTGAGCCGGGCGCTATCGCCTTTGTAACATTGCCGTCAAGTCCTACAAGCGCCGATTCGCCGGTTACCGTGTTCTGCCGGTGGGTGTCGATAACCGCGCGCAGAATAACAAAAACCAGAAGAAGCATCAGCGCCGACGTTACGAAAATGGTAACAGGCGAGACGGAAAAACCCTGAATAGGATTGTCGAACAACATCAGTGAACCTCCAATGTACGCGGCAACACCCGCAAGTGTAAGAAGACCGTAACTTGTAATATAAAGGTCCATGACGAAAAAAGCAAATCCCGTGATAATGAGCACGACGCCGATGATGTTAATCGGTATGACATTGATCGTCATGAGAAAGAGTATGAACGCGACGGCGCCTACAGTCCCGGGAAGGATAAGTCCCGGATTGTTAAACTCGATAACAACACCGCCGATTGCAATAATGAGAAGAAGCATCAAAACCTGAGGGTCAGCGAAGAAGTTGAGAAACTTCTGGCTTCCGCTCATGACGGCATCGCGCTCTTCAACCGAGGCAGTATCAAAGATGTACTCACGGCCGTCTACCGTTATACGCCGAGCGTCAAGTTTGGACATGAGGTCGTTTATATCGCCGGCGATGATGTCTACTACTCCTGCTTCGTGTGCCTCACGGTAGGTTGATGATCCTGCCTCCCGAATGGCATTGTCAACCCACTCCTCGCTGCGGCCGCGCTCCTGCGCGATACTTCGTCCAAACGCGAGCGTGTCGTTTAACACCTTCATTCCCATGACCTGTTTTTCTGTTGGCCCGCCCCGGGCTGGACTTTCCTCTTCTTCATAAAAGGTGAGTCCTGGAGCGACAGGATGCATGGCACCGATCTCCGTTCCGGGCGCCATCGCATTCACATGACCAGCAAGCATGATGAATCCCCCTGCCGAGGCAGCCTGCGCGCCCTTGGGATAGGTATAGACGACAACCGGTATCTTTGCAGTCAAAACCGCCTGCACGATCTTCCGGAGCGAGACCATGAGTCCGCCGGGTGTGTCTACCGTCAATAAAATGAATGAGGCACCGTCCTGTTCGGCGTTATTGATAGATTCAAGAATATACTCGGCCGTTATGGGATTGACCGTTCCCTTGAGGGTGATTCGCGTATAGAAGGATTCTGCCGCATGCGCCTGTACGGACAGGAATAAAATGAAACAAACGGCGCTGGTGGTTATCCTTTGAGACATTGCTCCTCCGTCTGCTCTGTCGTAATTTCTCAAAATACCGGGTATACCTTCGTCTCACTGTACACGACAGAATACAACATGACAAGCTCATTTTATCCAAGTATAATCATAGTACCTATGTGAATCTCTAATAATGAACGTTTGTCCCCTGAAAATTCGAAAGCCCGATTCATTCAATATTGTAAGGGAATCGGGATTTCGACTTCTCCATATGTCCGGTTGGAAAATCAACCGTCTGGATCGCACATCCATATAAAAGGCGATATGGGAAGGAGATACCGGCATGTGGTGCGTATGACCTGCAACTGTTCCGTACTCAACGGCATCATTTTCCGGAGAGGTTATTCTGAAGCCGGAACGCCTTGACGGTATTTTTCAGCAGCATGGTAATCGTCATCGGCCCGACACCGCCAGGTACCGGCGTTATCGCGTAAGCGACACGCGATACGGACTCGAAATCGACGTCCCCGACCAGTTTTGGCTTTACCGAATTGTCTGCCGGGTCTTTGACCCTGTTTGTTCCGACGTCGATGACAACCGCGCCCTCCTTAACCATCTCTCCGGTGATCAGTCCGGGTACACCGGCTGCAGCCACAAGAATATCCGCCTGTTTCGTAAATACCGAAATATCCGGCGCGGCAGAATGACAGACGGTGACCACACAGTTAGCCGTCTCGTTCTTTTGAAGCATCATATTGGCCAGCGGCTTTCCGACGATGTTGCTCCGACCAACGATGACGACATGCTTGCCTTTCAGATCAGGTACCACACGGCGTATCATCTCCTGACAGCCGGCAGGTGTACAGGGCAGGAAGCAGTCGGGGTCGCCCGTTACCATGCGGCCGACGTTTATGGGATGAAATCCGTCGATATCCTTCTCCGGACTGATAGTATTGATCACCTCTTTTTCATCGTATCCGTCCGGAAGCGGCAGCTGCACGAGGATTCCGTTTACAGACGGGTCCGAGTTGAGCTCTTTCACCAGACGGATAAGGTTGTCGTGTCCGTAGTCTTTGCCGTAATTATGATCAATAGACTCTATGCCTGTTTCATTGCATGCCTTCCGTTTCATTCGGACGTAGACTTCGGATGCGGAATCATCGCCGACAAGCACCACGGCAAGCCCCGGACGTTTCCCCGTCTGTCTGTGCAGCATTTCAACCTCGTCCTTCAATGATGCGCGCAACTCGGCTGCGATTGCGCGCCCTTCTATAATGTCGGCCATTTTTATGCTCCTTTCCGCGCCTTCAGCAAAGGAAGGAGGCGGATTGTCATGAAGATTTCGTATTCTGAATCCGGCAGGATAACGGCACAGGATCGGTGCCGTTCCATTCGGTAAAGCGGTTACTGCTTTACGATTCCGTCAAACGGTGTGCCGCATGATACGCATTTCCCGTTCTGTATTCCGGTAACGTCTGTATTGTATCCCTGCCTGTTAATCAGTTCACTGCCGCAGTCCGGGCAATATGAGTTATGAAGGTCTGCCCGACCGCCCATGTTGCCGCAGTATACATGTCGCAGCCTGCTCTTTGCCATGGTGCAAACATCCAGCAGAAACTGTGTGTCTGTTGCGGCCTCATCGTAGTTGTATGCCGGAAAATATCGCGACAGGTGCCACGGAATCGACGGATCAACCGACGCTATCCAGTCCGCGGCGGCGGTGAGTTCTTTCATGGTATCGTTCATGCCCGTCACGACGAGCGTCGTCACTTCAACATGGGTGTTGGCGGCAGCCATCTCGATTGAGTTGAGTACGGGCTTTAAGCGTCCCTGCTGGGTTTCGGCATATGTCTTGTCGTTAAACGTCTTCAGGTCTATGTTGCACGCATCGACATGGGGCAACAGCGTCTCGAACGGTTTTCGGTTAATATACCCGTTGGTTACAATGACGTTTTTCAGTCCGGCGTCATGCGCCTTTTGTGCGCAGTCGTAGACATACTCATACCAGACGACAGGTTCGGAATAGGTATACGCAATCAACTCACAACCCTTGTCCTTTGCCATTCTGATGATGTCGTCCGGAGAGTGGTACGGCGCATGCATGGTCCGCTGCGATATCTGCCAGTTCTGGCAGTATGGACAGCGCATGTTGCACCCGAATGTACCGATAGAAAAAATCGGTGATCCAGGATAAAAATGGTAGAGAGGCTTTTTCTCAACGGGGTCGACCGAAGCCGAGGTAATCCTGCCGTAATTGATCGTGGTCAGCGTATTGTCCTTATTAATACGGACCAGGCACATCCCCTCCTGCCCGTCAGACAGACGGCAGCCGTGTGGGCAGAGAGTACAGACAAGAGCGTCACCGTTCTTTCTATACCACATCGCATTTTTGATTTCAGCTTGCGTTTTTTTCCGCCTCTTCCTCTTCAGATTGTTTTATCATCTCGCAGTTTCCTTCGAAGACAACTCCGTCGGCAATTTTCAGTTTGCTGGTACGGATGTTGCCGAAGAGCTTGCCATTTTCCCGTATTTCGATACTGCAGGATGCTTCTATGTTTCCGTGTATCGTCCCGTCAATAATGACGGACCGCGCCTTGACGTTTGCCTTGACGGTCCCCCCCTTGCCGATTACAAGGTTGCCCTTTTCCGAGACGATCTCACCCTCGAAGTAGCCGTTAATCTGCAGTGATGTCGTAAAATGAAGGTCTCCATAAAACTCGGTATCATCGCCGAAGACCGTAGATATCATACCAAAATCGTATACCGGGTTCTTGTTTATCTGAATTATCTTCTTGGCCATTGTACTTCCTTACTTGGTTTTCATGATGGTCACGCCGTCCCAGTTATCAGGTGGAGGCGTCGTCTTGTATTCGTTGCAGCGGGCAATGTAGAGGAGAGACGGACCGTCTCCGGGTACTATTTCGAGCGCCTGCTGAAAAGCGGCAAGTGCTTCATCCCACTTTCTCTGTTTATAGAGGGTAAGTCCCCTGTTGTAGTGATCGAGCAGCTGTTTCTGTGTTTGAGTTATCATAGCGGACCCGGTTCAGTAAAAAGACTGTCTGCACTCGCGTTCAGATTCATATATCTCGAAAACCTTGTCAAGCATGGTTGTCTGAAAGAGTTTTATCAGGTTCTCGTTGGCGATGACCAGCTTGATATCGCCCCTGTTGTCCTTTATCTTTCTCTTGATCGCAACAAGCACACCAAGGGCGGAGCTGCATATATGTTTCACATTTACCATGTCGATACAGATATTTGTCTTCCCCTCTTCAAGGCACTCCTCGAGCAAGTTCTCAAGCTCCTCCGATGCCTCCTGGTCGATCCTGCCTTCGAGCTGGATCATCTCCATGTTATCTTCAGAAATACGTTTCATGTGCGTGGCTCCGATTCAACTGATAATACCGTACTGGTATCTCAATGTGCTATCACGCGACACGGCCTATGGTCAATGAAAATACATGCTTCGCACCGTTTTTTTTCAGCACATAAGCACATTCGTTCAGAGTCGCGCCGGTAGTCATCACATCATCCACGACAAGAACGGTACCTCCTACCGTTTCACGCGTGTTCACATGAAAGAGATCCCGAACATTGTCCCTGCGCTGTGATCTGTTCAGACGTTTCTGATCGACACCACTGTATGAGCGTACAAGAAGGCTTCTGCACGGAATCGAGTTTCGTACCGCGATGGCTCTGGCAAGATGTTCCGCCTGGTTAAAACCGCGCTTGCGCCTTTTTGCGGCAGTCATCGGAACAAACGTGACCGTGTCCGGGACGATCCCGAGCGACGGAACCAGGGAGGACATTCCGTTGACGAAGTGAAGTGCGAGCTGCTTGACCGGCCTGTCCTTATACGACAGTATCACCTGCTTAACGGCATCGTCATACACGAGAAAGCTCAAAGCGCGATCGATATGGACGCAGTACGGATCGTCGGCAAGAGGAGAAAACCTCCGCGTTGCAATATTGGTACGGCAGCTTTCGCATATTCCATGCTGGACTGTACGTATCAGCACGCCGCAGATGACGCACTGCCCGGGCACACAGATATCGCACAGACATGATATGAACTGTTTCATCGTTCCTCCTCCGGCCTTTGTGAACGGCCGTGATACACTATATAACGGCCGGGAGGATGATTTTTAATGAAATTTACATGACCGAGCGGTTCATTTTTATGGAAATAAGGAGTCCGACACCGATCATCGCCATCAGCATGTTTGAGCCGCCGTATGAGACGAACGAAAGCGGAAGTCCCGTTACCGGCATGATGCCGATCGCCATGCCAATATTAATCATGGTATGGAAGAAGAATATGGAGGTAATACCCGTCGCGAGGATCGCACCAAATTTGTCCTTAGTCTCAAGAGCAATTTTCAATCCGCGGTAGATAATGATAAAGAGAAGGAGGATAACGATGGACGCTCCCACAAAACCCCACTCCTCCGCCACTACGGCGAAGATAAAGTCGGATGTTTTTTCGGGCAGAAAGCCGAGCTGTGCCTGCGTGCCCTTGAGAAATCCCTTTCCCAGAAAACCTCCGGACCCTATGGCAATCTTGGACTGGATCACATTATAGCCTGACCCGAAGGGGTCGAGATTCGGGTCCAGAAAGACGAGGATGCGCTTTTTCTGATACTCCTTGAAATAGCGCTGGATGATGACTGAAAAGAGCAGCCCGAGCGAAATAACAAACGATGGAATATAGATACGACGATAGAGCCTGTCTACCCGGATCAGGTGGAGCACATAGGCGATGGCGCCTATCAGAAAAAGAATTCCTGACACCATATACAGATGGTATCCGCCCCTGAAAAATTCTATGATGATGCTGTTGGCCTCCTGCTGAGACCACTCCCGATATGTTATCACCATCGGTACGAGCAGCGAAATCGCCGCGATCAGAATGATCGACAACAGGTGCGACACATCGGCACCGCC
>CAZAHA010000151.1:0-6993 GCA_964484915.1 uncultured Leptospirales bacterium
AAAATTTAAGCATCCTTTTTCCTTCACCGGACACTGGAGAAATAACCCCCCACCCGTACCAGTACAACCGGCCGCCGCACGGCACTTTCCGGCAAAAAAACATGTCATGTAAAAAAAGTTGCCATTTCTCATCCATGAAATCTATACTCTGCCCACACAATACTGAAAAGGAGCCGCCATGATACGAACATTCATGAATTTCTCACCGCAAACGGGGACCAACTCCTGGGTCGCCGACTCTGCCGAGGTGATCGGCAGGGTGTTTCTGGGGGACGAGGTCTCCATCTGGCCGGGAGCGGTACTGCGCGGTGACGTCAGCGAAATTCACATCGGCAGCCGGAGCAACGTACAGGACGGCACCGTCATCCATGTTGACCATACCGAACAGACAGGCATCGTCAAGGGCGCGTCTGCCGTTATCGGTGACGACGTCACCGTTGGCCACCGGGCAGTACTTCACGCCTGCGAGGTACAGAACGCCGTCCTCGTGGGGATGGGGGCCATCGTTCTGGATGGAGCGGTAATCGGCAGTGAGTCGATCATCGCGGCGGGGTCGCTCGTCACCAAGGGGAAGAATTTTCCGCCGCGCTCCCTCATCATGGGGTCTCCGGCCAGCGTTATCCGCGACCTTACCGATGAGGAGGTCCGTGCGCTGTACGAGTCTGCCAAAAACTATGTCCTGCTAAAGAACATCTATCTGAAATCTGTCGGCGTTGAATGACCGCCGCACCGCAACCGGCCAAAAACCGTTTGACATGATACACCATGCACAGATCACTGATGCTGCGGACATTTTTTACCCGCGATACACATTCGATCAAAACGATACGCAGGACCGAAAGCATACTTATGCAAGGACGTTACACGACGCAGACGGCCTGCGTTGATATATTTGGAGAGAACCATGAGCACCGAAACAGGCGACATCCGCGCGCAGCGGATAGACAAAATACACACCATGAAGGACAGGGGAATATCGCCCTATCCGCACCGCTACGACCGGGCGGACACCGCAGCAGATGTGGCGGCGCGGTTTGACGAGAGCAGGCCGGTTAGCGTAAAGCTTGCCGGACGGATAAAGTCAAAACGAGTGATGGGCAAGGCGTCGTTCGGCAATATCGAGGACCACACCGGCCTTATGCAGTTTTACGCCGCGCGCGACATACTGGGAGATGATGAATACGCGCTCTTCAAGACATTCGACCTTGGCGACATCGTCGGCCTCGAGGGAGAGACGTTCCTCACGCAGAAGGGAGAGAAATCGATCCGTGTACAGAAGATCACCCTGCTTGCAAAGTGCATACAGCCGCTTCCCGTTGTAAAGGAGAAGGACGGCCAGGTCTTTGACGAGTTCGCCGACACAGAACTCAAATACCGTCGCCGGTATGTTGACCTCATCGTCAACCAGAAGACGCGTAACGACTTCCGGACCAGAAGCCGTATCGTCTCGGGCGTGCGCCATTTTCTTGAGGACCGCGGCTTCCTGGAGGTCGAGACGCCGATGTTGCAATCCGTTGCAAGCGGAGCCGCTGCGCGTCCGTTTGTTACCCACCACAACGCCCTGGACATAGACCTGTTCATGAGAATCGCGCCCGAGCTCTACCTGAAGCGGCTTATCGTGGGCGGATTTGACCGTGTATTCGAGATGAACCGCAACTTCCGCAACGAGGGAATCGACACCAGACACAATCCCGAGTTCACCATGGTGGAGATCTACCAGTCCTATACCGATTACGAAGGAATGATGGAGCTTGTCGAGTCGATGTTCATACAGCTTGCCGAGTCAGTCAAGGGATCGACCAGCTTTGAATACCTTGGACGGACCATCGACTTCACCGGTCCGTGGAAGCGTATACGGTACGTCGATGCGATCAGGGACGCGACCGGTATCGACTTTTCCGCCATAACAACGGCGCAGGAAGCTGTCAACGCCGCAGCCGCAATCGGCATCGAGACAGACGAGTCAATGGGCATATGGAAGATAGCGGACGAGATCATCGAGCAGAAGGTTGAGCCGCTGATGATAAACCCGACCTTCCTTATTGACTATCCCCGCGAGAACTCGCCGCTTTCGAAGTCGCGAGAGGACGACCCGCGGTATGTGGAACGCTTTGAGCTTTTCATCGCCGGACGGGAGATCGCAAATGCCTTTACCGAGCTGAACGATCCGTTTGACCAGCGAGACCGGTTTGAGGATCAGTCGAGGATGCGTGAGGCTGGCGACGACGAAGCGATGATGATAGACGAGGACTACATAACCGCGCTGGAATACGGCCTTCCGCCCACAGGCGGCATGGGAATCGGCATCGACCGTCTCGTCATGCTCTTTGTAAACACGGCATCGATCAAGGATACCATACTATTCCCGTTACTGCGCCCGGAATCTTAACCAATAACGCAGCTGTTTGCGCCGGTTCTCGTACTCTGCGTGTTTGCACTGACATCTTATCTTCAAGGCTGCGCTTCGTCACGCGGCCGCTTCCATCGTACGGATTCATCTAAACGGCGGTGTATTCGAGCCGGAGATCGGGATCTGCCCTGAGATAGCGTTCGTAGAGCTTGACGTGTTTCCGGCTGTAGATGAATCGTCTCGTCTCACGGAGATGCTCTGTCTTCGGAACCATCTGTGGACAGCAAGGCAAAACGCACGGGCACGCATGTACTCGGCACTTTCAAGCGCCTCTGTAGAAACCGGCACCCCGGGTGTGCTGCCGTTTTCCCGTAATCCGGACCAAATGGGGGGATCGATCATACAACGCCTACGCGGACGACGAAGATCTATACTATACCATGACGCGATCTCCGAGGTGCCCTAACCGGCACACCCTCTTTTTCTATAATACTTGACAGAAAACACACCACAGCTCTTTATCCTTTTACGTCGTTTTCAACAGAGGCTGACTGCTAAAATGTGTCTTTTGCAAAATGCGCACTACCAAGGAGCTTGTTTTGATGATTACTGTACTGACTGTGACTTTCCTTCTGATTATCACTCTCGCGTCGGTTGTCTATATCAATAACCGCAGATCGGTCAATAGAGGAAAAGCTGACACGTGGGAGAAACTCATGATGAGCCGGCTCAATAAATAGGGCGAAGAGCACCTCTTTGAAAATGTTTCTACGGAAACAGACTTATTCTTCTGCAACAATATACCGACGATAGAAACAGTAGTTTTTTCTTTGCGTTCATATGCCGCCCGGTGTATGAACGTACTGTAATGGTTCGGTTGATGATGAAGAGTAACGTACAGAACGATAGTTCCGTTAAACAACAGCGTGCCGCAGTACAGGTCGCCCTGTTTGCGTGTTCATTTCTGCTGTTTTTTGCAATATTTTCACACATATTCACCATCTTCGGCGAGCCGGTTGGGTGGAACCTGCAGGAACCGGTCACCACAGACAACATCTCCATGGAATCATTCGACGTACAGCAGCAGGGAAGTCTTGTCGCCGTGGCGGGATACGGCACGGTTGGCGACAAATCCGGAATCGTAACACTTCTTTCATACAACAAAGGCGAGACATTTTTTAAACCGCAGATCGTTGCTCCCGTATCCGGGGATGACCAGTCTCGTACGATCACACCGCAGTGCGCGGTTTCACGCGCCGGAAAAATTGCACTCATCTGGCAGGACTGGGGGCCCAATGACTCATCTTACAGGCTCTACCTCGCCGAATCAGCCAACAGGGGGAAAAACTGGGACGCTCCCCGCATGCTGGAGTTTGGACACGACATGGAACTTTTGCCGGCAGTGTTCTACGACGACCTTGAACGCCTCCATATTATTTACCATGCGCTTGTGGGCGAACACATGAGGATCTATCATACCTACTTCGCCGAAACCGCACTGCAGGAATCCGTGATGATTTCCCTTGAACAAAGCGAGATTCGCGGCGCCTTTTTCCCGGCAGTAGCAACATCCGGCGGAACAATTTTTGCCGTCTGGCAGGGCAAGGAGAACGCAAGCACCCTGTACGACGACCTGTACTTTACCCGTTCGGTCGACTATGGCAAGACATGGACAACGCCTCTCCGGATAACGGTCAATGAATATGACGACAACGCGCCGTCGATTGCACTTGAAGGCGACACGCTGTATCTTGCATATATAAACAACGAGTCCGGAAACTGGGAGCTGAAGTTTGTACGCGGACTCGACTACGGCCTGGTCTGGGAAGAGGAACCGGCGACCGTATTCTCCACAAACGTAAACTGCCTCTCTCCCCGTCTTGTAAATGACGGCAACGGATCTCTTCGCCTCTTCTGGCACCAGAACACGGGTGAACACAACAGCATCATGAGTTCACGCTACACCATTCTGGATAACGTTTTTTCGGAGCCTCAGACAATATCGGAAGGGAGCGCTGATTCTGTTCATCCGAAGGCAATTGTAGCAGACAACGCCGTGCGGGCTGTGTGGAAGGCGGATTCCTCCCTCGTCATGAAAAGCACCGACACATATACCGCACCGCCGCAGGTCGCATCCAGCACGCATCCGTCTGGAACATGGTCTCAGTTTGCCAGCGCCGAAATCACCTGGACGCCGCCGGCTGACGACTCCGGGATAGCCGGTTACGCCACGATAGTAAACCGAGAGCGCTATTTTGACCCGACCGTACAGAACATCGACGCGTCATCCACAACCACACGCGTGCCGTTTTTACCCGACGGCGTCTCGTACTTTCATATCAGGGCAATCGATAAGGCCGGAAACTACAGCCGGACCATACACTACCCTCTTCTTGTCAGCAGTAATCCTCTGTCAATACCGCGCATTGTATCGATGACACACAACGAGGGTAAACCGTCGGAAACGCGCGACGCTTCATTTTCCTGGAGCCTGGAGGAAAAGGAGCGTGTTAAGGGTTATTATTACAGCTTCAACCCGGGAAGCGCCAAGGTACCGGAAACGTTTACTAAAGACCAATCCCTCCGGCTTGAAGACCTGCAGGACGGGCGCTACTTTCTGACGGTCCGGGCTCTTGACAAAACAGGCAATCCCGGCCGGATTGCGACTTTTGAACTTGTGGTTGGTGACGCTGCTGAAATAACGGCGGATGATTATGAGCACATGGCCCAGAATATTGACAAGGAACAGGAAAAGACCCCGCAGGCTCTTGCCGGAGAAGTAGCACAAGACATCCCGCAAACAACTCCGCCGCGCGCTGACGCAGCAGTTGAAACCTCGGATAATGCCGCAGACGAGGCTGTCCCCCCTCCGGCTTTGGACGTGAAAATTACGGTGAACGACCGACCCGCACCCGAAAACGACGTACTGTCGTTTACGCTTTCTGTTTCAGACGACGGTAAAGACCGGATAAGCGGTGTGACCTACCTGTACACTGTTTTCAGAGACGGCCGTTTCCTTACACGCGGCGAAACAGTTTCAGGTAACGTCACCCTCAAGGATCTAGACCGTGGCGAGTATTCCATACAGGCTCATGCTCTCTACTCCTATTCACTGAACGGCAAAGCAGTTTCTGACAGGACACCAACCAGTACAATACGCGTCCGAATCGAACTCTTTCCAGACATACCGGTTGACGGTTTTTACAGCATGATTTCGCGCAACTTCATCTCCGACTGGAAGGTACATACGCTCTTCATACTGTCGATATCATTCGCTCTTGCATTTTCACTTGGCTTTTTCAGGATCTACTTTGCCACGCGGGTCTTTTTCACGCGATTAATTCAGAGAATGATGTTGCTTTTTCACTGACCCCGTGTATCTTATAGGTGGTACGCAAACACTTAATATTAAACGGTTATTTTCCGATACTTATAACGGCTACGAGCTATATGTAAGGATAACAATATGAAAATTATCTCAAGAATTTTACTCATTATTACCGTTTTTGCCTCTGTACTGTTGTTTGCACAGGATTTCGGCGTATCAGACATGCTGCAGAAACCATTATCCTACGACAGGCTGCAGATGATGCCGGTTACAAAGGATTTCAGAAACTACTTTGTCTTTCAGTCTATCGAAGACCAGTCGAACATCCTCATTGGGGATTTCGTCGGAGCAGAGAAAAAAATAATCCTGGTCATCGATAACGAAGCGGACAACAATGTTGACAGGGTTATGGAGTATTATCCCGACTCGCAGAAACGGAAATCGCCCAAGACACCAAATTCCGACCTCTATTCAAGCCTTGAGCAAATGAAGAAGGATATTATTTCAGGCAAGATATTTGATGAAACATACTCATACAAGATGAGATCGCTCGGCAGTCTTACAGACAAACTTAAGGAGGGAAGCGACATCGTAAAATCCGGCCACGGATATTTAGTAAGACTATATGACCCGGACAAGCCGAGCACTATCATGAGCGAGTTTTTCTTCGGCCGTAAGGATGGCAGATATGACCTTATCTTTATTACCCGATACTATAAACTGTACCACACCGTCATTAGCCCGCCGGTGTATTATTCGGTGTACTGCAGAAGCTCAAACGATCCCGTAGTCAAGGAAACAGTCGAAAATCTGATTAAACTGGTAGAATAATTCATTACACATATATTGATACATGGCCAAATGCAGGAAAGGCCGCCAGCGATGGCGGTCTTTTAAGCGTCTATATCCCCATAGAAAAGAAGTTATCCGTTTCCGTACCGTTCCTTTAACGATTCAATCATCTCTGTAAATGTCTTGTAGAAGTCCTTCAGAAGGTCTTTTTCCCTCAGAGGACGGATATATTCCGGAAACTTTCCGTTTATTATGGTCTTCATGTACACCGACATAACATGAAGCGGTCCGGCAATCCGGTGGGTCTGCCGTAGCAGTACAAAAAAGAGGAATATGCCCTGAACAAATCTTATGCCAACCATTCCCCATATCAGAAGCTGATTGATCCTGATCATCCGTCTCAGCTGTCTCATGTTCTGATTATGATTCTGGGCCATCTTCAATGTCATTTTCTGAAGCTTTTCGGTGTTCTCCATCTCCGGCTGGTCGGCCCCCTCCCCAGGTTGGGCCTGCGTTACGGGAT
>CAZAHA010000152.1:0-6960 GCA_964484915.1 uncultured Leptospirales bacterium
CGTAGAGGAACTTTTCGTTCGCCTTTGTGTACATCCGGAAATATGAGTCTTCGTACACCGCCATGTCGTGAAAGTAGTGGAACAGCGGCCAGATCGTGCTGTTTGAGAAACCGTAATAGTAGTCATCAAGCTCGTTCTTGGTAAAGTCTACGGAAATGCACTTGTATGTGGAAACAAGCTCGCTGTTGATTCTTTTCATCTCCGCTTCATCGGTTTCATCCGAAACGATACCGTTCCAGCCCAGCCAGATACTCTCTTCCTTCTCGTGTATCGGTTTCATTCCCGTCGCGAGACCGCCGATGCTTGGACTTATCTGGTAGCTGTCTTCAATATGACTAACCGAAACAGGCAGTCTGTTTGATGCGATAATAATCTTTGGCATATGCCTTCCTTATTTTGTTTCCGAAATAACAGCATGTAAAAGTGTCATAATGAACATGGGTGTGATATAAAATCTCAGGTATACGTGCATGGACGTGCACATATGCCGCCACACGGTAACCGTCTGCAGGCTTTTTTAGCGTGCCCACCGTAAATGACCATATAAAGAATATGTATCATGAAAAGTGCTTTGTCAAGAGAAACTAAACGGCGTTCTGTCCTGCAGAAGCCGTCAAAAATCCTGCGTCGGTACACCGGTACATATAATCCCGGTTGAAAAATGTGGCGCATGTGCATATAATGGCGGAAAACAAAGGTGGAGTAAAAATGAACATAGACGGAACGCATTACCGCACCATCTGGCACGGGACGGACGCCGGAAGACCCGTGTTTATAATAGACCAGCAGACGCTTCCGCACCAGTTCAAAATCATGGAGCTTGCTTCGCTTGCTGACGCGGTCACGTCAATCCGGGAGATGCATGTCCGCGGTGCCGGCCTGATCGGCGCGACCGCCGGCTACGGCATGTACCTCGCGGCAAGGGAAGCGCCGGACAACGGATTTGACGCGTACATGAAGGATGCTGGCGATCAACTCATCGCCACACGGCCTACCGCGAAGAACCTGGAATGGGCTGTCAACCGGCAGCTGCGCTCCATGGAGGCTGGACAAACCGTTTCCGAAAAGCGTGATATCTCGTTCCGGGAAGCGGCTCGTATAGCGGATGAGGACGCCGATTTCTGCCGCCGTATCGGAGAAAACGGAGCGGGAATCATCGAAGAGATATCCGATGCGAAGGGCAGGGAGCGGGTACACGTCCTGACCCACTGCAACGCGGGCTGGCTGGCGTTTGTCGACTACGGATCCGCGCTGTCACCAGTGTATGAGGCCGTTAGCCGGGGAATCGACGTTCACGTCTGGGTTGACGAGACCCGTCCGCGCAACCAGGGCGCCAGCCTCACGGCATGGGAACTGGCGAAGGCGGGCGTCCCCCATACGCTGATCACGGACAACACGGGCGGTCATCTCATGCAGCACGGCATGGTCGACTGCGTCATTACCGGCGCCGACAGGGTAACACGTTCCGGCGATGCGGCAAACAAGATCGGCACCTATCTCAAGGCGCTCGCGGCACATGACAACTCGGTCCCGTTTTACGTTGCCCTTCCGTCGTCGACGTTTGACTGGGAGATTGATGACGGTGTTCGGGAGATCGAGATTGAGACCCGAAACCAGGATGAAGTCCGGTACATACAGGGAAGCTCAAACGGCGAGCTGACACGGGTCCTCATCTGTCCCGACGAGACGCCTGCCGTTAACTACGGATTCGATGTCACGCCGGCCCGCCTCATTACAGGGCTCATAACCGAACGGGGAATCTGCAGCGCGCACCGCGACGGGATTGCCGGAATGTACCCGGACCTGATTCCGGTAAAGGCAACATGACAGATGCATGATGAGGGATACATAAAATTCAGCCTTCGGCGCGAGGAGGCCGGTCCTCCGGTTTTTGACACTGAGCTTCTCGCGCTGAACGGCGTGAGGACCATGTTATACGATATGGGACTTGTCGGCGTTCTTCCCGACGGAATCGGCTACGGCAATGTCAGCATACGGCGCGGCGGTTCGTTTATCATCAGCGGCAGCGCCACCGGCAGCAGGCGTATACTGGACGGCACCGGATACAGCGAGGTGACCGCTGCGGACATACCCGGCAACTCGCTTGTCTGCCGGGGTACGGTTGACGCCTCCTCAGAATCGTTGAGCCACGCCGCGCTGTATGACGCCGATCCCGGTGTCGCCTGTGTCATCCATATCCACAGCCGGAAGCTCTTTGACGACATGATCAAACATGGCGATTTGTCAACACCGCAGGACGCGGCATACGGCACGCCAAAGATCGCGAGCGCGCTTGCCGGGTGCGTACGCTCCAGCGGACCCCGGGGGGCCGCGGTGATGCGCGGTCATCAGGACGGGGTTATTGCATGGGGTCGGACAGTCGATGAGGCGATGGACGAGATACGGACGCTGTGCGACCGTGCCGGGGGTTGCTGAGTCGAACACCCCTCGGTCCCGGAAAGATTCTTGGCATCAGGACTGCATTCATATAACTTAAGCAAGGAGAATAATGATGGATACAATCGGAATCATCGGCGGAAGCGGTCTGGACAACCCGGATATCATGCAAGACCCGCAGGACACACACGTTACGACGCCGTATGGCGATCCGTCGTCACCGCTGAAAACGGGCGAGATACACGGAAAGAAGGTTGTCATCATCGGACGGCACGGCCGTGAGCACACGCTGCCGCCGACACAGGTCAACAACCGGGCAAACATCCACGCGCTCAAGGAGGCCGGTTGCGAGGCGGTTCTTGCGACAACCGCGGTCGGTTCACTCCGCGAAGAGATCGGCAGGGGCGACCTCGTGATGCTTGACCAGTTTATCGACTTTACCCGTCACCGCACGATCACCTTCTTTGATACGTTCCGGCCCCATGAACCGATCCATACACCCATGGCCGATCCCTTTGACCGTGAGCTCCGCGATCGTATGATACAAAGCGCGCGCGCTCTCGGCATCACATATCATGAGAAGGGGACGGTGGTTACCATAGAAGGTCCGCGTTTTTCCACCCGCGCTGAAAGCCATATGTTCAGGTTATGGGGCGCCGACGTCATCAACATGTCCGTCGCACCGGAGTGCATCCTCGCGAACGAAGCCGGCCTCCCGTACGCTGCCGTTGCGATGAGTACGGATTATGACTGCTGGAAGGAAGACGAGGAACCCGTCAGCTGGGAGGAGATACTGAAGGTGTTCGGCCGGAACGCGAAGAATGTGACCAGTCTCCTTCTTGATGTGATACAGAAACTGTAACCGCTTTGTGTAACCGGATGCGGCAGAATGGCCTTCCGTCACATCCGGTTGCCGAAACAGCCTACGATGACAGCTTCATCGCAATTTTTGCAATGTGCTCGCCCTGGAACCTGGCGCCGTCCAGTTCGTTCTCGCTGGGCTGACGGCTTCCGTCAGGCCCCGCTATCGTTGATGCTCCGTACGGTGAACCGCCGCTGATCTCGTTTCCTTCCATAAGGCCCGGAAACGCATAGGGAAGGCCGACGATTATCATACCAAGGTGCAGCAGCGTATAGTGGAAGCTGAGGATCGTGGACTCCTGTCCGCCGTGCTGGGTATTTGAACTGGTAAAGACACCGGCCGGCTTGCCCACAAGCTCTCCGCTCTGCCAGAGCGCTCCGATGGAGTCGAGAAACTCCCGCATCTGTCCGGTCATGTTGCCGAACCGCGTCGGCGACCCGAAGATGATCGCGTCTGCGTTCCGCAGGTCGTCGATGGTGCAGACAGGGACGTCCTTCTGGCTGTTGTGTGCATCAAACGCCCCGGCTGAACGCAGCAAATCCTCTGGCAGCGTTTCCGGGATTCGCCGAAGTACGGCCTCTGCACCGTTGACACTGCGTATGCCCTCCACCACGGCGGTTGCCATCGTGTAGACGTGACCGTACATCGAATAGTATGCAACAAGAACCTTCATACGTACCTCCTTTTTACAGTATATACGCCGGAAACCGGCGGCATGCCGCCGTCCGCGGTTTTTTTTAAGCCGTAATGTTCAGAGAGGACGGTTTAACCGGCATGCATCATGGCAAGAAAATAGTACGAGTATGGGAGAGAATCAAGTCAGGTCACGGTAAATCAACGATACGCGGGACAGCATCCGCAATGCACGCTCGGTTTTACTCTTCCCAGTCCCAGAAGAGTTCCCTGTTGGACAGTTCCGCCTCATCCTCCAGGATGACGGTGTCATGCGTATAGAGGTGGGCTGATCGCTCCTCAAAGTGTATGATGAGTTCAAGCTGCTTTTCGAGATCACTGGTTTCGTTTTCCCAGTATTCGTCCGTTCCGAAATGGGGGAATATGCGCGGAAACGCCGGGTCTTCCCACCGCCGCGCGATCCATCCGGCGTAGTGGATATACCGCAGCGCCCGCAGCGGTTCGATAAGGCGGAGCCAGGACTGGTCAAAGTCGCGGAACGTCCTGTATCCGTCGAGCAGGAGCTCGCGCTGACGGAGCCCCTCCCTGCTGGTTACCGGAAGAAGCATCCACAAATCCTGAACGGCGGGTCCGCGCACAAAGTCGTCAAAGTCCAGAAAGAACCATCCGTCGGTACCGGAAAGCAGATTACCCTGGTGACAGTCTCCGTGTATGCGGTGATACGGTACCGATTTGCTGATGTTGTCGTAGATGTCCGCGACACGGTTTACCGCGTCAGAATACCGCGCTTCGCACGACTGCGGGAGAAAATCATGTTCCCGCAGAAAAGAGAGCACGTTTCTTCCGTAGGTGTCACCGTCCAGTGTCCGTCTGTGGACGGTTTCCTTCGCGGCTCCGGTGTTGTGTATGCGTGCTATCAGGCGGCCAAGCATCAAAAGCTGTACATCGGTAAACTCATCGCGCTGACGGCCGCCTGTCCTCGGCCAGACCGCGTACAGGATTCCTTCAGTCTCTCGGAGTGAACCGCCGCCGGCGAGATGAAGCGGTGTGCAGACGGGGATGTCGTTCTCCTGCAGCTCAAAGAGAAACGAGTGCTCCTCCTCAATCTGTTCCCGTGACCAGCGGCCCGGGCGGTAGAACTTTACTATGATATGCGAATCATCGGCAAGCCTGATGTCAAAGACCCTGTTCTCATAGCTGTTGAGAGCCATGCAGTGGCCTGTTGGATCGAATCCCGCGGATTCAACCGCGGCAAGGATGATATCCGGCTTCAGATCATAGAAAAGAGTGTTCATGTTTTTTCCGCCGCCTCTGGTAATCTTTCGTTCTCAATGCCAGAAAGTGAATGTACAGCCCACGCAAAAAGCCGCAACCTTATTATACGGCCAAACGCAAAAAAAAAGATTCACGAACCGCATCCAGTTTCTTCTTTGATCCGGATGGATGACAGTGGAACCGGTACGGGCGGTACAAGAAACGGTGATTCACGTTGAAAGATCCGCACGGTAACCGTATATTGTGTGTATGAATGATAAATCGTACACATACATACCGCACCGGGGCCGGACGATCATTATCGGCGATCTTCACGGCTGCCATGATGAGTTCATGCGACTTCTGGACGCGGTCTCGTTTGCAGATGACGACATCTGCATTCTTGCAGGCGACTTTGTTAACCGCGGACCCGACTCGGCCTCATGCGCAGACTTCCTCCGCAAAACGCCCAACTGCTACAGCGTCGTCGGCAACCACGAGAAGAAGCTGCAGCTTGTCATAAACGGAGACGAGAAACCTGCGTGGTCCCAGGGGCATACGCTCAGCCAGCTTGATGACCGGGGCAGAACCCTCATGCTTGAAACAATCGCATCGCTGCCGGCGGTCATCGAAACGCCGCTCGTCACGGTGACGCACGCGATGCTCGATCCGTCCAGGACGACGGACATGCAGGACCCCGTCGTCACTACAGCATACGGCATAGACGACTATCCGGACAGTCTGGACGACGAGGGCGTGCCGGCATGGTACCGCCGCTGGAGGGAACGGTTTGGCAGCAAACCAGTCTGCATGGGACACAAGGTCTACAAGCGGGTCGAACTGGTTGCAGGCTCGCTCTACGCGCTTGACACCGGCGCGGTCAGGGGAGGGCAGCTTACGGCGCTTGTCCTTCCGGAAAGGAGGATCGTACAGATACAGGCGTCGGCCGACCACCACGAGGAATCATACAGAACGGTCATTCGGCAGGAACGACGCTGACGCGGTGAAGAGCACAGAAAAAAACCGCGTACGAATCCGCACATGACCGGAACATGAGCAACCGGTTTCATGGGCACGATACAAATATCCGCATACATAAGTAAGCAGTTGTTTATTGTATGGAGTGTATCTGGATGTGCACGGCGGTATCTCGACATCGCCGTGCCCGTTGCAAAATGACATACCGGTAAAAGCATCATTAATATATAAAAACAGGGAAATTAATTTGACAAACCCCTCATTTGTAGTATTTCTTAATTCATATTTGGAAGGAATACCGTGTGAAACAGTCATGCGGTATTTTTTTCTTGATATACCTTAAATAACTACATGGGGGAAATGGAACCATGAAAAAGAGTATTGCTCTATTTTTCGCTCTTTCAGTTTCGTTCGTTCTGGCATTTACGGGATGTGACTTTTTGGAAGATGCGGAGGACGCACTTAATAATGCTGGCGCTGGTGTCAAGGGAACCGTCAAGAAGTCTATCGACGGCAAGCCGCTGAAAGGCGCCAACGTTACCGTAATCGGTTTCGCAAGTCTTGAAGATTTGACTGCTTTGACAGAAGCGGTGAACGCCGATACGAAGAAGATCGATGTTGAAGCATTTGTCAATGAAGCAAGAACAAAAGAGACAGTTCCAACCGACGGCGACGGCGAGTATAACGTCAGAATGGATGCTGCGGCCTACGTTGTTCTGGTTGAGAAAGAGGATGAGGGCTACATCAGCTCGTTTACGGGATTTCCCGAAGACAAGAAGCTCCAGACGTTTCTTGACGACATGCACCCGTGTTTCGGCACCCATTCTCAGGTCTTT
>CAZAHA010000153.1:0-6958 GCA_964484915.1 uncultured Leptospirales bacterium
ATAATCCCCAGTTTGTGATGATCTTGCCGGTCTTGAGAGAGAACGAGTCAATGATTTCGATTCCTTTAACGTGGAAATCCTGGTTTATGTAGGCCTCTTTCAGATAGACACGTTTCTGCTCCTCTTCAATCGTGGTGTTCACATGGTCCGCGTTAACGGAGGCGTTAGACGCGTCGATTGTGGTGCCGTAGAGCGTCCGCACGGATTCCGACGACTGGGCGGTGTCGTATTCGGCCCCGATATCGATAAAGAGCGCGGTCTTGTCGAACCCCTTGCGGAATTCGAGGTTGGATGTGACCGCATTCCGGTAAAAGTCGCCGCTGTCGGGATCGGTTGCGGTGTAGAAGTGAATGCCGCCTTTCACCGGTACTTCTGCCGTCAACAGGCCTCCGGTCAGGAGGAATGCGAAGAGTATGGGAACATTTTTTTTCATTGGCTTTTCCTTTTGGATACCGGTCCATAGTGCTTGACACACCTCCGATTTTCCGGACAATACGGAAAGCTCAACGAATGGAGGTATGGATGGACCTGAACAGTTTTATTGAGAATATATACAAACCGGTAACGGAGATATCCGTACTGGGTGTCGAACTGTTACATATAATCATTTTCCTGCTTTACTCCGTCATCTTCTTTGCCGCGTTTTTTATTATAAAAAACGTGATTCTTAAAAGGCTTGAAGAACAAGTACAGAAGTCGACAAACAGGCTTGATGACTCGATTATAACCTTTGTCCGTAAAATCAATTATATTTTTTATCTTTCCTTTGCGCTTTATCTGTCGTCCCAAATGATCAGTATAGGCGAGACCCCCACGAAGGTTATAAAAGTACTTTTTACCGTAATCCTTGTCTATGAAATTATTGTTCTTGTCCAGAATATAACGATACATCTGATCCAACGCTACTGGATCATCAACGGATCAGATGATGATGACAACAAGACAGCCATTGAGGGGATGACGCTCATCATTAGGATTGTTCTGTGGTTAATCGGCCTGCTTATAGTCCTGACGAACCTCGGGGTAAAGATTACCGCGCTTGTTGCTTCTCTCGGTGTGACGTCGGTCGCGGTCGCGTTTGCGCTGCAGAACGTTCTATCAGACATCTTCAGCTCCTTTTCCATTTACCTGGACAAGCCGTTCCGGGTAAACGATTTCATTATTGTCGGCACGGACATGGGTGTGGTGACGAAGATCGGCGTGAAGACGACACGCATTCAGACGCTGAATGGGGAGGAGCTGGTTATATCAAACCACGAACTGACCAGCACGCGTATTCATAACTTCAAGAAGATGGAAAAGCGCCGTATAGTCTTTACGATCGGGGTAGTATACGGTACTTCCGCCTCCATGCTCCGGAAGATACCGGTTTTTATAAAGGATATTATCGATGCTCAGGATACGGCCGAATTTGACCGGTCTCATTTTTTTTCGTATGGTGATTTCAGCCTTAATTTTGAAACAGTGTACTACGTAACGTCCAATGATTACAACATATACATGGACACGCAGCATTCGATCAATCTGGGCATCTATGAAAAATTTGAAAAGGAAGGAATCGAGTTCGCATATCCGACTCAGACGATTTATACAAAGAAGGGCTGATACTCTTACCGTGTAATCGTACCCGTCTTTTTAAGTTTCGGAGAGGTGTTCTGAAAGAGGTTGTTAAACTCATCGCAGGTGTTGACCGTCAGCTCAAAATAGTGACGGCCGGGGTCGAAGGCGTCGTCAAACCCGGTAAATGAACCCTTGAGTTTTGACTGCAGTGTAAAGATGTTGAAGACGTTTATGACGTTTCCGGCAACAAGCTGTTCGATGAAGAAGGTTTTGAGGTCTTCGATGAAGATGCTGTACTGCTCGTCTCCAAGCGCACTTTTAACGTACAAAAGAAATTCTTCAAGCTCGATTTCACGCGAGAGAACGCTGGCATAGTAGTCGTTTGTGAAGTTGTTTTTGTTTATTGCATACCGTATCTTCCGTTTGATCATCATACGGTGTCCAGAATTGATTTTCTTCATTGTATGACAATAAACGGTATGTCAATAAAAAAATGTTCATCGGGGCGTTTCCGAAAACTTTTTGTGACACGCAAAACCGGTCATGTTTGCATCTGATCGCCTCTTTTGGGAAACGCCGGAGCCATGTTGAATGTTTTGACGTGCCCATAACACATACGCAAGCTGCCAACACGCCAGGAGAAACGCAAAGAAATTTTCTGCTGCCAGGCACAGCCGGTTATCAATGCCGTTACGAGCTGTTCCTGATATAACTATTCTGGATCTTGCAATATTTACAAAAGGAAGGGGCTGCGCGTCTAACAGGATTCGAACCTGTGACCTTTCGATTCGTAGTCGAACGCTCTATCCAGCTGAGCTATAGACGCATGTTAAATGTTGAGCGATGCGGCCGTCTCACGTATAATAGGCAGTGGCAGTTCCCTGTCAAGCTGGGAAAAGACAACACCGGCAACGAGAACGGCAAAGTACATGATAAGTACCGCATACAACACGATATTGATCACAAAAGAGAATAATATCGCCGTAGGCGGAATGAAAAAGTCAACAATGACAAGCAAAAGATACACTGCAGTAACACCTGCGGCAAGGAGAAGCGCCGTTTTCGCGTTTTTCTGAGCCGTACCCTTCTGTGGCAACAGATACAGCGGCGCTATCCAGCCGACAAACGGGAAAAACGCGCATGCATGGATGATTCTGTAAGGTATGCCGCTTTGAATATTGTACATGCGCTTGTTCCGTTTCATCGGAGAGAGAGGGATTCGAACCCTCGGAACCTTGCGGTTCCACGATTTAGCAAACCGTTCCCTTCGGCCTCTCGGGCATCTCTCCGTAAAATCTCGGAAGGTGAGAGATTCGAACTCTCGGAGCTTTCGCTCAACGGTTTTCAAGACCGTCACCATCGACCACTCGGACAACCTTCCGAAAGCAAATCTATTTATGCGGGTGTTTTAGTCAAATAAATTTTTAAAAGCGTGGCGGCTATCCGTTTATATCCGTGAGATTGCGGTCCGAAAGTGCGGAGTTACAGTAACCCGTATACGGAGATCGTCGCTTGTTACCGAGTATTCCGTAAGTCCAAAGAAGGAGAACCAGCGTATAATGGAGAAGTCCAGGAACGATGTGAAGAGGATCTCGTTGCGCATCTGGATGCCGGAAACGATCAGGAAGTCACGGGCAAATTCATCAAGGAAGAACGAGTGTCCGTACTCCAGAACAAGCGACACGAGTTCGTACCGTTCTGCAAACATCTGTTCAGCAACCGACGGCATGGACGGAAAGAGAGCTGACCACTGGACCCTGTTCCAGAAGGTATCAAACAGGAATGTCGGCTTCTGAACGGCGGCCATTATAATCGACGGCGAGAGTGAGTATACGCCGTTTGATGCCAATACCGTTTCCGAGCGCTTCAACAGTATCATCATCTGCCGGGTATGGACATCGAACGATTCGGATTCCATATGAAAGCTGCTGCAGAATGAATGGTAGTAGGTATGATAGACGTGATCGAAGAAAGTGGGGTCGGTTGTACCATCGCTGTTAATGCTGACTGATGAAGTCGAGATTTCATGGAGAAGGATGTTTGAAAGGAAGACGGCCGCCGTAACGTGTGAACCAAACAGCAGCACTTCCGGAAGTTTTGTTTGAAGCGGAGAACGGTCTTCTTGTACCCTGCGGGAACCCGTATAAGGAGTGTATTGGGTCCCGTTTTGTTGCGTGCGTTCGTACAGTATCAATACCTTCTCCTGAAATGATTAATTGGAATAACATCCCCGCGAGGAGAGATGCCGTGTGTAACTCATATTAATTTGGATTAATAAGGAGACATATATATAAAAATTAATTTGGAGTCAACTAGAAATTTATTAAAAAATAACAAAAAAAACACCGTCCTTAACCGTTTAACAGGGTAAAGAACACAATACACAGGATGGAATAGAAATGATATCAGTAAAGGAAAATACCCTTCCAGTGCAGAAATGCATCTCAGGGGAGAGCGTCAGGAACCTCTCGGACACGGAGCTCTTGTCGGTCATTATCGGATCCGGCAACCGGACTCATTCGGTGTACGAGATCGCGTCGCGACTCTACTATGGATACGGCGGGCTTCGCGGAATCTATGACGCAAGCCTGTACGAAATCTCGGAGACAAACGGCATCGGCATGAGGACGGCGGTCAAGATCGCGTCGAGCCTGGAGCTTGGACGGCGGATCATCCCCTTGCCGGTTGCGGACGGAATTCTGAACTCGCCGGAAAAGGTCTGGCGGTCGATACTGACAGACATCAGCGGTATCGATACCGAGATATTTATCGTACTTGTTCTGAATACCAAAAACCGTATAATGAGAAAGAAGATCATATCCGTAGGTACGGTCTCCGAGACGGTCGTCCACCCGAGGGAGATTTTCCGTGAAGCGATCCGTGAAGGAGGCTCTTCCATTATTGTCTGCCACAACCATCCCTCGGGCGACGTGAAGCCGTCCGCCCAGGACCTCCAGGTTACAGTACGGCTCTGTGATGCCGGCAGGATCCTCGGCATCACTCTCCTTGATCATCTCATCGTAACGGAAAGCGTCTACTACAGCATGAAGGAGGCGGGTGAGGTAACATGATGCAAGCCGCATAGTTGTACACGGCCGTATTGTCCTTCTCGCGGGTAACATATGCGGCCGTTTTTTTACTGGCGATGCCGTCCAGTATCTGGTGCAGACGGGTGGCGGGATCTACCGCCTTGATGGCGATATGGAGCGTGTCGATAGAGCCGTCAAGATCCTGGTTTCTGGTCGAAGAGTGTGGCGCCGACGCGGTATGCGTCGGTTCACACCATACATAACATCTTGCCTTAGTACAGTTCACCCTTCATATGAATGCCGAAGAATGAAAGAATTTTTGAAGTCAGTTTCTTTCCGTCCTCCGCGATATGGTAAAAGCACGGCACGAGAACAAGGGTTATTACCGTCGCGAAGATAAGGCCGTACGCAAACGCAAGGGCAAGCGGAGCGACCATATGGTTCTTGTCGCCGAAACCGTAAACGGTTGGTATCAGACCAAGAACGGTCGTACCGGTTGTCAGGATGATCGGCCTCAGGCGGAGCATTCCGGCGTTGGTCAGCGCGTCGGCAAGACCCAGGCCGTCGCGCCGCTTGATATGAATAAATTCAACAAGCGTAACCGTGTTGCTGACAAGCACACCGGCCAGAGAAAATAACGCAAGGGTTGACATGAACGAAAGCGGTTCTCCATGGGTATAGACGCCAAAGACAACGCCGACCAGCGCAAACGGTATCGCTATCATCACAACAACAGGCACCAGCATGCTCTGAAAGAACACCGCAAGGACTATGTAGATAAAGAATAACGCAATAATAAAAAGGTCTCCCAGTTCCGCAAGGCTCTCGTTTGTCTGTTCATGTTCGCCGCCGTATGAGACGTCATATCCAGGATAGCGGTCTGATATGTCCTGGAATTGCTGTGCAAGCATACGGTTGATCTCAACCGACGTTGTGACTTCAGCGTCTACGTTGGCCTGTACCTGTACGACCCGCTTGTAGTCAAGCCGGTAGATTCCCGAGTAGCCGGGAACACGTTCCAGATCGGTGACGCTTTCCAACGGGATTAGTCCACCGACGTTGTTGGAGATCATAACATCATTGAGGCTGTCGCGCTGCGTACGGTATCTCTCGTCAAAACGTACCCGTATGTCTATCTCTTCGTCGCCGATCTTGACGTTTGTGGCGTCCGTGCCTTCGTACGACGAGTTCAGGACGTTTCCGATCTGGGCGACGGTAACGCCGGTCCGTGCTGCCATCTCATCCTTTATCCTGTAACGGAGCTCTTCCTTGCCTTCTTCAAGGTCCATGGTGATGTCATACACGCCGTTCACTTCATTCAGGTAGTCCATGTATTCTCGTGCGATTGTCGTCAGTTTGCCGAAGTCATCTCCGCGGATTTCGACGTTGATTGGTTTGCCGACCTCGGGGCCCTGCTCCCTGGTTGAGATGACCACTTTTAGGTCGGAGCGGAGTATGCCGTCATCATGCGCCTTCTGAATATCGGCGCGTAACTGCTTCTCTATTTCATACGCCGTTCGTTTGCGTTCGTTATCCGGTGTCAGATACATCTTTATCGTGGACTTGTGTGTTCCGTCACCTGGACGGGGATCAATCCCTCCGGTCTCCTCGATGCCTACTCTGGTATAGACGTTTTCCAGTTCCTCTTCCGGAAGGTTGAGGAGGACCTTTTCCAGCTTTTTCATCTCGGCCTTGTTGGCCTCAAGGGTTGTCTCAACCGGAAGAAAGGTCTTGATGGTAATCTGTTCCTCGCCTCCGCCGGGCATAAACACAAACCCGACGACCGGTACCATCATCAGTGAGCCGACAAGCAGGAGAAAGAGTATGCCGACAGTCGCGTAGCGGAACCGCAGCGAGAAGCGTATAAGCTTTATGTACGCGCGCTGAAGGCGTCCGGTAAAACCCCTTTCCATATGTTCACCGCCGGGCAGTTCCTCGCATGTCTCGTCCACGTTCCTGGGCATGGGGAGAAACATGCGGAGAAAATTTGGCATGAAGAAGAGAGCAACGATCCAGGACGCTGTCAGGCTGATGATAATGACAAACGGTATGTTGAAGATAAACTTTCCCATGAGGCCCGTCAGTACCATGAGCGGAGAGAATGCTGCGGCAATACAGATAAAGGTTACCGTTACCGGCAGCGCTACCTCGGAGATTCCCTTCACGACGGAATCATGCTTGTTGCAGCCGAGTTCTGTATAGCGGTGCGCGTTCTCGGAAACGACGATGCCGAAGTCGACGATCATACCCAAAACCATGATCATGCCGAAGAGACTGATGACGTTCAGGTTGACGCCGAACGCCTTCATTCCGACGAAGGCGACCATGAAAACAAGCGGTATGGTTATGGTCACGATGCTGGCCATCCC
>CAZAHA010000154.1:0-6932 GCA_964484915.1 uncultured Leptospirales bacterium
GCCAGCGCGGTATCAGTTTAAAATACGGACGATCTCTTTCATGTCGTAGATTTTTTCTATATACTGGCGCGCAGCAATGTCCCAGAAAAATACCGAATTACGCGCGTTTTGCCGAGCCTTGTAGATGGTTTCGTCGTCATATTTACGGAAGAAAGCGGCCGCACGCTCCATAGCATCGTAGAACGCCCAGGGCGTATAGTCAGAGAAGAGGAAACCGTTGCCTTCAATTTCATCACCGTGAAACCGTATCGGGAAGACGGTGTCGCGAAGGCCGCCGGTTGCACGGGCCACAACAAGACATCCGCACAGAAACGCTTCGATCTGCGAGATGCCGCCCGGCTCGTTAAACGACGGCATGCAGAAGATGTCCGACGCCAGTAACGGCACGCTAACGTCCTGAAAGCCGATACCGACGTTGGCGCTCTTCGGATAGTACTGGCTCAAAAGCCACAAGCCGTGGGCAATCGACTCGCCTGCGTTGTCTCCGGCTGATATGGACCCCCCCATGACTCCCTGGTATCCCAGGGTTTTGAATATCCCTTCGGACGCGTCCAAAAGCAGCTGATACCCTTTCTGCTCCGTTATGCGATGTATCATGGTAAAGAGAACACGGTCTGGATCAACCTCAAGGCCCCTTTCCGTCTGGAGCATGAGCTTGTACATGACACGCTGTACGATGGACCGTCTCATTTCGGACCGTATCGCATTGACGGCCTCCACGCCGTCGAGGATCTCCGGATAGCGTGACTCGATCTTTTCCTTCAGCTCAGGCGTTGAAATTATGTGAGAAATCATTGGCTTGTAGTTCCGTTCAACGAAACCGCTGTCGTTGAATTTTGCCATCATGCGGTCATACAGATCATACCCAACGCCGTTGCTGATACCAAGCACATTGTTGAGGATATGCTCAAGACCGTCGCTCTGGTACTCGATCTGCTGGGCATACGATGGACTGACTGTAATCGTCCGGTCCGCAAAACGGATGCCCGACGCCATGCAGTTTATCCTGTCCCGGTGGACCGGATCGACAAAATTGTCTGCCTTCCATTCAGGCAGGTTAAACAGGGAGAAGAGGTCAAAGCCCTTTTCGTACCTGTTGTATGCGTCAAAATACTGCCAGCCGCCGTTATGAATGATATGAAGAAACGTTGTGTTGCGAAAATTGATGTTGGAACTGTAGAACGGGTCGCTCCTCACTATACCGTTGAACAGTCCGGCAAAAGCGTCATTTGTAAACGTGAAATACGGCTCCAGACCGAAGGTACAGATAACCTCGGCGCACGACCGCGCGAATCCGATCCTTCGGCGCAGCTTCTCCTCGGAGGTTATGCCCCAGTAAAGACCGTCAAAGAGCTCGTGATGGTCGAGCAGATAATAGGTCACGCCAGAGACGTTCGCGCTGTGTACTCCGACCTCATAGTCACGGTCAAGTATCTTGAAGTAGATGTTCTTGCCCGTATAACTGACATTGTATTTTTTTGCGTTATCGGTCATCTTCTTGACCGCCTTGGGATCACCATGACGGTAATAGCCGGTTATAACATATACCTTTTCATTATGCTTGACCAGTTCGCGCGGCAGTTCGTAGACAACGTTTGCCAGTCCCCCGCTCTTTGAAAACGGGTCCGCCTCCGAGGACATGAAGACAATGGGCCCCGTGGAATGCTGTTTCTCGAGCGTAACTGCAATTTCACGTATAATCGGATCGTCGCTTGCAGTGAGCGTCTTTATAAGCGAGATGACCTCGTTACCATTGTAGAAGGAATGCTTGTAAAAATGGTAGAGTGCACGCTTAATGCCGAGCTTCATCATCTCCGGGGATTCATTCCACAAAAGAGGAACGACTTTCTCCTTGAGAAAGGCAACAAAATCATCCGGCGTTTTGGCGTTTTCGGCACATGTCAGAAATGCGAAATTTGCAAGAAACTTCTCGTTGGACGAAATCGAACACATTCTGTAAAAGGAGTCTCTGAAAAAGAGTTCAAAATCGACCGCGTCATCCTCAATCCGTTCCAGACGGAGAAGCTTGAGCCGGTCGACAAAGGAAACAATGGTATTGATGTTGGATACTTTGAGCTCCATTCCGGTAAAATAGCTGTAGGTGTTCGTGATACGGGAGTAGAGGGGGTCAACAACCCGGTAATAGTCACCGTCCTGAATGGGAAGATTGGGATTGTCAAACTGCAGGGATGCCGTCTGGTTGCTGGAGGCAAAGTTGAACGCACCTATCCAGAATCCGTTATCTGACGGTTTGATCGCCGCAGCCACCATATGGCTGTTTGCCCAGATCAGATGCCCCTTGCCCTTGTTGTTGCGGTGAAAGCGGTACATCTCACGGTAGAACTTTTCGACACTGCGGTGTGACGCATATTCAAACTGGTTCCAGTTAACGTATATGTTGTCAAGATAAACCTTCCAGCCCTCGCCTTCTGCGTTGCCCTCATAATCCATTATTATGTTGCTCATAAACGATGTCAGCGCAATCACCGCCTTGAGTCCATGCTGGCCGAACGTATTGAGTGCCCGGCGCTCGTCATGGTTTCCGAATATCCCGAGAAGCTCTGTTCCCCGCGGAAGAACAGAAGGATAGTAACTGTCGTACAGATGATAGATCTCACGGACGTCCGACAGGCCGTGCGAAATATTTTCGCATACCTTGAAAAAGGAAGCGTTATACGGAATAATGCCCGAGCGCGCAAGGAACCGCTCGTGACCCCAGAAACACTCGGCGATATAGATAAAGTAGTCCTTGTTGAATTCCTTCATAATGCGCTGTATCGCATACATGAGAAACTGGTGAAACGGCACCGCTATGGAGTCGCGGCACTGACAGTCGTAGTACCCCGTGGTAATGAAATGGTCGTCCCATCTGTCGTTTACGATGATCCGCCCCTCAACAGTCTCCTCATGCGAACGCTTTCTGTTGTACACATACTGGAAGTTGTTCTTTTTCATCATGATGGGAACAGCATGTGCAGAATCGAAACGGATACCGTCAATGTCGTACCGCTCAACGAGTTTGCGGACCGAGTCGCATATCCATTCCCATATCTCGAACTGCCGCCAGTTGAGGAGTTTTCCGTCGTCCCAGCTGCCGTAGCGTCCATCGGTAGCTGAACGGGGGTAGAGGTTACCGTCATTACCGTATGTATAGACGACATGTCTGTCATCCAGATGGCTGCTGTGCCGATTGATATGAGGAATGATGTCCACGATGATCTTCATATCCAGCTCATGCGCGCGGGTAATCAGTTCACGAAACTCCTCTTCACCTCCCAGATTGTCCTCGATGTCGATGAGGCTTATGGGAGAAAACGGTGACGGAGAGGTGGCACCTTCCGCCCAGTCTTCACGGTTTGTACCCCGCTTCTGCGCACCGAGAATATATACCGCACTAATCGACAGACGCCGTTTCAAGTCCTCAAGGTGCGCCGCGATATCAGAGAAACGGCCGGTCCGGATTATCTCGCCGTTTTCGTTGTAGACAAGACCCGGATGACCGTTTTCATCGAACCAGTAGACTTTTGTGTGACCGTGAATATCGGTGAAGATCTGCAGAATGATCTCGCCCCGTACATCCGGAATAACGTTGATACGGCCGCTTGTTCCGTACTGGTCGATCCACTCATGATTTCTCACTTTTTTCCGGTATACAACATAGTCGAAATGGCCGGCCCTGTCGAGGACCGTACTGAAATCGTACCGCCCGGATGCCTCATTGTAGACAAGATCGTGGTCGGCATACTCTATGTCGCTGTTCACCAGGCATTCCTCATCACTGGCATACCGGTACAGCCGCAGAAAGTAGCTGTTCTTGCCATGCGGAAGGTCAAACGTTATGCGTATGGTGTCGCCGGCTTTTTGGTTATGGAAGACCGTCGCAAGCGGTGCATCGTATTCCTTTGGGGCAAAGACCCGCTCCAGGATGATATTGGCCCTGTTCCTGATCTCGTGTATGTCGTGTCCCGAGGCGGAAACCAGCAGGCGGATCACCTCCCTGAGCGAAACGCGGTCCCCCGCGGTCTTGTATCGTCTTGCCAAACGTGCGAGGGAATCTACAGCCTTGATGTTCTCCTCATAATTGAAGTGGGCGGGTTCGTGATAGTAACGTGCATCAAGCATCCTGAGGAAGCGTTCGCGCATCTTGTCCGTGAACGGCTTGACCTCCTTGATGGCAACCGGCTCTACCGCGCGAAGTTCGGTCTGTCCGGTATACTCGATGACAGCATCCACGAGGTTGTTCAGCGCTATCGAAAAGTCCGGACCGTAGACCTCGATATGGGAAAAACCGGTCTCGATCGCGCGCTCCTCAACCTTCAGAAGTTTCTTAAACGCGTCGAAAAGTTCGCTTTCACCGCGCTTGTATTCTGCGTCCAGTACATCGAAAATCTTGAGACCGAGATACAGTGTGGAAATTTCCTCCCAGAAGGGGCCCTGGCCAATGTGCGAAATGACCGTCGTTTGATTTGAGATATGGTATATTGTCGGTTTCCCGGCCTGCTCCTTTATTACGACAAAACGGCGAGCCCCCAGACTCGTAAACATCGGATCAGTCAGCGCTTTATGCAGAAAGAAGACGGTATTGTACAGCCTGTCAGACAGACGTGTGTCTTTTTCAAGACGGGACCGGAAGAACTGGTCCTTCTCCGACATCTCCGTCAGGATCGTATTTTTTATCTCAATCAGCCTCGCATGATAAGACTCCGGAAAACGGTTGTGGCGCATATCCTCAACCAGGTCGGGACTGATGTAAAAACTGAATGCCCGACCCTCTTCAAAGGCCTTTTCGATTTCGGCCTTAACATACCGCGCCTGGACCAGATGCTCATCCTTCAGCGCAAAGCGGGACAGGCCGCATATTTCATAATTCTTTACGTTCCTGGTGTTTTCCGGTCTCACAGATATATCCTTTGGTTATAATATGTACTGCATACAGGGGCGCTTCCAAAAGAACCACCGGTCATGCTCTGGTGTTCACTGCACACCCGGACGGCATGGTTATGGATCAGGTACAATACAATAGCATACGCAGCACCCGTAAGGTAAGCGGCGCGCTGAGGTAATTCCAGCAAAATGTCAAAATGGGTGCTATTGCTCCTGCGATTCCCGCATATGCTGTCGGATCTCTGTGTCACTCATCTTTTTCTGCAGCACGACCAGGTACCGGACATTGAACTTGAGGGGGTAGACGCCGCGTTTGTAGTCAAGTGTCCAGCGTTGAATATCGTCGATGATAAGCTTATCGACCTCTTCGATATAGGTTGATTCCATGAAACGGACCTTCATGAGCCGTCCGCTGTCCGGATAGACCCATACCCTGATCTCGCCTTCACGGGCGGCGTTGATAACGTTCATTTTATTAAGCCGTTCCATGAAATACTGGTCACCGGACTCGTCGGCTATCCGCGACAGGTTTTCTTCATACTTTTTTTGCCGTACGATATACCTGTCCGACATCATGACAACCCGAAATGTGTCTCCGTTGGACTGACTCAGAAACGCCTCATTAGCTTCTGCGACCGGATCTACCGGTGTGGTTTTACATGATACAAGCAAGGCAGCGACAATCGAGACGAGTATTCCAGCACGGACAAATCCTGCTATAGTGTGTGTCATCAATATCTCCGTTATTATGAATTGATGGGTGTCATCCGGTACTGGTTATGCGACCTGGTTCCGGATACAGAATGCATCATACGCCGTACCGTATCGTCATGACTGGCCGCCGCATGTCATTTCCTGATGATCATCCTCTGATAATAAATTTGATTCTTTCAACTACTTTTTATACCGTCCCTTCATACTGTACATATTCCGCCTCGGCTGAACGGAACACCATCCTGACAGTGCCATTCTTCGCATGTAACGAGCTTCTCTAAAATTTTCCTTGCCAAATACAGACACCGGATTTCTACAATACAGAAAGTGTTTGGAACAATACCGACGGCAGCCTGAAAGAAAACCGGCATCACCGTTTCCTTTCCGCCGTACACTGCCCGGTACCAATAGAAACTACGACTTATAATCAAACTGGAGGACGTTTCATGAAATACAGGATTCCCGCCGTTTTCGTCCTGATATACATATTCTCGCTGCCGCTCGCGGCACAGCCGCAGAGTCCGGAGGAGGACGTATCCAAGGCGCGTCTTCTGATGAGCAAATACCGCTGGGTCCAGATGCATTACTTCCTGCAGGGCGGCCTGCATACAGATTTTAATGAGGATGTAACAGAAGGAAATTACTTTGTGCGGCATAATCGCCTCATATTCAACGGTCAGACTGCTGAAAATTTCTACTTTTTCGTCCAGACCGATGACATCACCATGAATGATACGACAACCGACGGCGGCAACAACGTCTTCACCCAAGACGCATACATGCATTACAGACCGATGGACCAGCTTCAGCTGTATATGGGGCTGCTTCCTGTTCCTGTCAACAGAGAGAACCTTCTCTCGGCTGCAACGACGCTGACGACATCGCTGAACCGCGAATCGATTCCGCTCTACGGATATTCCAACAACGGACGCGACACCGGAATCATGTTCCGCGGTTTTCTGTTCAGCGAAGTCATCGATCTCGAATACCGTTTCGGCATGTTTCAGGGCCGCGGCCGGGAAACCGGCGTTTATCGTGCTGATGATGACAATCCCGACAACGACAAAGAGTATACAAGAAACGAAGACTCAATCCCGCGCTTCACAACCCGTATTCAGCTTCACCTCATCGACCGTGAGGACGGCATGTTCTACAGCGAGAATTATCTCGGAAAGCGGACGATTTTTGCCTTCGGACTTGGTTTTGACATGCAGCCGCAGGTAATGGATAAGGATGAGGACGGTGAATTTGAGAATTATTTTGCCATATCAGGAGACGTTGACGTACAGGTGCCGCTTGGAGGCGGAGGAGCAACCGCGATCCAGCTCGGCCTC
>CAZAHA010000155.1:0-6906 GCA_964484915.1 uncultured Leptospirales bacterium
CTTCAGGTAGTATCCCTCAGCACGTTCCATCAGTGAAACGGTATCCGGCAGAAGGGCGCCGTAGTAGGGATTACCCAGTACAATCCGGCCGCCCCACCTGTTATCATGAATATATTCTGCATGGACCTTCGAGGTAATGTCCACCAGGAATCCTTCGTTGCCCGCAAGCGATAAACCATACGGATCCGTGTTCAAGGCACCGATAACACCCGATTCTACCCCCATTCTGAATGTCCACGGCGGCGGATAATCAAGCTTTCCGCTTGACGGCAACAGTTCCGTCTTTTCCTCCGCATATGCCCTGTCATACGCAGACTCTAGCCAGCGCGGTATCTCCCTGTTGTCAGGATCAAGCTGCATACCCGCCTTACCCAGCTGTACCGCGCGGCTGTATTGCTTCAGCTGGAAGTGTACACGCCCTCCGCGCTCAAATGACTGTATCTGCTTGGGATTCCTCCGTACCGCTTCATCATAGTTTCGGGCAGCCTCCTCAAGCCTGCCCTGTTTTTCATAGCTGACACCGATGTTGTGATAGACCCTGGCAGCGTTTACGTCGGCCTTCCGGAGGGCGTTTTCAAAGTGCTCCATCGCCTTATCGTATTCACCGGACTGGATCATCTCGACTCCCATTCGGTTCAGCTCATCCGCACTCTGCGCCCGGATAAATACCGTACTCAGCAGAAAACACACTGTCAGCATCACCCGCATCATTGCACGTACCCCAGACCGAACTGAAGCAGATAGTCCTGATACGGAACCTCGTGGCCGGGAAAATCGGCATACAGCCTCTGATACGCGAAAAACCTCGACGAAAACCGTTCACGTATACCAAGCATCAGGATTGTCCCCGAAGACTTCTGTCCGGAAAAGAAGGAGCCTCCGTCCTGGTAGATGTCGATACCCAGAAGGCCCTGACCATTAAAGAAAGCATACGGATTGTCGGCGCCGCGCTTTTCCAGGTTTATCCTGTACGCTGCCTCTCCCTCAAACGCGATGTCGACCGTGTCAAGGAGCGTATGGTTGACGATCTCGCCTCCCAGCGCGATATCAAAGTATCCATAGTAGTCGGAGTATTCCAGCTCGTGGTTAAAAAAATAAAAGTCCGCCTGCGTTACCCGCGTATAGTACATGAGGGAGGGACTGAACCTGAAACCGTACCTGACTTCGTTATAGGCTATATCATAGGTCAGCTTGCTGGACCACTGGCCGTCCGGAACTATCAACCGCGGATAGAGCACTGCGTCGACGACCGTCTCCCTGGACTCGTAGTGCAGCGACCCGCCGGCCTTCAGGTCCATCATGGAAAGTTCCTCGGAATTGAAAAAACCGCCGTTGTAGTGGTGCATGAAGATGCCGCCGCCGAATATGAATTTTTTCCAGTAATACCATACTTCAAACCGTTCCGACTGTCCGGAGACATCCGGTAGAGCCGCTCCCGTATACTGATGCGACAACTCGCCGTAGAACGCCCACTCTCTGTACGGACGGTAGACAGCCGAAAGCGTATACGGAAAATTCATGATCTGACCGGGAGTCCACTCATATCCGAGCGTCTCCTCCTCCAGATCGTGGCTGAAGCGGAGCATGAAATCAAACGTTACATGGAGTTCTGTTCTGTGACGGTCCAGCGGATCATACCGCGGGGGGAAGTGATCACCGTCTGTGGTATAGTACCGCTCCCTGTCGTCCTTCTGCTTCCGGGCCGCGGTCTTTTCGATGTCCTCTATTTTCTTTCGGTATGCATCCTCGATCCAGCCCTTAACATTCGGGTTGTCCGGGTCCAGACTGAGCGCCCGTTCTCCCAGATCGACAGCTTCCGCGTAGTCGCCATGTTTGTATTTCCAGTAACCGAGCCGTTCCAGTGACTGATACTGATCGGGATTGCGGCGAACGGCTTCGGCGTAAGATTCAACAGCAGCCGGAATGTTCCCCTGCTCCTCATAGACACGTCCCCGGTTGTGGAGCACCCGTGAAGAAAGCTGGTCGTATTCGCGGGCGGCATCCGTAAAGTTTTGCCGCGCCTCGTCATAGTTTTGTTCGCTGCCCGCCTCGACACCGCGCCTGTTCAATGATTCGGGATCGGCTTCCTGCGCGGCAAGCGGTCCGCCCCATATGAGTACAAGTACCAGGAGCAACGAATATTTTCGCACAGGAACTGTTTCAATGGCTCGTTTCATAACATCTCTACTCGCGGTATCTTTCCCGTTGCATGATTTCAACAAAACATCGTGACACTACATGTCCCTTCCCATTATCGATCACTTTTCCCGTTTCATTGAGCGGAAATAAACTGGATTCTTCTTGACAACATTTAGTAGTTTACTAAATTAGTAACATACTAATAGCGAGGATAGCATATGAAGATACCAACTGAACTCAAACACAAGCCAGTCATCGTTTCGGAGGAGTATGACAGAATCGACGGCCGTTTTCATGATAACACGGACGCCAAGGGCCTCTCGCTTGGCCTTGCACAATGGAGCGAAAGGGGAAAACTCGATATCTCGGCAAAGGTCTGGCGTCATACCGGAGAAAAGTGGTCCCGCCAGTCGGAGGAGCTTCCGCTGCACCGTGTGCTTGATCTGGCGATACTGATCTGCAGGTCGAAACTCTTTTTCAAGACACGGTACAGAAAGCCCGAGACCGGGTACAAGAACTATCCGCAGCTGGACAGGCTCGGACTCCAGGGAGGTGCGTTAAACGTTGCCCTGTGCGACGGCAATGACCAGATCAAAGGCGACCTGGACCTGTTCGAACAGTGCCTGCAGAAGGACGACGAGATCATCAGCGAACGGCTCGATTTACTTGAGAGCCTCATCCGGCAGGTAAAGGAGGCGTAAACCGTATATCAAATTCGGATGTACGGCAAACGTCCATCCATCGGCGAAGCAGCATCTCGGTCCGATTGATCCTTGGATGAAGCGCGTACTGCGGCGCGCATTACCGTCATAGTGCCCTGCTTCTGCCAAAGGAACCCCGGCCGACATGCGGACAGACGTCATCCTGCTGCCTTACCGGTACAGATGTGCGGGTGCCTGCCAAGGAGATCGTCAGGAGGATACGGGAGAGCTGACCGTGTCTTCATTCCTGTCCGGCTGATCAGGTATCTGTTCCAGGACGATCATTCGCTGTACAAAGCCGAACCGTTTGTAAAAATCGATGACGTACTCGTGACCTTCCGCGACGGACAGCTGTATCCGTTTGCAGCCCGATTCCTTCAGCCAGGAAAGGGCGCGGTCAACCAGCTTCGTTCCAATACCGGCGTGCCGAAACGGTTTGGCGATACAGATCGAATCGATCTGGCCAACGTCATCATCCATTGACGAGATACAGTACCCGACCGTTTCACCGCCGTTTGCGGCCAGGTCTATCAGAACCCTGTCTTCGGGAAGATCCAGAAACTTCTGCATACGCTTCTCAAACGTTATGCTCCGGTAGTAATCCTTGAAAAACACGGAATCGTCATGGTGCAGAGTTCGAAGCTCGTCCCACAGTGAACGGACGCATTGAATCCCGGAACAGGGTATCGTACTGTATGTGATTTCTTTCATTTCCTGTCATACTCCATTAAAAATTGACTCTTCCTGCACAAGTCGGCATACCAGCGGCCGCTCCGCTTGATGATCCGCTTCTGTGTAGTGTAGTCAACATAAATCAGGCCAAACCGCATATCATATCCGTACGACCATTCAAAATTGTCCAGAAGACTCCAGACAAAGTAGCCCTTTATGTCGCAGCCCGCGTCAATCGCGTTGCGCAGCCTCACCAGATACTCTTCCAGGTAGCGCAGGCGCCGTATGTCGTCAACCTTCCCGTTCTTAACCGTATCGTTAAACGCGGCGCCGTTCTCAGTAATATAGACTGGCGGATTGTCATAGTTCTTCTTGAGCCACAGGAGCATGTCGTAGAAGCTGTCCGGAACGATTTCAAAGCCAAGTTCGGTATGGCGGGGGCTCACCTCAGGAAACTCCTCAAATGTCAGCTTAAACTCAGGTATCAGTTTTTTCCGTACCAGGATACGCGTATAGTGGTTTACACCGATAAAGTCGACAGGCTGAGATATCTCCATTATGTCGGCGCTTTTTGCCCGTTTCATGAAAAGATGCAGTACCGGCCAGAACGGCTTCGGGTAGCGTCCTTTCAGTATTGGATCCAGGAAGAAACTGTTCACGAACGTGTCTATCCCGTTGGCAAATGACTGGTCCCGTGGACGCTCAGGAACAATCGGGAAAAGGTTGAGTGCAATGCCCGCCTCCGCGTCCGGAACCGTCTGGCGAAGTACCGTCATCCCTTTTCCGTGAGCGCGGAGCAGGTTGTGCGCAGCGGTAAACCCCTTGAACAGGCTCTTGTGCCCCGGCGCGTGGTCGCCCGAAATGTACCCCGCGGAAACGACCGAGAGCGGTTCGTTCAATGTTGTCCACAGCTTGACCCGGTCACCAAGCCTGCGGCTGACGGCGAAGGCATAGTCTGCGAAGTATCCGGCGCTGTCGCGGTTGAGCCACCCGCCCTTTTTCTCCATCCATTGGGGAAGGTCCCAGTGAAAGAGCGTTACGAACGGCCGGATATTCTTTGACAGGAGTTCATCCACCAGCCTCATATAGAAGTCGATTCCCTTCGGATTGATCTGCCCGCTTGCGTCGGGTATGATCCGCGGCCACGATACGGAAAAGCGGTAAGACCCGAGGTTGAGCTTCTTCATGAGCCCTACATCCTCTTTGTACCGGCTGTAGTGGTTGCATGCGGTCTTCCCTGTTGACCCGTCCTTTATGACACCTTCCCGTTCGGTAAATTCGTCCCAGATACTTCTGCCCTTGCCGTCCGCGTCATACGCTCCCTCGATCTGGTATGAGGAAGTCGCCGCCCCCCACAATATGTTTTCGGGAAATCCTATTATACGTTTCACTTTTCATTCCTTCCTGTCAGCAGTTGCCGTTGTGGAATAAACTACCGTTATATCACCAGAAAGTCAATGTGAAGCATGGGCCGACGCGTATCCATTTTTGCTTGCATCAGCGTCGCCGCCATGGTACACTTCGGTAATTGTGTCATCACGAGTGGTCCGGAGTCGTCCATGACGGCAGGTCATACCGTTAAGCGGTTTCCCCCCAGCAGACAGTTTACGATGGATGTGGGCAGGATCGGCATCAGGAAGCACCACATCAGGGTGCTGGTCGAGTTTGACAGTGGCTGCGCAGCATACTTTAGCGAATGCTGCTGAAGAGGCCCGACTTCGTCAAATCACGGATGGGAACCATCGTCGTAACCTCTGTCGGCATGATGGGCGATGTCCGGGGACATGTCGTCCACTATTCAATCCAGCCGCTCTCTTTTGCCGTGGGCAAAATCACGGACTTTAAAAAAAAGGCGGCTGCTTCCGCCGCCCTGTACGTCAGCCGATCGCCTCGGCACCGCGCTCCCGTGTACGGACCCGGATACACTCCTCCATCGGCAGAATGAAGATCTTGCCGTCGCCGATCCTTCCGGTATACGCGGAATCGCAGATTGCGTCTACTGCCTTCTCCGCGTATTCATCGTTAACCGCTATTTCGATGCGCACCTTGTCCAGCAGGTTTACTTCCACAATTGCGCCGCGGTAGTGTTCCTCAAATCCGCCCTGCTGGCCGCAGCCGATAACGTTGGACACGGTCATCTTTCCGATGCCGGCACGGGTGAGGGCGTTTTTCACTTCGGTCAGTTTTTCAGGCTGAATTACCGCTATAACCAGTTTCATATATCACTCCTTACTTGGTCAGAAAACTCTGAAAATCCGGGTAGCACTTCATGCTGTGCTCACCGATATCAAGCCCCAGTACCTCTTCCCGCTGAGACACACGTAAACCAATGGTCTTTTTCAGTATAAACCACACAGCAGAGGTAACACCGAAGGTAAAGGCTCCTACGGACACAATGCCGACAAGCTGTGCGCCGAGAAGAGCGAAACCGCCGCCGTTGAAGAGGCCGTTTACGCCGGCCAGTGTCTCGTCGGCGAACAGACCGAGTGCGAGCGTCCCGAAGATTCCGTTCACAAGATGCACCGACAGTGCGCCGACCGGATCATCGAGTCTTACCCTGTCAAAGAAGAATACAGACAGCACAACCAGTATACCGGCAATCAGTCCTATCAGGGATGCTGAACCGCCGGTTACAGACGCGCACGGTGCGGTTATCGCGACAAGGCCGGCAAGGGCGCCGTTCAGTATCATGGAGAGATCGGGTTTCTTCTGCAAGATCCATGATGTCGCGGTGGCACTCAATATTGCGGTAGCGGCCGCCGTGTTGGTTGTAAAGGCAATGTGGGCGATTGCGCTACCGTCTCCCACTCCCATCGTCGATCCGGGATTAAAGCCGAACCAGCCGAACCACAGCACAAACGCTCCCAACGTGGCCAGCGACATGTTGTGCCCGAAGATCGGATTGACCGAACCGTCCTCCTTGTATTTTCCGCTGCGGGGGCCAAGAAAGATGACGCCTGCAAGGGCAGCCCACCCGCCGACGCTGTGTACCACGGTTGAGCCTGCGAAGTCGAGCATGCCGATTGAGCCGAGCCAGCCGCCGCCCCATATCCAGTGTCCGCTTACCGGATAGACGAGCGCGACCAGTATGAAAGAGAAAATGATGAATGAGTGGAACTTGATCCGTTCTGCGACAACTCCAGAGACGATAGTCGCGCAGGTCGCCGCAAAGACCAGCTGAAAGAAGAACTTTGCGGTAAGGGGCACGCCGGCCCAGGAGATGGCGCCGTACACACCGCTGTACAGATCACCGGTCAGCGGCGAGTTGTCCGCACCGGAGAGGAAGAACAGACCCTCGATCCCGAAGACGGCGTTTCCGTCACCAAACATCATACCCCCTCCGATCACCCAGAAGGAAACGGACGCAATGGCAAATACTATAAAATTTTTCGCA
>CAZAHA010000156.1:0-6902 GCA_964484915.1 uncultured Leptospirales bacterium
GAATTATACATACGGAGGTCAACGTGATGACCGACACAACGATAATAACTGTTCCGGTGATGAGGATTAGGGCAGACCGTGTCCCAAACAGCCCGGCCGTCAGTATAAAGACAAGAATGGAGAACAGGTATATATACTTTCCCAGCATGTTCGGCACATGAAGCGCCTGGTAGAAGATGAGAATAAGCGGAACGAGAATGGCAATATATGTGGCAAATTGGTATTTCCCAGCCTTAAGCAGGGCAAGACAGATCAGATATGATATAATGATCTTGATTATCCCAATGTTATGGACTCCGGAGGCGATCTGCGGCGAGAGTATGTTGGTACTGACAAGAGAGATCGATGAGAGCACTATCAGCACAAGCTCTATCCACATAAGAATATGTGCCTTCTGATATATAATATAGGTATCGTCTTCGTATAGACGCAAAAAAAACGTACGGAGAGCATTCATTACCATTGTACCACCTTCCTGCCGTGTTTGTAGAGGGATCACATCATGTAATTGCGGGCCATTAACACGAAATTATTAATTCTTTCATAATTAGTATCCTTTCCAGTGACAAGTATTTTTTCATAACAGGCGGCTCATCCTGAAACTATTGAACATGATCCAGTGTGTAGCTGATGTGATTGTTCAGGCCGAACCCGTTTAATTGTCCGTATCTGGCAGCGTGAAACGGAGCAAGACGAACAGAGTGGAGATCTATTCATAGCCGGAAAGAAGTGCAGATGCCGGTGCCGCCTGCCTGCAACGAATGTATAAACAGTTGACAGAAGCATTTACAGGATACACAATACGTCATCCATATCCGCTTGGCAGCACCATGAATAATGACACATACACAGCAATGTATCCAGGAGAGGAGTATGAATTCGAAACGCTTTGGTACACTGAACGGTCAGGATGTGACACTTTATACGCTCAACAACGGTATTCTTTCATGCGATGTGACTGATTACGGAGCCACAATTACTTCACTCCGGGTCAGGGACCGCAATAATGCGGTACGTGATATCGTTCTGGGATACGACACTCTGGAGGAATACGTATCAGGAAACTCCTTCTTCGGCGCGACTATCGGCAGATATTCAAACCGTATATCCGGCGGAACCTTCTCCATTGACGGAAAAGAGTACCATGTTACACAAAACGAAAACGGGAACACGCTCCATTCCGGTTCTCACGGTTTCGACAGATCCGTCTGGACGACAGAATCTGCGACAACGCATTCGGTGACGCTGGTCCATGTCGATCCCGACGGAAACGACGGATTCCCCGGAGCAGTGACCGCCCGGCTGACGGTTACGCTTATAGACAATTCCATTATCTTTGAATATGCCGCCATTACGGACGCTCCCACCCATATCAGCCTTACCAACCACTCCTATTTCAACCTGAACGGTGCCGGCGGAAACGATATAACCGATCACATATTTTCCGTATCAAGTGATGGGTATACGGAAGTCGACGAATCCAACATTCCCACGGGCCGCATTGTACCCGTTGCTGGAACTTTCTTCGACCTCAGAAATGAAACGCTCCTCTCCGAACGGCTCGCGGAGTATCCCGGCCGGGACTTCGATATCAACTATGTTCTTCAACGAACCGTACGTCCAACGAACGCATGCAGCGCGCACTCACGGGAAACCGGCATACGGATGACCCTGTCTACTACCGAACCGGGTGTACAGTTCTATTCGGGAGCCTATATAAACGGTGTTTCGGGCAAGTCAGGTTCGGTTTACGGGAAACACGCGGGATTCTGTTTTGAACCCCAGCACTATCCGGACACACCGAACAGGCCGTCATTTCCGTCAACACTGATCAGACCCAACGAGCACTACAGCCAGAAAAGTGTGCTTGAGTTTTCAACCGTTTGAGAGGAGATATTCATAGTAAACGGAACCGTCAGGGCGGATCATGCGGGAAAAGCCGACACGCTGCAGGTATTGTTCATGGAAGGATGAATATGGTTCACTCCTGAAACGGCGGATGCCGCGTTCGGTGAATACACCGGAACGGTCCTTCAGAATAAACTGTGCGAGTTTCAGGTCCCGGTATGAGGGAGTCACATAATCGAGCAGTTCTTGAAACGAGTCATCCTCATGTCTACCGATCAGCATTCCGGCGGGCACTGCATCCCTCAAAAGGAGAAAGATGAGCATCTCCTGTGTCAGGGTGAAATTGAAGTCCGGAAATATCCGGCGTATGTCATCCCTGTTGTACTCCAGAAACGCCACAGCGTACTCATAACCACTGGTAATTTCAAGAAGGGAGAAATGCTCCTCAGTACGGTACAGTTTTATCAGATAATACACATCCGCCCCCGCGATGAAGGCGTTGAGAAAAAACACCGGAAACGAGCCGATCAAGAGTCCGTATACGGAAAAAAGTGACGCGCCCGCAAGATTATACCATCTGAGTTTCACTATGGAACTCATCATGAGTGATACGGCTACAACAGATGATGCCGCGTAACCGAACCATTCGACCGCACTACATGTCATTTTTCGCCACTGTCCAGGACAAACCCCTCCGGCAGGAGTTCGGCAACCGTAAAGGTCCGCACGTCACCGTCACGGTTGAGGCAGAGAATCCTCGTGGAACTGTCCGAAAACTCGGAGATGACCTGTCGGCACGAACCGCATGGCGTAATATGGTTTGTTGTTCCGGCGGAAACGGCTATGACGCTGATCCTTCTTGCACCGTCTGCAACGGCTGTCGTAATCGCGTTTCTTTCCGCGCACAGGGTCAATCCGTATGCTGCGTTTTCCACGTTACAGCCGGTATAGATCTTTCCGTTATCGGCGAGAAGCGCGGCTCCAACCGGAAAGTTGGAATAGGGAACGTAGGCATGGTGTGCCGCCTCCCGCGCCATGCGGACCAGCGTGTCGAGTGATTCCATGATACGGCCTCCGTCAGACTGAACGATTATCTGTCTGCATAGTAGTAGTGTAGCCCCGATAACGCCATATACATGAGTATCATCAGGATGTTCACGGCAAATCCCAAAGCAAGGCCGACCGGTTCGGCACTGGTAACGTTACCGGTAGCAAAGAGAATCAAAAAGTGCAAACAGTAGTACAGCGTTATCGACATCCTGACGGCGAAAACCCAGAATCCGGTGACGAAGACGCTGAGATCGAAGAGCATGACCAGAACGATAACATGGATCGACAACGGGTTGTTGACCTGATACTCTATCCCAAGGATGTCAAAGGTGGCAACAGGCAGAAGGACGGCGGCTATACCAATGAAGGACATACCCAGAATGAGCCGGTTCCACAATGACAGCGACATGAAGAATTCGTAGAGAAAATGTACCGCCCCGACGGCGACGTGTAGGAGAATCTTGAACGGCAGCAGGCCGTATTCTATCACTCTATGCATGGCAAACTATCCACAAAATGTTTTACCGCCTCAGTAAACCCTTCCGGACCGGCGGATGCTGTTATATGATACCGTTTGTTCTGAAGGTGTGTCCCGTCATGGCGGCGGACAGCGTACGGACTGGTAACGGCATCCAGCATGGGAACATCGTTTTCCGAGTCTCCGACTGCCATCGACACGACATTGCCGCTTCCCTGTGTCCGAATATAATCGAGAACCGCTGTACCCTTCGTCGACGAGACCGACGAAAAACTGTAGAGTCTGCCGCCTTTCGTACAGACGGTACCATACTCTTTCAGAATGCCGTTCACCCTGTCAAGATCAATTGCGGCCCCGGTCTTTGATAGAAACGGAAGGGAGCCCATCCGCTTCTTTGCGGACACTGCATCGCTTTGTGGATGGCCGGTACATGCTGCCACATCAGCGACACTCATCTCATCGAAGGTAACTATCGGCACTTCGACTGCCCGCTTCAGTGTCTCCTTGGATGCCACAAGGTCCTCATACCGGATGCCGGTAAGTTCAGGATAAAAGGCGTTGTCATTGCTGTCGTATCTGCCGAACCCGCCGCCGTTTTCGAATATGAAGGGGAAGGTATGTCCAAGCTTAATACAAAACTGCGACATTTCTTCAAATGTCTTGCTGGACACGAAGATAAGCGGTATCGAACACTCCTGCAGGAGGTTATATCCGTCGAGAGACCGGTCATACCGGTATGTCCGGTGGTCGAGAAAGGTACCGTCAAGGTCTGAAAACGCAATTATCATACGGGAATCCACTACAGTTGAGTTTCCGGAAAGCCGGTTCTGCGATGGATACGCATGGTCATCTTCCGGTAAAAAGTATCTGTTGAGAAAGCCGCTTCCCGGACCGGTCACTTCAAACGGGATATATCAGTGCGGATTGTTGTCCGGTATTACACACGTAGTATCACTCCGCCGCGTAGACGTGCATGTGCGGTTCTTCCGTGTCGCCATCAAGATTGTGCCGGCGGACTGTTACCGATCCCTCAGGCGGCATCTTTTCGAGTCTCTCCTCGATAATCTTTGCAGTTATGTCATCGTTCGAGTATATGTCAACAGTTAGTCGTCTAATCGATGCCGCATAATACTCCCTGATCAGCCTTTCATAGTATTGAAGGCGGTCATCATCGGCCGCAGCCGGAACTGCAAGCGGTATTCTCAGAATAAGCGGCTCGTCATCCTTCCTTATACCGACCTCAGGAAGAAAGATGCTCTCTTCAAGGATGTTTCCGGCGTTGTCGCGTATGTCAAGCTCCAGCGTAAATCGGGTATAGGGTTCATACGTGATGCCGCTGTTTTGCATGATCCGCATCTCAACGGTATCGGGCATGTTCCCATCACCGCTGTTCCGTGACAGGAGTACACCGTCGTATAACAGCCTCATCTCCCAGAATCTGACGCCGCTCGTGTCAGTCACATCAGCCGAAACCGAAAGGGACGCGGTAGTGTTCTGGTACGTTTCCGGCGACACGCGAACAAGCACCTCGGGACGCTTTCTGTCAACATAAAATATCTGCCGGGCGGACTCCGGATTATCGCCTGTCGTGTAGTTCACTTTCATGTAGTATGTATATGCCCCGTCATCAAGCTGGTCAAGCGCTTCATATTCCACGTATTGGCTGGAGTGCGGATTATCGATCCGTGCAATTTCGCGTCCGTCCGGCTGTGTAAGGATAATGATGGTTGAGCGGTTGACCATCTCACGCTGCGGAATGTCCGTAATAAAGACGATTCTCCGGTCATCCGGCCCGTAATACTTGCTACCGGTGTATGCATCAATCTTGATGAGTCCGGTAACCATCATTATGTTATCGATAGAGGTAGAGTACGTGTTTCCTGCCCGGTCCTCAGAACGAAGCGTGTATGTATAGATTCCATCGCTTACCGGATTACCGTTGTCGTCGAGACCCGCCCATTCAAACTTCTCCGGAAGTTCACCGTTCTTCCACTCTTCCGTGAGCACAACTTTGTCGGTTGATGTGTTCGTAATGGTAGCTGTCCATAACGCGGTTGGATCCGTGTCTGTTGTTACGGTCTGACGGATGGTAACGGAATCGGTCTGCGGTGAGATCATCGTTTTGTTGATTGAAAGCTCCGCACGTGAAGCAACCGTATCGACGGTCAGTACAGGTGTCCGCTGCTCGATCGTGCTACCGTTGTTTGTGATGATCGTGAGGTAGGCGACATAGTCACCGTCAGGTACAGTCTCGCCGTCATCATCCTTACCGTCCCATACAAACTGCTCCGGCAGCTGGAACGAGCTCTCCTTGGAAAGCACCTTCTCGAATATCGTTCCCTTATTGATCGTTTTGTATGTCATTGTCCGGACAGTCTTCTCATCCACAGAGTGTATCGTAAATGTCCATTCCTTGATATTGTCGTATTCCTGTGTGTTAATGATCATCGAGTCGTGGACCCCGTCGCCGTTTGGTGAAAAATAATAGCGCCTCGGCTGAAGCCTGATGTCGTTTCTGCGGCGTATGCTTGAGCTGAAGCTGAACGATACCCCGGCATAGTGGACAAAGGAGTCCTTCTGCCTGTGCACGAGCGAGTAGTCTATGCTTCCTGTGAACGTCTCGCTGGATATTGCATATCCGGCTCCCATCGTCACGTTTCCAAACCCGTATGCATCAGGCAAAATCATGCCGGCACGGAGATAATAGTCCTGAAAGAGCTGTGCCTCGATTCCGTTCTTGAAGGGAAGCTGGAAGTAATCGCTAAGCACTGCTGCTTCCTGAAACCATTTCAGTGATATGTTTCTATCACGGTAAAACGTAAAACTGTATCCAACACCCCAGGTTGAGAGACTCGTATACTCATCGGCAGCATCCTCTCCTTCAACAAAGAAGCCAGGCGTTATGATGATTCCCGCGTTGATGTCGTACAGGCCGATCGACCGGGTAACAGAATACTCATAATCTACGTGGTAAATACCTCCCACTGTTATCGAAAAATACGACGCCGGTGAGAGACGGTTCAGGTAGTAGTAGTTTAAAGAAATGCCGACATCATAGTCGTCATTCAGCGACTGTGCCGCTGCGAAGCGCAGGATGTGCGTATCGATGGTGTCGCTGTCAAAGTAATTCAATGAAGAGTACTCGAACCCGCCCTTGAAGAAGCGGTTTGGATACACACCGATTAACGATGGATAAGCGTATGATCCTGTAAGGCTTCCGTAATGGATCGAAGTCGAACTCGACACTTCGCCTGCAAGACCGGCCGGATTGTAGACAAATGAACCGCCGAACGGATCAGCAATACCGGTATAACCACGTCCGCTTCCGACAGGCGAATTACCGGTCAGAAGCAGCATCTTGTAATCATACGCCTTATTGGCGGCGATTATCACCGGAAAAAGAAGATGGCCAACGCCACTATATATGCATGTTTAATACATTTCATATGCCGATCCGCGTTATACCCGTGTATGCATACAATCACATCAATGCGCGGTACGTCGACACTTACTCATGATAACAATT
>CAZAHA010000157.1:0-6895 GCA_964484915.1 uncultured Leptospirales bacterium
GGTCATGACGGTCGCCGTCGCTTCGGCCTGCGCATCCGAGTTTCTTATCAGGCTGGCGCTTTGCCGTACGCTGACCGTACACAACGGTTCAGCCGTCCTTACGGGGCTCCTCCTTGCCATGAATCTTCCGCCGGAAGTGCCGCTGTGGATCCCCGCGCTCGGATCGGCATTTGCTGTTATCATCATCAAGGAGCTCTTTGGAGGCATCGGCCATAATATCTTTAACCCTGCACTCGGCGCCCGCGCGTTTCTCATGGCGTCGTGGCCGGCAATCATGACCACACACTGGCATGAGTATGAAAACGGATCTGTTTTCAGCCAGGTCCTCTCAAACTCAACGTCGATCGGACGAAAAGCGTATGACGCAGTATCGCAGGCGACTCCGCTTTCGGCTCTAAAAGAGGCCCGCTCGATCATTGAGACCAACGATGTGAATCCGCAGCAACTGTATGAACTGATCTTCAGCGACCAGATACTGACATCGATGGCTGTCGGAAACATAGGGGGCTGCATCGGTGAAACATCAGCCGTTCTCCTGCTTGCAGGGGCGCTGTTTTTGCTTGTGAAGAGGATCATACGATGGGAGATTCCTCTATCGTACATCGTGTCGTTTAGTGCCATAATCTATCTGTACTATACCGCGACCGGTTTTACCTATCCGGAGCGGGCGCTCATCTTTCATCTTCTGGGCGGGGGACTGTTCCTCGGCGCCCTCTACATGGCGACCGATATGGTCACCTCCCCCGTAACGTCGCGCGGAATGCTCATCTTCGGAGCCGGCGGCGGAATACTTGCCGCATTGATCAGGCTGTGGGGCGGATACCCGGAGGGTGTATCCTATTCCATACTGCTCATGAACGCCGCCGTTCCGATCATTGACCGCCTGACCAGACCACGGGTATATGGGACACGGGGAGGATCACGATGAAGGAGTTTGTAAAGCCCGCACTGATACTGACAGTCGTGACGCTGGCAGCCGGAATCCTGCTTGCCGGCGTCAATTCACTGACGAATGAGCGTATCGCCAGGATAGCAGAGGAGAAGGAGAAGGAATCGCTATCCCGTGTACTGCCGGATTATACGATAATCGGCCGGAAGGAACACCCCAACAGGAATAATACATTTTACTGGATAGCCGAGAAGACGGTTGACGGAAAAAGCGTCACCGGGTATGCTTTTATAACCGAAAAAGCGGGCTACTCCGGGACCATACGCATCATGGTAGGCGTCAACGAGTCGATGACCATCACCGGAATATCGGTTCTTTCGCAGAGCGAAACACCAGGCCTTGGCGCACGGATTACCGAGGTTGCTTCCAAAAACACTATCTGGGACGCCATAACAGGCAACGCACGGTTTGACGGCGATACAACCCCGTGGTTTCAGAAGCAGTTCAGGAATCTCGATGCGACGCGTCAGATATTCATCGTCAAGAAGGGCGACTGGAAAGAATCGATGGCGGATGATCTGCAGCAGAATAACGAGATTTCCGCAATTACCGGCGCCACCATTACAACCAAGGCTGTCCGCGACGGTGTAGAGGAAGGGATAGACACTTTCAGATCAGTCATACAGCAGGGCCGGTAACTTTATGGAGGATCGATGAGCGTAAAACGGGAATTTCTGAAAGGATTTATTGATAAAAACCCGATTCTTGTCCTTGGAATAGGGCTCTGTCCCACACTCGCCGTTACCACGTCGGTGTCCAACGCCCTGTGGATGACTCTTGCTACGACATTTGTCCTGGTCGGTTCCAACGTTATCGTTTCCGCGATAAAAAGCGCCGTACCGTCACATGTGCGAATACCGGTATTCATAACCGTTATCGCCACCTTCGTTACCGTCGTGGAGATCGTCCTCAAGGCGTATCAGCAGGATGTATACAACAGTCTCGGCATATTTATTCCGCTCATTGTCGTAAACTGCATGATTCTGGGACGGGCCGAGGAGTTCGCCTCAAAAAACGGTATCATTATCTCAATAATCGACGGTCTGGGTATGGGGCTCGGTTTCGGCATGACACTCGTGATTCTGTCGTTTTTCCGCGAGACGCTGGGCGCCAACAAGCTCCTCGGACTGACGCTCATACCGGGAATGAAGGCGGCAGGAATGATGGCGCTAGCCCCAGGCGCATTTATCACGCTGGGGCTCATGGTCTGGGCGATGAATGTATTCAAATCACGAAAATAGGGAACTGTATGGAAATTAAGGTATTTTTTCTCATTATTATTTCGACAGTCTTTATCAATAACTATGTTCTGTCGCAGATGCTGGGGCTTTGTCCCTTTATCGGCGTCTCCAAGAAGCTGGATTCGGCGCTCGGAATGGGCTTTGCCGTCATTTTCGTTATGACTCTTGCGTCGTTTATCACCTATCTTATCTATGCGTATCTCCTGCTTCCATTTAACATTACCTTTCTTAGGACAATTGTCTTTATATTGGTTATTGCGTCGATCGTTCAGCTTGTCGAGATGGCAATTAATAAATTGTCGCCCGTACTCTACCGGGCGCTGGGTATATTTCTGCCGCTTATCACCACAAACTGCGCCGTCCTCGGCGTTGCGGTACTGAACATCGATTCGGGTTTTGTTGACGCCGAGCTCGGCCTGCTGAAGAGTATCGTACAGGGATTCGGCGCCGGGGTCGGCTTTACACTCGCACTGATCCTCATGGCAGGAATACGTGAACGGCTTGAAACGGCCGACATACCGGAGCACCTCAGAGGGATGCCGATTACGTTTATCATCGCCGGGCTGATGTCCCTGGCGTTTATGGGATTTTCAGGAATGAGTTTTTAACATGAACAGACCACACGCAGACATTACACTGCTCTCAATCACTCCCAATGCCGAAAGGATCATCGAGGAGGCGGGAAGAACATGCTATCTGTCTTTAGACAGATTGGGATCAAACGAAAACTTTATACAGAACGCGATAGGTCGCGGCCATCTGTCCATCATCGAACACGCTTCAGCGACCTTCAGGATAGCGGGCGTTTCAAGAAGCTGTACCCATCAGCTTGTGCGCCACCGTCTGGCAAGCTTTTCGCAACAGTCACAGCGTTATGTGGATGAGAAGGAGTACCGCTACATTACCCCGCCGTCCATAGAACGCCATGGTGAAGCGTCACGGATCTACAACGAATTCATGGAAGAAAGCCGCAGGGTATACGGCATACTCCGCACCATGGGTATCCTAAAGGAGGATGCTCGTTTCGTCCTGCCCAACGCGGTTGCCAGTGAACTCGTCTTTACTGCAAACTTCCGTGAGTACCGTCATATGTTTGACCTGCGTCTGGAGAAGCGCGCGCAGTGGGAAATACGGATCGTCTGCTATCTGATGCTTGAGATACTGAAACAACAGGCGCCCAGGGTATTCGGAGATTATTCGCTGAACGGTGAAGAGTATACAGCACACTCCGTCAACAAAAACAGGAACAATGATGGCTGATAACGTCTGCGGACCCGAGAAACACTTTTATTCCACCGATCTTTCCGCTCATATGGAAGATTACATCGAAACTATATCGATCCTTGCCAGGCGTAATAAAATCGTCCGCGTCAAGGACATTGCATCCGAACTGGACATAAAGATGCCGAGCGTAACGGCGGCCCTCAACAAGCTGAAGGAACAGGGACTGATTAACTACGAGAAATACGGATACATAGAACTCACAGAAAAGGGTACCGCCGTTGCGAAGAAGGTCTACGACAAGCACCGCCTTATTGCGACCTTCCTCAACAAAATCCTCTTTATTGAAAAGCAAAACGCGTCCGGCGAGGCGTGCCGTCTGGAGCATCACATTTCACCTGAGACATGTTCCCAGCTTTTCAAGATCCTCGATTTTTTTGAAACAGAGAAATCATCCGGCGGACAGTGGTACGAACGCTTCAGGTCCATGATGCGGCGGCGCGTACTCATCAACTATGCGCCCGGCGATGTGGTCATCATTGACAGATCCATGCAAAACGGTGATCTTCCCCAGTATCTGCAGGAAGGAGCCCGGATTACCATTAAGGAAACGGACAACACGGCATCTACGGTAACAATCACGCATAACGGCAAGACACACACCGTGCCGTTCACGGAGGCGTCAGCAGTGTACGCGAAACCCGCACCGAAACCATGACCATGGAGACCCGTTCATTCCGGTTATGCGAACAAAATTACTGATAATCGCTGTTCCTGTTCTTCTTGCTCTGTTTGGTACGGCGGCATTTACGGTGTATGACACATATGTATACGCTGTATCGTTTACCGGCAGTTATTCCGGATGCACTCCGACGGTACGCGGCAGGATCGCACCGTCTGCCGTCACAGCGTCGCTTTTGTACGGCTGCCAAGAATCATCTGCCCCGTTTATCTGTTCCTTCCTCTCCCATAGCGGAAAAAAGGATTATCCCCGTCTGGTCACCCACTCCCTTTTTCTATTACGGTATGGCGGTGATTCGTGGTACGGCAACCGTGTACGGCCGATTGCCGCTTCATGGCTTCTGCATATGGAGTCGGATACATCTGATGACGTGATGTGCCGCCTCATGAACGAGATGCAGTTCGGCGAATACAGAGGCTTCCAGCGGGCATCGCTTGTGTTTTACGGCGAGTATGTTTCTGAACTGACGCTTGACCAGACGGTACGGCTTGCCGCTCTTCTGCTGTATCCCGACAAGACGCCGTACAGCAGGAACGTGGATTATCTCTCCTGCTGCATGGATATCCTGGGATCGCTCCGCGATGACGGACTGATATCCGGCCAGGACTATGAACTTACCGCTGAGCATTTCAGATAGATGATAGCCTGCCTCTGTACTGTGACTGATAGAGCCTGCAGCCGAGCTCGTCATGTTCGAGCAGGATTTCATGTATGATACGATTGTCCGTCAGCGGATTGATTGTTATCGCACGCAGCACCAGGATCTCGTCTGGAGCGTACTTGGTCGCTTCGAGAATCGTGCGCGAGACGAATGATCTGTTGTTGTTGCGTATCTCGCGGTGTAGCTGCAGGTTAAGGTCGTTCAAATGGCGGTTTATCCGCTGTACCTTCTTCAGCTGACGTGGATCATCCCTTTCCGGAAGAAGCTCAAGCAGTTTCTGCTTCACCTCCTCCGGAACAAACCGGTAATTACAGATGAAAAGTTCCGGCGTATTCATCGCCTCGAAATTGGGATGTATGTCTATCTTCGTGCGAAGGTATGACGTCATACTGAACGCGTTCTCAAAGAGCAGACGGAACCCTTCGGAGCCGATTACCTTGAGCGCGACCCAGGGGCGGAGTGCCGTAAACGGGCGTGACCCCTCGATGGTAAACTTACCCAAATCGCGTGACTGTTTCCGGACCACATAGCTTGTTGTGTGCCGTATGTGTGAAAGATCATGCTCGTTTCGGAAGAGGACCATCCCCATAGACAACGGAAGATACAGAAGCTTGTGCGAGTCAAACGTTACCGAGTCGGCCTTTTCGATGCCCGTAAACAGATGCTTGTAGTCCTTCACGAAGAGGACCGGACCGCCCCATGCCGCGTCCACATGAAAGTGGATCTGCCGTTCCGATGCAATCGCCTGGAGCTTCTGCAGGTTATCGATATTTCCGGTCTCGGTTGTGCCGGCGATGCCGATAAGCGAGAGGATGCGGATCTTCTTATCATGTGTGTCATTGTATTCGTCGATCAGTGCAAGCTCTTTCTTCAGTTTGAGGATGTCTATCTTGTTGGATGAATCCACATCGATCTTGATCAGGTTGTCGGTGCCGATCCCGGCCACATCCGCGACCTTGTCGAACGAGTAATGTCCCCGTTTGGACATGATCATGACGCACCGCTCGGTGTTGTAGTGGCTGTATGAGGCGGCGATTCCCGCTTTCATGATGCCGGGAAAGCTTCCGTCTGCGCAAAAGAGCTTGTTCCGCGCTGCGCAAAGCGCGGTCATGTTTGCGAGCGTCCCGCCGGAGGTAACATTACCCAAAGCGACGTTGTAGTTCTGTATGGTGTTTTTATAGAATGACTCTTCACGCTCGTAGATAAGACGGTGTATCCAGGCGATAAGCTCGCGTTCGACGTAGGTCGACGCCTTTGCGGTCTCTATCTTTACCTGGTTCTGGTTGAGTGAGCTTATGATCATCTCGAGAAGGATGGTAAAGTACGGTACGGCGCTTGTCATGTGGCCGATATAATAGGGACTGTATACCTTGACGGAATGTTTGACGATCTTTTCGTGTATCTCCGGGAAGATGTCGCGCAGCAGTTTGGGATCACGGGGGATCGTCGTCTGCGAGAAAAGCTTCTCGAGGTCGGTAAGCGATATGGACGAATGAATGCCGTTCTTTTCCTTGAACGATGTATGGAGCATGTCGAGGATCATGTGACCGAAGTCGCGGAAACGATCCTGGGAATCGGGAAAGAGGAAGAGCTTCTTCAGGTACTTTACGTCGGCAGTAATTCTGTCGGTCACAGCCACTGTATCCTCGTATAAAGGTTGTCTCCGTCGAGTTCAATGATGCGCCAGCCGATGGTATGCGTCAGAAGAGCAAATCCTTCCGAGTTGTCATCAAGCTGAAAGAACGTGGACGGCGTAATATGGATTGCGACACCGTCTACGGTACACTGCTTTTCGAGATGATAATGGCCGCAGAAAACATGACGGATTCCGCGTTTGACGAAGAGTCCAAGGACCTCATCATGGTTGACAAGCGGATACTTGGCGTCCATCTGGGGTACGGGGCACAGTGCCGGCGGATGGTGCATGAAAACCGTCCGGATATTGTGGCGCTGAATAGTATCATCAGCATTTTTCAACTGTTCACCAGAAAGCTGTGCGTGCGCGGGATCGAGGAACAGTACCGGTACGGAGCCGATCGTGTTTACGGAATCGAACGTCCCGATTGAGAACACCTTTCCTA
>CAZAHA010000158.1:0-6874 GCA_964484915.1 uncultured Leptospirales bacterium
ACGGCAGCCTGTTTCTCCTCTCCACCCAGTGTGAGTTCCTCGCGTGCAACGCGTTCGGCGATCTCCGGATTGACGAACTTGCCGAATGCGTCCTTGATACGCTCCCGTTCCTGGAGGCCGCCGCTCATGCTGTTGAACGAATCGGTGAGGAGCCCGATCTCGTCATTGAAGAGCGACTTTATCCGTACGGTGTAGTTTCCTTCCTCGATCTCATGCGCGCCGCGGACAAGCTTTCGTACAGGGACGGTGATCGTCTTGGCGAAGAAGTAGATGAGGAGGATCACCGTCGTGACGATGATAGCCGCTGTGAGAAGGTTGCGCCGCTGCACCTTGTGGACCGCCTCAAACGCGCGTGATTCGTCTACCGTTGTGATGACGCCGAGCGAGAAACCGGCAAAGTTTATCCGCTGGTACGAGCCGATCTTTGCGTCGCCGTTCTCCGTGAAATGCTTCTGGCCGTTGTCCAGTGCGTTTGTATGGAAGTCCTGATAGATCGGGAGCTTTACAACGTCCTGGCTGTTGAGCACCTGCTTGAGGTCGGGGTGGACCAGTATGGTGCCGTCCTCGCTGATGATATAGGTCGTGGTGATGTCGGTGGAATGGACGATGTTTCTGAGAACGTCCGTCTTGATGAACAGTACCAGGACGCTTTTTGCGGTATTCTCGTCCAGCGCCTGGTAGGGTATAATGAGCCCCGTAACAGGGTAAGAAAAGTGCGGCGATGCGTTGAAGACGCGTACATGCAGCCTGAGCCCTTCGGTTATTTCGCCGGAAAGTGACGCTACGGTTTCCGGGAGGGATCCGTAGTCGAGCTCGTTCATGGTGAAGAAGTTCTGGTTGTAGACGTTCTTTCTGATACGGATATCCGGCTCCTCCCCCGTTCCGGAAGGGGCGTCCGTCCGCTCGACGATTGCCAGATAGAAGATGTCGTTGGAACTGGAGAGGAAGAGCGAGGCAAGCGAGTCTGACACCGTCTCCTCCGTGACCGGGACGGACGAGGCGGCGTTGCGCGAAAGCTCGTCCGCTGCGATATAGCTCTTTTCGATGATGTTCCGGATATAGATTTCAAGGCTCTGCGCCGCCGACGACGATATCCGGTGGTTGTTGTTCTCGATAAACGAGGTCATGTCGTTCTTGAAAAGGTCGGTCGCAATGTAGATCATGATCGCAAACGATACGGCAAAGATAACCGAGATGATAACGATCAGTTTCAATCCGATGTTAAAGATGATCCGTCTGTTTTTTTTCATGGTCCCTTGTATTACTGTTCAGATGGTAATTCTGTCTGCATTTTTATAAAACCGTTCCGCCTTGTGGCAAACAGCCGTCTATTGTGATCTGCCCAGGCGCATTCCCATATCGGTGTATCTTGTATAAGCTTCCTCCCAGTTACCGTGCCCAACCCTTATCCAGTTGTAGTGGTTCAAGTAACAACCCGACTTGTCCCGTTTGTCAAACGTCCGCTCCCATACGTTGCCGCTCATGTCGTAGATACCGAGCCCGTTTGGATCCCTATCCCCAACAGGGGATGTCCCGCCCTCGTTGACGACTGCGTATAAATTGGTATGAGCGGTATGGGTAACGTCAGCGGTCGCGCCGCTTGCGTAGTTGTGCGGCGTCCACCAGCGGCCTCCCATGTTGATGAACCCACCCGGGTTCTCTGCCGATGAAGTGTACCGTGCTGCATACTCCCATTCCGCTTCTGTCGGCAGGCGGAATCCGTCCTCGTCTTCCTGTACGGCATCGTCGCAGTCGGCGCTTGATCCGTCGCGCAGGATCACACCGGTCTCACTATGGGTGTACACACATACAAGATCCTGTTCCATGCCGTTGTTTGCATTGTAGTATTCAGTCAGCGCATTGCACCAGACGATGCTGTTCCGCCAGCTAAAACTAGTTGCCGGATGCTCGTCAGTCTTTGGCGTGGTTCCGCCACCTCTGGATCCGTTGTGTGATATGGTGTATGTGTCGCCGTCGATGCTTCCGATGATTCCGTTCCCGTCGTGATCGATGTTGCTGTTTTCAGCCCATGCTCGGACTTCGGTCCAAACGGCGTATGTTACCTCCGTTTGTCCGATCATCATTGAATCCGGGATTGGCTGTGGGTCATTGGATAATCCCATGGGGAAATCACCGCCGAGGATCGGCGTATTGATGACGGTAAAGGTGTTGTCATGCGGCAGGGTATAGGTTGTCCTGCCGCCGATGTTAGCTGAGCTCGCGCCGGGAACGGTGATGTGGCACGTGTCGGTTAACGCATTTTCATCTGATGTTACGGTAACGATAATGGTTCCCGCCCTGAGCGCCATGACAAGGCCGGTCTGTGTAACCGTTGCAATCGTATCGTCGCTTGACGACCAGGTATACCCCTGTTCAAGGGCGTCGGCGGGTATGACGGACGCATCAAGGTCCAGCGTGTTCCCAACCAGTACCGTTTCGAGCGATTCTACCAGGTTCATGCCCGTAACATGTATCTGGCTCCACTGTGCATGGAGGGTCACATCCATGGACGGCATCGGAAAGGTCGTACCCGGCATGTAATCCGTACCCGTGCCGTTTGCGAGCGTGTTCCAACCGTCAAAGGTGTAGCCTGTACGGTTCATGGCGCCCTGTGCGGCGGCGATAACCGTGTCGCCCGCCTCATAGAAGGCGTTGTCCATCGGTGCGTTGGTGCCGCCCCTGGGATCATACGTTACCCTGAAGACCGGTATGTATTCCCACTGCGCAAAGAGCGTCACATCGTGATCGGGCATGGCAAAGCTTCCACCCGGCAAGTATGCATTTCCTGAGCCGTCCGCATCGGTGTTCCATCCGGTAAATCTGTACCCGTTTCGTACGAGTGAGCCTGTTCCGGCAACTGTTACGGTATCGTTCGACTCATATTCGGTATTGTCTGACGGAACGCTGCCGCCGGTGTGCCCGTTCCCGGTATAGATAACAGTATAAGTCCTGTAACCGCCCGGGGTGTAAGGATCGTTAGGCGGATTGTAGGGGTTCTCCGCCTTGGTAACGGTGACCGTATAGCTGTGGGTGAGCCCTGACGCGGCGACGGCGACCGTTACCGGTGATGCAAAGTTTACTTTTGTTTGCCCGGATTCTATCGTTTGTCCGTTAAATGTGACTCCCTCGCCCAGATAGCTGTACTCCGGTATCAGGGAGGTAAGGTCAGCCGATGACGGAAGCTCAACGTCGATATGCGTATCATCAAGGTGTGCGGCATATGTGCCGCTGAAGGTACTGCCGCTGAACGTGAGGCGGGTAAGACGGTAAGCGGAGATCTGGTAGTCCATGTAGCGGCCGTCGTGCGCGAAAACACGGTAAATCTTTGGTGACGAATAGTCGTCGCTGAAGCCGCCGCTCTCAACCGGTGAACCGTCCTTCTCGACCCTGTCCTGTTGGTAGGTAAAGGTCGGGGTGAGACCGTTCAGTGAGACGTCATGGGTCATGTAAAACCAGACCGCGTTTCCGGACACCGAGGCGTCTACGGGCCCGTTTAGCGCGGCGTTTCTGTCCGGTATAAAGGAAAATGTCTCGAAAAATGCCTCCGACTCCAGAGCCGTGACGGTATACCGGGTCCGGTTTCCGTCCATGGAATAGAGCGTATAGTTAACCGGATTTCGAAAGTCATTAACGGTTATGCCGCTTTTCTGCCGATTCGAGCCGATAAAAAGCTCGTATCCCTCGATGGAATATGACGCACATAGCGCACCAAGATCGGTTCCCTTGGGCAGTATCGCTATAAGCCTGTTGCCGTCTTCCGCGGCTGCGCTTATGTTGAGTGAAAGCTGTTCATTCGATTGTGGAGAAAAGTAGTATTCCTTCAAGCCCCGGCTCTTTAAGAGTCCCGGATAATCTGTCTGATGACATGAAAAGAGTGTGAGAACAAGGACAACCAATTGGAAATGCGAGCGAATTTTCATAGTACGTTGATCCTGTTTCCGGTCTTCGGCGGTTGGGTAATTATGTCTCTCTTGTAAATACTGTGTGTGCTGTTGAAAGGTGTTTTTTTTGTGAGTATTCGCCGGTGAGTACTATACAGTTTTTAGAAGATGTAAGACAAGAGCCATGTGCAGTAACCTGTCAACAACCCGAAAAACTATCCTATTTTGCTCTGTAAGTCGTCTCAAAGTGTCTTTTGAGACATTATTTTTTACGTTTTTTTAAAAATGATGCAGTACTGTTCACGGCACGCTATTCCTTTTTCCTGAATTTCTGGGGGGATATTTCCTCATACTGCTTGAATACCCTGTTCAGTGTTGCCTTTGAATTGAATCCGACCTCCAGGCCGAGCTTTAGTATGGAATCTGTCCTGTTGCCTGGTTCGTTCAGCAGTTCCTTCAGTTCATTAACGCGGAACCGGTTTATGAAGCCCTTGAAATTATCGCCGGAGTATGTGTTGATTACCCGTGACACTTCGTTCCGGTGGATTCCCACGAAATCTGCCAGAGACACAAGATCGAGATCAGGATCATTAAACAGTTTCTCTTCAATGATCGTGTTTGTAATACTGTCGTAAATTTCCCTGTCATGTTCAGTTTTGGGTTCCACAAATGAAGAGTTGTGTGCGTTGAAGAGCTTTTTTTTCTGCAGGTTATTGTAGATTATTTCCGTGATAAAAAGGAGCGTGTAAATGTTGAAAACAAGGATTCCGAACGCGGAAATGTTGAAAAAGATGGATGAGATGTCCAGTTCAGCGTTATACATGATATAATACAGCATGTCGGCTATTCCGAAAAAGATCAGAACCGATATACCAATCACCAGCAGCCGGATAAGTTTTCTGTTAAGCACGCTCTCGTTATTCATGTGGTATATCATGTCTGCCAGCACGATGATGAAAACCGTCGCCAGCACCGGGAAAAAAACGTTCCTGTAAAAAGGCGATATCGCCAAACCGCTGTCCGTCCGTAGAATAAGTATATCGATACCGAAGAATATGCTGAGCAGACTTATTGCAAGAAATGCGATAAAGGGCAGCATGCATGCATGGATCAGTTTTCTGTGAAGTCCGATGAGAACGAATGCCCTTCCGAGTGCAATCATGGCCGTGTTGAAGAAAATGTACTTTATATTCATCAGAATGAGCGTAAAGTCGGTGCCTCTGTCATGAATAACAAACCACTGGTTCGGCAGCAGCGCGAGCAACAGGGTCGCAAGGCAAAAGTAAGGAAATGACGGATGAATCCTGATCTTGACGGTAAGGGTAAACAGTATAATGCTGTACATTATAGACAGCACTGAAATAAAATGCGCGATCTCTGTGATGTATGGTATATCTGGCATCTGCTATTCCTGTTTGAGAACCGTATATGAACCATGGTGTGTCATATGTGCTGGTTCATGAAACCGGCCGGAATGAATACACACATGTTGCATTCAGCATGTCATATCCGTGCAAGCACGCTTCTTACTGCATCCTGCACTGCTTCGGGGAAAGCTCCTGTACATGAGTCTCCCATTGGAGTCCTGACATCGTTTCCATCCACCGTCCTGATCCGGGCGATGCATCATGATAGATCAGGTCTTCGAACGGTCCATGCAGTGCGGGACCGTACCGTTTTTTCTCATGAACCGCTCCCGAAAACGATATCGATTCAATCGAAACGTCAAGCCAGCTTTCACCGGATGAGGTACTGTTGCCGCCGCTTCCAACAACCGTGGCGTGACGGAGGCGGTAACACAGGGTGCTCATCTCCATGAGTATGCCGGTTTTGCCGTGTGATAGGGTCAGGGTTACCCATTCACCCTTCGGAACAGCAAATGTCTTGAAGGATCCGGACGGTTGTCTGCCTTGATTCATGACAGCGCGGATATCATCCGGAACGGTATCGATCCGGCGCATCGGGGCCTCATTCCAGTACGGCAGCAGGTTCAGCTTAAGGTCGATCTCGCCGAAGGAATGGTCCCTGGCTGCTGCAAGGGCTTCCTTTATAAGTAAAAGTTTCCGTCTGGCGATGGCAGAATGAAGGGCAAACGACGGCATCTCCCGGCGAAGCCGCATATGGTATCTCAGCCACAGGATCATGGTGACCGCATACGCGGCAAGACCGGCCAATACGGAAGTCCGTATACTCAGTCCAAGGCGTATGAGAAGCAGGAGAAGTATCAGATACAGGGGAATGCCGGACAGGAAGGATGCATAAAGCGCCATGTCAGACTTTTGTTTCATCCTGCGCCGGAGTGTTTCCTGCCGGTAGGTTTCATCATATACAGCCGTGATCGTTTCGAGGATATCCTGTGCGGTACCCTTTTCACTGATCTCTGACGAAAGATTCATACAAATCCTCCGGAATGAGGTACTACACAACCGGTACGCTTACGCTTAGAATCTGTTACATGTCCAATTACAGCTGTTGAGCAGGAAAATGTATCGGAGCCGTGATCGTACACAGATACAGGCTGATGTCAAGCGTGATTCGGCCTGTTTTGGGTAAACAAGTGGAAGCGGGTTTCCGGTGCGGGGGGCAGGTACGGTGCCGGAAATAAATCACGGGGATTAGTCGATAGTACCGAAGAATTCAAAGAGTTTTTCGGTATTTTCGGTAGCAAAACGCCAGAACCTGGCTGTCAGCTCAAACTCAAACATGGTAACCAGGTCACATACGATGATGACTACTCCTCCGATAATACAGAAGGCAAACCAGAAAAAGTATACCAGATAGGAAAAACCTCGGACGTGCTTCCTGATGAGTTCCAGGGCGGTTTTAGCCTGTTTTTTATCGTTCTCTTTTGATTCTTCCTGCTGGTTTTCCTGCGCGTATACGGTTCCTGCTGTTACGTTGCCGAATGATAAGAGTGCGCAGTATCCAAGCAGCATCGTCAGCAGGAATGCAAGAACGGTGTAATGTGTAACAGGCGTAAATTTGTTCATATT
>CAZAHA010000159.1:0-6862 GCA_964484915.1 uncultured Leptospirales bacterium
CCTATCTTGAGGAGGAGTACGGCAGGGAACGTCTTGTCCGTCTCTTCATGCTCCATCTCCGCGGCGGGAACAGCTTACGGCATCTTGAAAAAATATACGGTTCACGCCGTGAGACGCTCCTTGAACGCTGCCGTTTGCACTACCGGACGAGCTACGGTTTGAGCGCCAGCACCGGTAAAGGCGTAGCGGTACGGAATCCTGTGTACGGAACACCGGCAGTCACCGTTTCGGTTGAAGGAAACAGGGCAACGGTATCCGCATATGGACAGACGCGGACCCACACCGTCTCCGTTGCGGGAAACCAGGCGTCGCGTTTTTCACGGCCCCTTTCGGTCTCGCCTGACGGTCTGTCGTACGTGTACGCTCAAAATGAAGGCGATAGATCGGTCATTGTCGTTGCCGAGAGTAAAACGGGCAAAGAAATCAGCCGCATACACTTTCCGTTCCGGCGGATAACGACCCCGTCGGTTTCAAGCGACCGTTCGTCGCTTCTCTTCGTGGGACATACCGATACGCATGCAGATCTGTACCATTACACGGTACAGGACGGCGAGATAACCCGCATAACGGACGATCACTTCCTTGAGATGGATCCGGAATTCTCTCCGGACGGCGCCTCGGTTGTGTATGCGACAAACTACAATATTCAGAACGATTACGACAGTATCCGGTTCGTTATCCGGCAGAGCTCACTTGCTGACGGAGCACCGGTTTCACGGACCGTCACGCAGTCGTTTAGAACCGCACTACACCCGCGCTTTGATCCTGACGGAACATACGTATACTGTACGGTATTTTTAAGCGACGGTTACACCATCGCCCGTGTTCGGCCCGACACGGGCGATGCCGAGACGGCCGACCGTCCAGGCGGAGATCTGTTTTACCCATATCCTGCCGGCAAACAGATCCGGTACACCCGGCTCTCCGGCGGCAAGGCGCATCGTCTGGGTTCTGCAGGAATGCCGCTGTCATTTGTACCGGTATCGGCGCCCGATTCCGCGACAGCCGGTTATCCGCATGATACGCTTCTCGATTATTCACGGATCAGAACGTCAACCTATCATGCAAACGAGTGGAAGATACGTACAGACGCCGCGCTCGCTACCGATTCTGGCATGAATATGCATGTGAAGACCGACATGAGTGCCGAAGACGGAACGGGGTCACATGTGATTACTGCTGGCGCGGACCACGCGTACGGTATACGCAGCGCCGACGAAATAGGTGTTTCTCTGGGATACACGCTGCACATGGGCATATTCGCCGCACACACGGCACTGTCACGGCTTCCGCTTCCCGCTTTTCCGGACCGCTTGCAACAGGGCATGGTTGTCGATGGCCGGGAATCCCTGAACAGCACGACATTCCATACCGCGTCTGCAGCCGGTTATGTACAGGCAGGGGATTCGGTCATGTTCGGTACCGGTTTCTCCTACGACCGCTATTCATACGAACACGGTCCGGATGATGCCGCCTACGCAGTCCCGTTTGTCTCTGTACAGTACGGCATCCCGTCACGGTCCACTCTCTTTTCAGATGGAAACATGCTATATGCTCAGGCATCGTACACAGCCGGCGATACACGGGGAATCCGTACCGATATATCGGGGTCTTACGGTCTTCTCCTTCCGCTTGGGCTGTATTATGCCGTTCAGGGAAACGTATCCCACATTGCCGGTCAGATGGGCGGGTCTCACTATACACCGCTATCGCTCAGGGGGTATCCGTCCGGCCATCTGCGTCCGGTTAGCGCACTCAAAACAACACATGAACTATACTGGATCCCGTTTGACGGCATCACAGCAGGCAGGATCGGCAGCGGACCTGTCGGATTCGGTATCTTTTCAGATTATGCATATGTGGCTAATGCTCTTGACAGAAACGATGAGGGAAGCGTATACTCATGCGGGCTATTGTTCAGGACCGGAATCCCGGATAAATATTTTTTAAAACTTGACTGGCTGTTGCCCCTTATTTACGGATATACCGATGAAACAGCGCTATTATTATCAATAGGACTCAAGTTTTAATGAACAGAACAGGATCATGTAAAAGGAAAACCGGCGAAACAGACGTATCCGTAGATGTGGAACTGCTCTCAGCGGTCTCCTCTACCATAGAAACTGGCGTGCCGTTTCTGGACCATATGCTGAACGCCGTCTCCCGACACGGCAGGCTCAAGCTCGACGTTTTCTGTTCGGGAGATACCCACATCGATGACCACCATTCGGTTGAGGATATCGGGATCTGTTTCGGCAAGGCGCTTGCAGGTGCCCTCGGTGAAAAGCGGGGCATACACCGGTTTGGATTCGGTTCGGTCCCTATGGATGAATCCCTGAGTCAAGTCTCCATAGACCTGTCCGGACGCGGTTTCTTCAGGTATACCGGCGAAAAGCTCAGCGGATATATCAACACCTACGCCGAAGAACTGACGATAGAGTTTTTTCACGCACTGGCGTTTAACGCGGCGATGAATATTCATATCAGTCTCTTGTACGGATCGAACAGGCACCATATTCACGAGTCGATCTTTAAGTCGTTTGCAATCGCACTGTATACCGCATCGCGTCATGATGACATTCTGAACAATGCCGTGCCGTCGACAAAGGGCGTCATATGATTTCTATCATCGATTACGGCGTGGGAAACCTCCGTTCCGTTCAGAAGGCGTTTGAACTCTACACCGCCAATGTCCGGATCATAACATCACCTGAAGAGATCGACGGCAGTACGGTTCTTATTCTTCCCGGTGACGGTGCGTTCGGGATGTCCATGGATAATCTGCGGTCGGGGGGATGGATAGACCGCCTCTATTCCTATATACATTCGGGACGGCTTTTTGTCGGCATCTGTGTCGGATTCCAGCTGCTGTTTGAATACAGCGAAGAGTTTGGACGGCACAAGGGACTGGGAATTATCAAGGGAGACATTAAGAAGTTTAGCGCTCATGACCGCAAGGTCCCGCACATGGGCTGGAATACCGTATCAATAGAAAAAAAGTGCCGGCTGATGGACGGAATAAAGGATAACTCATACTTTTACTTCATACACACCTATCATCCTGAAACGGATGATGATGTTGTCGTGGGACGGACCGAATATGGCATCGGCTTTCCAAGCATCGTAAAGAAGGATAACGTGTTCGGCACGCAGTTTCATCCCGAGAAGAGCCATAGTACCGGATTGAAGATAATTGAAAACATAGTGAGGGACTCATGTTAGTCATACCTGCAATTGATCTCATCGATGGAAAGTGTGTGCGTCTCAAGCAGGGTGATCCCGACAACACGACTGTTTATGCCGATGATCCGGTTGAACAGGCGAAGATCTTCGCCGATTCCGGTGCCAGGCTCATACATATCGTTGATCTGGACGGTGCGTTTGAAGGCAGTACCGCCAATTTCAAGGTGATTGAGCGCATCATTAATACTGTCAATGTACCGATCGAGGTCGGCGGGGGGATACGCTCGGCGGTCGTGATTGAAAACTACAAATCGGTCGGCATCGGCCGGCTTATCGTCGGTACCTTCGCGCTGAAAGAGGAGTTTCGCGATGTTGCTGCAGACTATTCGGATATTTTGGTGGTTGGTATCGACGCGAGAAACGGCTTCGTAGCCACTCACGGGTGGAAGAAGGTCACGGATATCCGTGCGTCGGACCTTGCCCGTCGGATGGAATCGTACGGTATCCGTGAGTTCATCTACACGGACATCGCGACGGACGGTATGCTTGAGGGCCCCAACTTTACGGAGATACGGCAGATGGTTTCCAACGTGCCGTCCTCAAATGTTGTCGCGTCGGGTGGTGTTTCGTCAATTGATGATATCCGGGAGCTTGCAACAATAGACAAACTCAAGGGGTGTATTGTCGGAAAGGCGCTGTATGATCAGCGGATTTCACTTGATGAGGCACTGAAGCTGCAGGTGGTATGATGACCCATGTCATAAAACATGACCAGCTGGAAAAATACGAGAGGCAGATATTTGACCTCCGTCAGCTGATTGAAATAAGCAAGGGACTGAATTCGACACTTGAATACAACATGCTGATCGAATCAATACTGCTTACCTGTATGGGGCAGATGCAGCTGATCAAGGCCGGGGTTTTTCTGAAAAAGGGGATCGACGATGATTCATACGTCCTGCACCGAAACTACAAGGGATTTGAGATTGACCATACGATCGAATATGAGATAGACGGTGACTCCGAGATTATCGATCTCTTTGAGCAGCATGACAGGTGCTGGACAATCGAGGAGATCGAGGAACAGATAAAGGGAGATTGCCAGGGACTTGACTCTCTGGTAAGGATTGAGCCGAACCTCGTCGTACCCCTGAAAAGCAAGGGAAAACTCAACGGTATCATCATACTCGGTGATCGCATAAACCGCCTCTCGTTTTCAGAGGAGGAGAAGCTGTACCTCCTCGATATCGGCTCGCTTGCGGGTATTGCCATAGAAAACGCCTATCTGTATGAGCTTGCCACAACAGACATGATGACCAAGCTCAAGATACACCACTTTTTCCAGCGGCTGCTTATAGAGGAGCGGGAGAAGGCGCTGAGGCGGAACAAACCGCTTGTCTTTATGATGATCGATATCGATCATTTCAAACGGTTTAACGACCGGTATGGTCATATCTGCGGAGATATCGTACTAAAAAACGTTGCCGCGATAATCAAGAACAACTGCCGCCAGATCGATATCGCAGCGCGCTACGGCGGCGAGGAGATGGCCCTCATCCTGCCCAAAACCGAGATTGACGCTGGACTGCTTGCGGCCGAACGGCTCAGACGGAACATCGAGAAGGCTGTCGTCATACATGACGGGCAGAGCCTCTCGGTTCAGGTCTCTATCGGACTGACCCAGCTCAAGTCATCCGATGTATCAAACAATCTGCTCATCGAACGGGCAGACAAGGCGCTGTATCTCTCCAAACAGAACGGCAGAAACCGTGTTACCTATGTGTTGTAAAACTTCCTGCTTTATGAGACATAATTAATCGGCTGTATTGCTCCAAAATGGATTGACAAATATCGGGCGATTTAGTTTATTGTCACGGTTGTTGCTTACGAGGGCCCATAGCTCAGTTGGTTAGAGCGGCTGACTCATAATCAGTAGGTCGTAGGTTCGAGTCCTACTGGGCCCACATCATCCAGGTGGAGATAAACATGTACGCAATTGTTGAAATAGGCGGAAAGCAGTATAAAGTCCAGAAGGACATGATTGTCGATGTCGAGAAGGTCGATGTGCAGGACAGCAAAGAGCTTCAGTTTGACACCGTCATCATGACGGTAGACGGGGAGTCCGTAAAGGTCGGCCAGCCGTACATCAGCGGCGCGAAGGTAAAGGCTACTGTCCTTGATGTTGTCAAGGGTAAGAAGGTTCTCGGCGTAAAGTTCAAGAAGCGGAAGAACTATACGCGAACGTACGGTGCCCGCCACCAGTACCTGCGCCTCAAGATAGACGATCTTATCGCGTAAGTGATACGGGTTACCCTTTACCAGAGAGCGGGGCAGGACGAACCGGTACTAACGGCCATCGGGCACTCCGGATTCTCTGAGAAAGGAAGCGACATCGTCTGTTCGGCGGTCTCGATTCTCATCTATACATTCGCAGACGCCGCAGAACGGGTCGCCGGATGTACGGTACATGTAGATGACCGTGATGAGTACAGGGTGTATATACGTTCATGCGCATCACGGGATAAACTTGCTGCGGTGACGGAAACGGTTCTTACCGGACTATCGTCGCTCATGTTTCAATATCCCGAGCACGTGCAACTCATAATAAAGTAGAAGAGGTAATCTTACAATGGCACATAAAAAAGGCGGCGGTTCAACGCGGAACGGACGCGATTCAAACGCCCAGAGGCTCGGCGTCAAGCGCTTTGACGGCGAACTTGTCTCCGGCGGCACGATCATCGTCCGTCAGCGCGGTACACGTATCCATCCGGGAAACAACGTTGGTCGCGGCAGCGATGATACTCTTTTTGCAAAAGTAGAGGGTAAGGTCAAGTTTGAATACCTCGATAAGAAGCGCAAGAAGGTATCCGTTTACCCGGCGTAACAGGTTACATACAACAGCGCGCATCAAACGTAGCTGCATCCGTAAGCAGCACACATGCGCCACACAGTCAGGATGCGTAAGGTTTTCTTACGCATTTTTTCGTATAGGACAGAATGGAAGCAGCACATGCCCAAATTTACCGATACCATCACCATACATATTCGGGCCGGCCACGGCGGTCCGGGCGCTGTATCGTTTCATCGGGAAAAGTATGTCGCCAAGGGAGGTCCTGACGGCGGCGACGGAGGAACAGGTGGAAACGTCTATGTTACCGCATCCCGAAACATATCAAACCTCTCGCATTTTTATCCGGACAGGATATACAAGGCAGGCGCCGGTGGACACGGCGAAGGCGGCAACCGTCACGGTGCGGACGGTAAAGACCTGACAATAAAGGTACCGCTTGGTACCGAGATCGTCAATGCGGAAAGCGGTGGGGTGCTCGTGGACATGACCGATGAGGACACGACAGTCTGTATCGCCCGCGGGGGCAGAGGCGGCAAGGGAAACGCTTTCTTCAAGTCCGCCACGATGCAGGTACCGCGATTCGCGCAGCCTGGAGAGCCCGGCGACGAGTTTGATGTTGTTTTGAACCTCAAGCTGATAGCCGATGTTGGAATCATCGGCCTTCCGAACGCGGGCAAATCAACCTTTCTCAAAAAGGTAACCAACGCCAAACCGAAAATCGGTGCGTACCCGTTTACGACACTCATACCGAACATCGGCGTGGTCCGGCTGGCGGACGGCTCGGAGTTTACCGTGGCAGACATACCCGGAATTATCGAGGGTGCACAC
>CAZAHA010000160.1:0-4211 GCA_964484915.1 uncultured Leptospirales bacterium
CCGGTCTTTCTCATGTTCAGGCAGAATGATGAGATACGGAACCTCATGAAGGATGTAAAAGACAGCGAGCTGCTCTATGATTTTATCGCCGATGACGGTGTCCGTCACACCGTCCGGCACATCTATGATGAACGGCGTATTGGACAGTTTCATCAGGCATTCTCAACGCTGCCGCTGTACATTGCGGACGGACACCACCGTGCAGCGTCTGCCGCCTCCGTCGGACGAAACCACCGAGAGGCAGGTATTCATGACGGTTCGGATTACTTTCTTTCCGTTGTGTTTCCGGATGACGAACTTCTCATTATGCCGTATAACCGTGCACTCAAGGACCTGAACGGTCATACACCCGATGAGCTTTTTGCCCGTCTGGAGGAAAAATTTTCGGCAGAGAAGACAGAGCAAAAGGAGCCTGTTGATCGTGCGACTTTCTGTATGTATATTGAATCACAGTGGTATCTGCTGAAGCCGAAATTTGATATTCCTGATGGGCCGGTAGAGTCTCTTGACGTACAGATACTCCAGTCGAAAGTGCTCCAGCCGGTGTTCGGGATAGACAATCCGCGAACGAGCGAACGGATTGATTTTATCGGCGGTATACGCGGTACCGCTGAACTGGAGCGTATCGTCGACAGCGGCGATTTTGCGGCAGCGTTTTCGATGTATCCGACAACCATCGATCAGCTTCTAAACGTATCGGATGCCGGTACCGTGATGCCGCCCAAGTCGACCTGGTTTGAGCCCAAGCTCCGCAGCGGTCTGTTTGTGCACCGATTCAGGAAACAGGGGTGATATCCGGCTATGAAAAATCATGAGAACGAGTGTGAACGGTTAAGGAAAGAGAACGACAGGCTCAGGGATGCCGTACAGAAGTACGAGGAGCTGATCGGAATCTATGAGAAGCGTCTGGCCGGTTCTGACGATATCATCAGGATGTTCGAGCATGCAATAGATTTTTCCCGCGAAGAGATGATTGAAGTACGGAAGACGATTGAGGCGCGAGAACGGGTTGCAAAACTCTGTGATGAAGAAAAGAAACAGGCATACGAAAAGATAAAACAGTTAAAACTGAGTTAATGTCGGCCGGTACAGCAAATGGAAATGGTCACCTATATTATCGTTTTTCTTATCATCATAGTTCTAACGATTCTCGCTTTGTATGTGTTTTCAACTTATTTTTTCCCGCGCAGACTCGATGAAATCGCGGAAATGATCAAGAAGGGGCAGACGAAACTCGCCATACGCAAGCTGGACGAGGTTCTCTCCAAGGACGACAGAAACAGTTACGCACATTATCTCCTCGCCGAAGCGTACACGCACGACAAGAACAAGCAGTACGCCGTCCTTGAGTACAACCAGGTACTCAAATTGGGCACGTTTTCCGAGCGCGTAAACGAGGTTGAAGTCCGTTCAAAACTGGCTTACATCCTTAAGGAGCTTAACCGTATAAATGACGCAAAAAAGGAGTTTATGCTGCTGACGCAGCTGGACCCGAACAACTACAAGAACTATTATGAACTTGGCATGCTTTTTTTCAATGCCGGTGTCCTGGACAAGGCGCTCGATTATCTCAAGAAATCTGCGGCCCTCAACAACAATCAACCTGATATCTTCTACTATATCGGACAGATTCAGTACCGCTCCGGAAACAACGCCGATGCAAAGTCGGCGTTTCTCAACACAATCAAGCTCAACAGCGCAAACAGTAAGGCCCATTACTTCCTCGGTCTCGTTCTCAGGAGCGATGCGGATTACGAGTGGGCGGTCAAGGAGTTCGAAATCGCGCAGAAGAGCGACGAACTCCGTACAAAATGCTTTCTTGCCAAGGGAAGCTGTTATCTCGAGATGGACCAGTATCCAAAGGCGATCGTCGAGTTTGAGCGGGGGCTCAAACTCGTCCGCAAGGGATCGGAAACTGAACTCAATATACGGTACTACCTTGCCATCGCTCACGAGAAGATGCGTGACATGCAGTCTGCGATAGAACAGTGGGAAAAGATATACGAGCAGAAGAAAAATTTCCGTGATGTCGAACAGAAGCTTCGCCAAAACTCCGAGTTCCGCCAGGACGACCGGATCAAGGACTTTATGATCGCGTCTCTCTCAAATTTTGAGCATCTGTGCCGCAAGATCGTTGAATCGATGAACTATGATGTGAATGAACTCAAGGTGATTAAGGACAGCGAGATAGAGGTGTTTGCGGTTGAAAAGGACGATGCCCGCCGCAATACACGGCGGATTTACCGTATCATACATATTGTCAGAACAACGGCGACCATCAGTGACAATTACCTCCGCAATCTTTACGATACGATGAAAATAAAGAATGCACAGCGCGTCATGGTGATAACGACCGGTGATTTTTCACAGAGCGCCGTCGACTATTCCAATACCCGTCCAATAGAACTGTACTCAAAAAGCAAACTTATAGAAATACTAAAAAAAGTTGCATAGACAATGACAGACGGCAAAACAACACGGCCGCTTCTCTTCAGATTCCTGACTGAAGCCCAGACAAACACCCTTATATCAGGCGGCGAAAGGATCAACTGCCGGCCGGGCACGCTTATAAGCCTTGGACGGGGAGACAGGTCATTCTATTACATAGAATCAGGGTCCGCACAGATATCCCGGCGCTCAAAACATGCCGGGCTTATAATCGCCGCCGGTGATGGTTTCGGTCACCTTCCGTATGTTAATGCCGGGGAACCGTATGAGGTTACCTTTCTCAACCAGGGCTCCGTCATACGGATATCGGATGAGGCGATAATGCGTCTTTTGTTTACCTCACTGAAACTCCTCCGCGGATACTGCGCCCTTCTTGAAAGCAGCGGAGTGTCCCTTGTTGACTCGTTCAATACCGTCAGGTTTCGTGAATCTTTTGTCATCGCTGTTACAGGAAACAGAACATCCGGTTCATCACTCTACGGGGCGCTGCTTTCTGTCTGGCTGTCACGGAATGGCCGCGTTCTCATTGTTGACTGTTCCTCATCGGGCGGTTCCATCGGCCGGTTCGGTATACAGTCCGAAGCACAGGAGGATGCATCCGGTCCGGATATATCCGGTGCGGATGCATCCGATAATGAAAAGGACCAGGACGGTGTCTTCGAACGATCATGCCGCGAAGTTGACGGGAATCTATCCATTCTGGACGCGTCCCACTCCGGTAGCGGCAGTATGGAGCCTTCACTCCTGTTGTCGCTCATTATTCGCGCCGCTGAATCGTACACATACATAGTCCTCGACTGTGACCTTGCCCTTCTTGCAGACTCATATACCCCGTTGTATGATATGGTGTTCACCGTCGAGAATCCACGGATCGACTATGAACTGTGCGGCAGCCTGCTTGACGCGGCCCTGGAGGACGGACAGTCAGTTGTCCGGGTAGCGAATCTGTTTCACGGAAACCGGGGTGCCGAACGGTATAGCTCTTTCATGCCACTGTTTGAGGCAGTGTCAGGAGAGGATCACGGATCTCTCGCCGACGGTGTCGGATTCGGTCAGTACGGCAAAATGACGGGGCCCGGCCGCAAATGCGTATATTTCTATCCGGCATTTTACGCTTCCGTCGCCTATCTTTCGGTGCTGAAACCTGAGGAGAACGTCTACTACGCTCCAGGCATTGTCTCTTTTTTCCTCATGGTATACGCATTTTTCGACCGGGACAAGAGAAGCGATATTCTTACGGATTTTTTCAAAACGGAGCGCCAGCGTCTGCTTTATAAACTTGTGTATCCGGATGAGAGCCTTTTCTCTTCTGCGTACATCGTTTCGTATGTAAAGTCTATCTTCAGACAGCTGCGTATCGAAGATTCACCCGTGAAAATGATCGTACCGCTTGCCGCTTCAGACGGAAGACGTATCCATGTGACAACCGGGCCGGCTGCCGACATTGCCGCTGCAGGATTTATGATACCGCCGTATTTTACCGCGCATGAGGTAAACGGTACGCGTTGTTATAGAGACAGCGGTGCAGATCCTGCAGAACTGTACCGCATGGGGTGGAACAGCGTGCAGACTGTCAGCACCGGTACAGGGTCGTTCGAGTTTCCGTTCAAGACCGACTCTCTCATATACAATATTCTGAAGGAGACGGACTCCGGCTTTCCCGCTGCTGATTTTGTTATTGACCTGCCTGAGCCCCGTGGTAGCACTATTAGGGATTACCTTATTTCAAGTGTTTAGCCGGCCAGTATCCGGATCTAATCACT
>CAZAHA010000160.1:4221-6858 GCA_964484915.1 uncultured Leptospirales bacterium
GGAGTCTTCATAATGAGAAGCAGAGCGACCAACATTCTTCAGCTTATAGTGCTTGTTACCGGTCTCTTTTATATGGTATTCGGCATGCTCTATCTGTTCATGCCGGAGCTTTTTACTTCGCTGTTTAACATCGATCTGAATTCAGAATGGTCCAATCAGATCAAAATTTACGATTATCTCTCAATGCTGTATATTTTTTCGCGATGTTTTGCGATACTGCTTATTTTTATCGGTTTCGAAATGGTGCTCCCTCTGTATGACCCGGTCAGGTACAGGGAGCTCATATACTTTAACGGGGTCTTTTTCCCGGTAGTAATGAGCGCATACATGGCGCTGCAGTTTTTTTTGCACCGATTCGACGCGCCTGCGTATGCCGCCTTCATTTTCTCTGCAGTTTTCATGTTAAACCTTATCGGTTTGTTCTTGACAAAAGGCCAGAACAGGCGCGGTATTAAATGATTAAGGATTGAGGAGGAGTTATGGATCTGAAGCTACGCAGAGAGGGAGACGTTATCATAATTTACCTTTCCGGACGCCTCGATGTGCATCTATCATCAGATGTAGAAAAAGAAATAAACAAAATAATTAAAGAAAACCCCGATGTTCATCTTCTTCTTGATCTTTCTGACGTTGAATATATGAGCAGTTCGGGTCTTCGTATTTTTGTCTCAACCATGCGGATCCTCCGCGACAACAGAAAAAAACTGAAACTTTCAAACATCAATTCGGCGGTAAAAAAGATCTTTGAGGTTGTCGAACTTATGGACATGTTTGATATATATGATTCGGAGAAAGAAGCCCTCGAATCATTCAATAATCAGTAATACCGGTTCGTGTACTTTTTCGTGCTCGTGACCGGGGAGAACCGATGCTTGTTCCTTTACTGTTAACAGGGATATTTCTCCTTTCAGCCGTCACGTACTACTTTTTTTATCTGGCTCCAAAGCTGGACCCCAAGAACCGCGCAGAGCAGTTCCTGATGACTGACCGGTACGATGACGCCATTGTTGAATACAAGAAAATACTGGAACACCGTCCCCATGATCCTGTCGCGCTCTACCGTCTTGCGAACGTCTACATCAAGGTAGGCGAAAATGACAAGGCTGTAGAGTCACTCGAAACGATCGTCGAAGCCGGCAACTATTCGTACGAGGTTGACCAGCTTGATGTGAAGCGCAAACTCGGCAAGCTGTACTACCTCCGAGATGAAATCGAAAAGACATTCGATATCTTTTTTAATCTGCTCTCCTCATATCCCGGTGATGCCGATTCAATGTACCATGTTGCTTTTATCGCGCTTGGACAGGAGGAATATGGATTTGCGCAGCGGTACTTTGACAGGCTCTGCAAAAGCAACGATGTGGATTACGAAACATTTTTCGGCGCCGGCATGTGCGCGTACCAGAACCAAAAGATTAATGAGTGCGTTGACTACTTTAAGAAGGCGCTGGACAAGAAGAATGATTCGAAGATAGTGATACTCGCCATGGCGTTTTCCCTGTGGAGGAAGCGTGAATACTCCAAGGCGCTTGGCTTTGCCTCAAAGCTTGTGGCCATAAGCGACGAGATCGAGGTCAGATACATCGCGCTCCGTCTGGAGGCAATACTCAACGTTCATCTGAAAAAGTATGACACGGCTGTGAAGAAGCTGGAAGAGGTACTCGACCTGTGTCGGCAGCATGATATGGATGATGAGGAATTATTAACACTCTACGACCTTGGTTTTATATGCGTCAAGGCCGACAGGATACAGCAGGCGGAAACCTACTGGTCCACGCTGTCAAAAACCAAGCGATCGTACCGGAACATACAGAATCTGCTCATGACACTCCAAAGAGAGATGGAACGGAAGGACGCTTTCGAATTTCAGGATTCCATTCACGACTATGTCGACACCTGGCTGGAACACTTCTTTCCCGAAAACTTCCTCTGGAACATATGCGGTCTGAAATCCGAGTATTTCTTTGATATAAAGGGAAAGATTACAACGGTAAAACAGAAGGGTGAGGCACGTGATCAGAAGGGTTATGATCAGAAAGCTGCACCGGACGTTGACAACATCGAGACATTTCTCAAGCTCGACACTGAGAACTTCCGTATCACGGCAAACAGGCTCGTGCAGAAGTTCGGCTACAGGGTCGATGAGATCCTTCCCACCTACAAGGAGCCCGACGGCGTTGACTTTATGGCCGTACACCGTGAAACAAACGACAAGACCTACGTTTGGGTACGTCGCTGGAAGGGAATGAGTGTCGGTGAGATCCCGATGAGAAACTTCGCCCAGATGGTTAACGAGTTTAAGGCCAGAAAGGGGCTGTTTATCACTACTGTCGGGCTTACCGAAGGCGCGGAACGGAGCCTCGACCAGCTATCCAAGGTAACCGTAATCCGTCCTGAAGAGGTTAATGATAAGCTCAGGGGGCTCATCTGATGACGTCAATATTGGACGTTTCTGCAGACGGCATATCCGGTGACAACCGAAACAAACTGTCCGGGCCGCCCAGTGAGGAGCTTATACAGTCCGTAAGAATAAAAGGCATCCTCGTCCGTCCTGTGGTCATTAAAAATGGGGAGGCGGTAGACGTTGTGTGTGGCCACAACAGGGTGAAAGCTGCACGGCTTGCGGGTGTGAGGACC
>CAZAHA010000161.1:0-2003 GCA_964484915.1 uncultured Leptospirales bacterium
CACTTCTGCGAAAATATCCAGTTCCTTCGGACGTCCCTTGAGGAGCTTGATGCCGTATGGTATCTGGAACTCACCGAGGCCGGTCAGTGTCGAGCCGGGCTTCACCTGGACCGCCGCTTCGGCCATCGTTTCTATTTCGGTCGCGCCGAGGAAGAGCGGAGTCCCCTCAAAAACGTGATCAAATATAAAGAGGTCCCGTTCGGCCGTAAGAGTCCGCTTGAAATGGGCGCTGCCGCCGGTCTTCTCCACAACGGTATCGAGAAAATTGTCTACCCGGTCGCTTCCCGGCTGCGGCAGGATATTGTCCGGGTCGAACGCATGGTCCATGCCGGAGATGAGCACCTCTATACGGTTTGAATCATACAGATCGTCGATAAAGCACTGGACACCGTATGCAAGCGGCAGAAATTCCAGTCCGCGCGACTCGAGCACCTTCTTGACTGTTTCCTTTGTAGCCATGCCGGCGCCTTCCCACGCGGTCCAGTCGTACACCTTGTATCTTCGCCCGGGATTAAGCTGGGCCTCGCGCTGCAGCATCTTTCCGATCATGTCGTTGGCTGACGTATAGTTGATCTGCCCCTCATTTCCGAAACGCGCGGTCACGGAGCTGAAGGTCATGAGATACCGGTACTCACGTCCGTTGAGGGCATCGATAATGTTCCTCAATCCGGCAACCTTTGTGTCGAAGACGCTGTTGAAAGCGGTGTCCTCCATTTTACCGACAAACTGGCTTATCTCAAGGCCGGCAGCGTGCAGTACGCCTTCGATGTGATCGTACCCGTTGATGATCTCCTTTATGCGTTTTGCATCTGTCACATCAGCAGCATGATAGTCGACCGCGATGCCGCGTCCCCTCAGCGTTTCTATGTTGGAAACCGTTTCGGAAAGGCTCAGAATACGGCCGGCGGCCTTCTTCACCTCAACCGGTTTTGCGCCGGTCATTGTTTCCTTGAGGTCGGCAATGAGGTCCTTCTCGGTGAGCGCCCGTCCGCGGTACTTCTCATCAAGCGTGTCGATGTCGCTTCGTCCGATAATTACCAGGTCGCACTTGAAGTGATCCACAAGCGAGAGAAGAATGTTATACGTTATCCCGCGCGCACCGCCGGTAACCACCAGACGGTCGCCTTCCCTGACTATCGGTTCACCAGCGTCCGGTTCCCTGTCCGCCAGGCGGAGCCCGTAGCGGGTTTCACCGTCGTATCCGATCTCTACTTCCGCGTCGGCTGAGGTGATCTCGCGTATAAATGTTCCGATGATATCGTTCATCGATTTTTTGGGCGACGCGCTCCTGAAGTCCAGGACCTTGACAAGCGCCTTGGGACATTCCTTGTTCAGCGTCTTGTAGAGCCCAGACACGCCCGCACATTCCGGAACGATCTTCTCGCCGCCTGAACCATATGCAAAGACTACGGAGTTAAACGATACGGCGGCAATGATCGAACCATCGGCATTGAGCGAGTCGAAATACCTGCGCACGAGGGCAAACTGCACCTTGATCGTCTTGTTGATGATCTTGTCGCTTGACTTCCGCGCGTAGAACGCGTCCACGGTTGCGAGGTTGAAGATGCAGTCCAGCGACGCTTCCTTCTTTGCGAGCTCGTTCACCGCAGAGACGGTGTTTTCATATGTTGAAAAGTCGCACTCTATATCGGTACCGGATTCGCCGAGTGTCACAACATCGGCTCCGGCAGCCTTGATTGCCGCAATAAACGGAGCTGCGTATCCGTTCTCGTCGGTCACGACGAGGCATTTCTTTCCGGAAAGCGTCCGCTTTTCGGAGTACGATATCGGCTTCTCCTCCATGGTTATGCTGAACCGTTTGATGCCGCCATCAGCTGTTGCAGTTTCGGCCGCCTGCATCGGCGCTTCGTCCGCCGAAGCCGTTGCCGTTCCCGCCACCTGTGCGCCTGACACCATACCGGCTATGTACCCGGCCAGTTTCTGTATGGTGTTGAGGTCCGAAAGCTGCAGATCCTCCGGTACGTCGAGATGGTAGTTCTCCG
>CAZAHA010000161.1:2103-6821 GCA_964484915.1 uncultured Leptospirales bacterium
GCTTCACCGTGTCGATGCCGAGGTCAGCCTCGAGGTCGAGGTCCGTCTCCAGCATCTCAGGCTCGTACCCGGTCTGCTCGGCGATGATCTCCTTGATCGCGGCGGTCATCTCCGAAGTATCGGCACCGCCTGACGGCGCTGTTAGCGGAGCGGCAGGTACTGCTGCGGGAGCACCCGCCGTTGACCCGCCTACCTTCGCGGCGATATATCCTGCAAGCTTCTCGATCGTGTTGAGGTCCGAAAGCTGCAGATCCTCCGGTACGTCGAGATGGTAGTTCTCCGATATCTTGCCGAAGATCTCAACCTGCTTCACCGTGTCGATGCCGAGGTCAGCCTCGAGGTCGAGGTCCGTCTCCAGCATGTCGGAATCGTATCCGGTCTGCTCGGCGATGATCCCCTTGATCGCGGCGGTCATCTGTACGGTATCTGCAGGTGCAGCAGGAGGCGCAGCTACAGCTGGATGCGCTGCCGGAGGCGCTGCCTCCAAATTGACACCTACCGTCACCGGAGGCTGTTCAGTCGTGTCATGTTTTGCGCTTCCGTTTGTGACGATCACCGGAACGCTGTCGGCAAGGAGCATTCCATTGTTAATAAACGTAACCGGAGACTCGATGCCTGTTACCGAACGGAGCCATGCGGTATAGTCGGGATTACCGTTAACCGATGCGTCCTCGATCCGTTTGATAAAGAGGAACGCAAAATGTGAGCCGAATCCCGCACCGAGGTGGAAGCCGTACTCAAACGGTCCGTTCTCACCGCGGGAGAACTTCAGCATCCTGAAATTTTCCGGAATGTCGCGCAGGTTCGGGACCGGCGGCACCTGTCCCTTCTGCAGCGCCTTCACCATGACGGCGTCCTCTATACCGGCGCCGAGCGTGTGTCCGGTATATCCCTTCACGTTGGTAACGGTTATCTGGTTTACCAGCGGACCGAACGTGTTCTTGAGCGCGGAGACCTCCGCGTCGGCGGAACCTCCCCTCGCAGGAGTGTATGTCTCATGCGACATGAAGACCGTTTTTTGTGCATATTCGGCCCTGTTCAGGTTATGAAGTGCGTCAATCTTATTAAAGAAGAGTTCCATATCCTCGGTAAGATGCGTTACATCTATCTTACTCGCGTGGAATGCTGAATTACCAATATGGGTACCGAGAATCTCGGCCTGGCCCCTGAGACCCCGTTTTTCCACCGTGTCCGCACGCTCTATGACGAGACCCACTGCACCGCTTCCGACAATCATGCCGTTCCGGGTTCTGTCGAACGGCTTGGCCCCTTCTTCAACGGTTTTCTTGACCGTTGCCGCACCGAGCGCGAGGAAGCCGGAACCGATAAACTGAAACTGCGTATCGGTTGTGGCGTTTTCCCCTCCGATGACGATGACACGGTCGCACCGCCCCATACGAATCCAGTCTTCCGCGATGGCGACAGCCTGTGTTGTCGACGCACAGGCCGCGTTGACCTGTGTGTTCGGCCCCCGTGCGCCGATAAACTGCGCGAAGTGGGCCGACCCGAGGGAGATGATCTGTATCAGAAGGTTGCGGTCAAACTCGTACGATCCTTCCTTTACTTCCCTTTTCACGTTGAAGAACCATTCGGTAACCTTTTCCTTGACGGAGGTCTCCGACACATTTTCCATTATGTAATAGTAGACCTTCTCAAATTCCGCGTACGGCGCCCGGATGAAACGTTCGTAGTGGTAGTTGGTGATCTCTTCTATTAATGTTTCAAACCCCGGGAAGATCGACGTGAAGATCACACCGGTATTGTCCTGCATGTCTGTGGGCAGCATGATCCTGTCCGGAAGTGTCTTTCCCGTTGATGTCTTCTTGTGGTTCATGATAAGCGGTATGTGGGCGTCCTTCAGCGCCTCAATCCCGGCCGCGATTGCAAGCTCAAACGTTGTATCGTATTTGTACTTGAATCCGTAATCGTTCTGAAGATCGAAATAGCCGAGCTGCCCTGCCAGGTGCATGATGTCGTCGGTGGACTCTATCTTGAGGTAGCGCGCGTTTCCGTTGGACTCCTTGAACAGGCGCGTGATGTTCTTGTCCAGAATCCGCCGCTGCTTTTCGTCCGAGAGACGGTCGATCATGTTCGTGCCGCGGAGCAGTTTGTCGAAGTTATCCTCAGCAAACACCTTTGACGCGAGTCCCGGCAGACCGACCGAAACGCCCCCGATGACGATCCGTCCGGTATAGATGCCGCGCTTTTCCACCGCCTGGAACGCCTCTTCCTTGCGGGCGCGGGTATATTCCTCATACAGAAGCTCCCGTATCCGCTCATCGTTGTTCTTCAGGAAACTCTCAAATCCCGGATCGTCGGCAGAGATGACCGTCGCCGGTTTTACCGACGGTTTCGCCGCTGCGGCGGGCAGTGAAACAGGTTCCGCTGTTTTCTTTACCTCCTGGACCTTCTGCAAAAGGAAATCTGAGATCGAAGAAACAAAAGCCTCAAATGATTCCCTTTCCCCCTTGTTGGGTGTGACAGCAGCACGCACCGATTCAAACTGAGCATCGATCTTTGCAACAAGCTTGGCAAGAAGCGGACCGGGACCGGCTTCGACGAGGTGTCGGATACCGTACGATGCAAGGTTCTGCACGCATGAGACAAATTCGACGGGTGACACCATCTGCCGCGACAGAATGTCTTTGATTGCAGCCTCGTCGGCAGGATAGGGACGCGCAGTCACGTTTGAGACGACCCTGGCTGCGTTCGCCGTATGAAAGGTGACCGTGTCAAGTTCATGTGCAAACTCCTTTGCCGCACCTGCGAAGAGCGGCGTGTGGAACGCACCGGAGAGATTGAGCTTTTTGTATGATACCCCTTTCTCCTTGAGATAGGAGCAGAAATGATCCACGGCCGTGTCCTTGCCGGAAACAGCCGTCTGCTGTGAGCTGTTCTTGTTGGCGACATAGACGTTAGAAATTCCAGAAGATCTTATGTGCTGCGCGGCCTCATCCGCTCCGGTGAAGAGCACCATGATGGCCCCTTTTTCGGCGTCCGCGGCCTTTTTCATGAGGTCCGACCGCTTGATGACGAGGCGGAGCGCATCGGTAAACGACAGGGCGCCCGCACAGTAGAGCGCGCTGAACTCGCCGAGGGAATGGCCGAGAAAGAGATCAGGCGAAAGACCCTTCTCCTTCAGAAGCTCAAAGACCGCGGCCGAGGAGATGAAGACTGAGGGCTGCGTGTTCTCGGTACTGTTGAGTCTGCCTTCCGGGTCGCTGAACATGAGTTCCCTGATGGAATAGCCCCGCTCCCGGGTAAACACGGCATCGGCCTCATCAATGATCCGGGCAGCAGGCGGATATGCGCGGTAGAGCTCGGCCATCATGCCGCTGCGCTGCGCCCCCTGGCCAGAAAGCAGCAGAGCGATACGCGTTTGTATGTGGGGTACCGATGTTTCGGCTGCAATCGAGGAAGCCGCAGCGTCTTCAATACTCTGCAGAGCGTCAAGCCACTCGGGTAGCGCGCTGACAGAAACGGCCGCATGATTACCCCCCAGGGCGAATACATTTGTGACGAAGCTGTTGCGGTGCGATTCCAACTGCGTGTTCTCGGAAAGGGGGTGGAAGATGCCGTTTCGTACGATAGATGTTTCCTGGTTATAGTTCCGGTTCGCAAGGAGTGTCCTGTTTCTGTTCATCAGGAGCAGCCGTGCAACAGACAGTGCCGTATGAGCAGAGCGGAGGTAGCCGATCTCTGTCTTGCTGTTGCCAAAAGAGATTCGGTGACCCTCAAATGTACGTGATATGGCCGCCTTTTCAACCTGGTCGTGCAGCAAGTTCGCATTGCCGTAGACGTCGACATGGCGGACGAATCGCCTGGACACGTTTCCCCGGATAAGCGCACCTTCGATGGCCTGCTGGTAATCTGTGTCAGACGGCGTGTACATCTCCATGCCCGGACGCGAGCTGAAGTGTACGGAGTTTATCTCGCCCATGACCGGCATGCCGTACTTCTGCGCGGTTGAAAGCTTTGTGACGACCATGATGACACCGCCCTCGCCGAGGTTCATCCCGGCGGCTCCGGTATCAAAGTATTGTGTACCGTTTTCCGAAAGCACACCAAGCTTGTGATAGAATTTGATTGCCTGGGGCGCGAAGTTCGTGTCGACACCGCCTGTAAGGGCAAATTCAAAGTCACCGCTCTGGACGCCGAGCGCGGCCATCGCCATGGCGGCAGCTGATGAGGCACAGGATGCATCTATGGTGAAATTTGCTCCGTTGCAGTTGTAGAAGTTGCAGATACGTCCGGTCAGAATATTTGAAAGCAGTCCGGGGATTGTGTCCTCCGTGGTGTTGACATACCGTTTACGGAGCGACTTGCCCACACCCTCCGCGATTTTTGACGCAAGATCCGTTTTGATGCCGCTTTCACGTATGGTCTTTTCGATGTACGGTATCCGCGTGCGGATGATGTTTTCGGAGTTCATCTCTCCGGATGTTGTACCCAGTATGACACCGATGTTATTGCCGAACTCGAGCTTGTCCTCCAGCCCGGCAGACTTCAGCGCCTCTCCCGCCATATCAAGAGCAAAGAGCTGGGAACGGTCAATATGCGACGCCGACGACGGCGGTATCCTGTATTTTATGTTGTTAAACTTGTAATCGGCAAGCATACCCACGCGGGTCTTCGGCAGATAATACTCATCAGTCTGAGCGGCGTATGATTCAAGATGTATCTTCGTGTCCGGAAGTTCGCCAAGCCTTGCTTCTCCC
>CAZAHA010000162.1:0-6803 GCA_964484915.1 uncultured Leptospirales bacterium
CGCAGAGATGTTCCTCAACACGTTCGCGTTTAACATCTTCATTCTGCTGATGCACTCGATGAGCGAGGACGTCGCCGCCGCAGTAACCATCACCTTCAACTACGACATGGTCGCCTTCATCCCGATGATTGGTCTCAGCGCTGCCGTGACAGCGATGGTCGCCCAGCAGATGGGAGCCGGAAAGATTGAGGGCGCCAAACGGGCGACCGCTCTGGCGCTTTGGACCGGGTATACATACGCTTTTGTCATGATGTGTCTGTTTGTGTTCGGCGCAGACGTACTGGTACGAATCTTCGCCGGCGGACTCGGTCCGGGGGACGAGAAACTCCTGGACCTTGCACGATGGATGCTCCGCCTTGCCGCGATCTATACACTTGCGGACGTAACACAGCTTGTATTCGCAGGGGCTCTCCGCGGCGCGGGAGACACCCGCTGGGTCATGTACATCTCATCGATACTGCATTGGATGATGGCGCCGGGGGCTTATGTCCTCATAAAGGTCGTCGAGGCACCGCCGACGATTGTCTGGATATACTTCATCTGTTTTGTCGTGCTGCTCGGCGTTGCCATCATGCTGCGCTTTATGCAGGGCAGGTGGCAGACAATTACCGTTATCGACGAACCTGCAGCAAACATGCACGACCGGACCGACCACCTGCATATACAGGACTACTGACAAACAGATATCGCACCGCCCAGCATCCTTTCCTCCCGGAAAAACACATGACATCCGTCTCGTAACAATCACTGGAAACAGCAGCAGCTGTGCACCCGGGCCCATCCGCCAGGACGGGTGACCTGCATGGTTCCGGAAATGAGCAGCGGGCACAGGACCTGTGACGACATCCGGAAATGACTCTTTCATGAACGCAGAAAGCGATTTTTTTTGCCATGTATGTTAAATATTCTTGACATCGTGTATGAGTTACTATACGTTTAGTCTGTTATTTGTTACATTCTCTGACAAAGGGGTAAGAAAGATGTCATATCAGGAAAAAAGATGTGTCATGGCAATTATCAATACGGCCATAGTCCTGACAGCATACATCGTCTACATACTGTCCAGGCTGCAGGACAAAAACGCGTCGTCCCTCGCCAGTGACCTGTCGTTCTGGGCCGGCGTCTTTTTGGTCTTCATACCAATTTACATCATTCTCAGGATCATCATGGAGATCATCCTCGCAATAATCAATGCGGCTGTCACCCGCAGCGAGGAGGACCCGTCATTCATCGATGAACGCGACGAACTTATAGAACTGAAAGCCGTACGGATTTCGAACATCCTGACCGGAGTCGGCTTTATCGCGGCACTTGTAACCGTTGTTCTGAAACTTGCGCCGATGTACATGTTTATCATAATTTTTGTTTCATTTCATCTCTCGGAGGCGGCGGAGAACGGAATCAAACTGTATTTCTACCAGCGCGGGGTCCGAAGATGAAAGGAATTCCGATATCCAATTCCATACGGAGGCTGCGTTTTGAAACCGGAGAGATGACCCAGCAGCAGCTTGCCGACAGGACCGGCGTTACCCGCCAGACGATCATCGCGATAGAGAACGGAAAATATTCTCCGTCACTTGAGCTCGCGTTTCGCATAGCGGCGACGTTTGGAGTGTCTCTGGACAAAGTATTTATCTATGATCCGGAAAAAGACGACAGCCTCAAACAGCTGAAAAACAGTTCCTGTGGAACTTATCAAAAGCATCAAGGATAATTGAAAGATGAAAGCGGTAACATACAGCAAATACGGCCCGCCTGAGGTACTGACCGTCAGAGGAGTGGACCGCCCCGTTGCAGGAGACAGGGAGATACTCGTCCGCAACCATGCGACGACCGTTACGGCCGGCGACTGGAGAATGCGGAAGGCTTCCCCGTTCATGGCACGCATCTTTAACGGCCTCCTGCATCCCAAAAGGGTGACCATTCTGGGTTTTGAAGTTGCAGGAGTGGTTGTGGAAACGGGAAAGAACGTGACGCGGTTTAAAAACGGCGACCCCGTCTTTGCATCCTGCTCGCTCGCCTTCGGCGGGTATGCCGAGTACACCAGCCTCCCCGAAGACGGCGCCGTCGCGCTGAAACCGGATTCGGTGCCGTTTGCGGAGGCGGCCGCAATACCGATCGGCGGACTGACCGCACTCGGTTTTCTCCGAAAGGCGCGGATTGCAGAAGGCAAAAAAGTACTGATCTACGGTGCCTCCGGAAGCGTGGGAACGTACGCCGTACAGCTTGCCAAATATTTCGGCGCACATGTTACCGGTGTATGCAGTACCGCCAACCTTGACCTCGTCCGTTCTCTCGGCGCGGACTCTGTTCTTGACTATACAGCAGACGAGTATTATCCGCCTGCAAAGACCTACGACATAGTCTTTGACGCGGTTGGGAAAAGCTCCATTCTGAAGGCAGCCCGGTCATTGAAAGCGGACGGTTATTTTCTCAACGCGTACCACATCAGACCATCGCATATTCTGTCCGGTATAGCAGTGGCCCTTTTCACAAACAAACACGTCATTCCAGATCCGGGCGAAGGCACCGCCGACGATTTGTCGCTTCTGGGTGAGCTCGCGCAGTCCGGCACAGTGAAACCGGTGATCGACCGTCGTTATACGCTTGATGAAATCGTGGAAGCTCACCGCTATGTAGAGAAGGGTCACAAAAAGGGAAATGTCGTTATAACAATGTAGTCCGTACAGCATACACACTGGAGGTTATATATGGAAAACAAGAAGAAAACAGCGCACATAGCCGGAGCAATCTATCTCCTTCTTGCAGTAACCGGCATGATCGGTATCATGATAATACCGTCGTCAATCATTGTACCGGAAAGCGGCGCACTGACACTTGCCAATATCGCGGAGAATCCTGTACTGTTCAAACTGGGAATCCTCTGCCGTTTCGCATGCCAGGTCGCCTTTATCTTCCTGGTTCTGATGCTGTACCGGCTCTTTGCCGATGTGGACGCGTTTCATGCCGTACTCATGGTTGTTCTTGTTATGGTGTCCATTCCCTTTACGCTGGCGCTCGAACTGACCCAGGTTGCCCTTCTTGCACTGGCAGTCGGAGAACCGTACTCCACACAGTTAGACAGTCAGACGCTGTCTGGCATGGCGCAGCTTTCTACCGGCGTCTTCGATTACGGCATCTTCCTCGTCGGATACTACTGGGGACTCTGGCTCCTGCCGTTCGGTATCCTCGTGTACAAATCGGGTTTTATTCCCCGCATATTCGGCATACTGCTCGTTATTTCATTTTGTGCATATGTCACAGACAGCACCGTCTACGTTTTGCTGCCGGGAATATCTGCAGCGGTATCCAACATAACCGCAATCTTCGCTGCCGCAGGAGAATTTTCAATTCTGCTCTGGCTGCTGATCGCCGGAATCAGGAAACCGGCGCAATAACAGTTCATTCCATGTTATGCAACACGGTACGGCGCAGTACGGTGTTGCATATACAGTGTCTTGCATATTACACCCTCTTTTTCCCTTCCGCTGCATGTGCCGGTACAAGTCCCAATCAGGACGCGTGTACCGGAAACTGTATCATGTGGCCTTCTTTTATACAGGCAATCCCAAAACTGTTCCGGGAAGAACTTCGGCAAAACGAACATGCAAACCAAAAAAAGTGTGCCGATAATCATCCCCGTATTGTTTCAAAAATGACAACCTTGAAACTTACCGGCAGCGGAGAACACATTGTTGAAGAAGATCGCCCTGACATTGCTCTTGATCCTGGCCGCCGGCTGCGATGCGCTTGATCCGTTTGATGATGTCATTATCGGCTCCACGGATTCGTTTCCTCTGTACAGCCAGAGTGTTCATGACACATATGAAATATTTGTTTACCTTCCTCCAGGCTATTTCCGTGATGGTGCACCGTTACCATTGCTTGTTGGACTCGACGGCGACCTCTCCTTCTGGGACCAGGCCGCAATTTTGTCCACCGAGATCAAGGAATCAAGCGTCAGACCGTGCATCTTTGCGTCAATCGGATACGGAAGCGAAGATGAATGCGACCGGAAGAGAAACCGTGATCTGACTCCTACAAGGACAGAAGGTATTGAGGACTACAAAACGGGAGAAGCCGACGCATTCTACGAGTTTATCCGCACTGAACTTGTACCGGAAATTGAGAACCGTTATAACATCATACCCGGCAATACAAAGGCGCTGTATGGCCACTCATACGGCGGACTGTTTACCTATTACGCCCTTTTCCAGGACCGGCATACGAATGTTTTCGACAAGTTTATCGCTGCCGGAACCTCATTCTGGTATGACGAGGGAGTCATACTGGAATATGAGGAAGCATTTTCCACCCAGAACAGCGACCTGCCAGTAACCGTTTACACTGCCATGGGATCTCTCGAAGGCGTTGCAATGTGCGCCTATTTCAAAGTAATGAACCGCAGGATAAAGCAGAGAAATTATCCGCATATTGTATACAAGGACAAACTGCTGAAGGGATTTGGTCATGACCGGTCGGATTATGAAACATTCAGAAGGGGTATTCGGTTTGTATTGCCAAAATAGGATGGTATTCATACTGGCTGTCATGCTCGTTTCATGCACGGTATTTGCCAATGACACGCAAAACGGGATGACGCTTGGAGAATTGGAGGTTGGACCGGCCGTGGCCGGCGAAGAGGCACTGTACTTCGGCTTCTACTCCAAGTATTCCGTTCCTCTTACCAGATCCCTGATATACCCCTATGCCGGACTGGGACTGACAGGATATTTTGACTTTATCGGTCCGGAACCTCAGGCTAATCTGGAGGACCATGTGGACATGCGGGTCATACCCGCAGCACATCTTGGACTAAACCTCGCGATATACCGGTTTGATATACGTATTGAAGTGCCCGTTGGGAAAAGCATTGCACACACGCGCGGTACCCTTGTCAACAAACGGCTGGGTATTAAAGAGAGCTACTCCACAACGGAAGTGTTCTGGCACTACGGAGCAGCCATGTCTTTGCGATACCGCTTCGATCACCAAAACGGGATCAGTCTTTACGGCTTCTACCCGCTTGTGGAAGACGTGGCACACTCATCACCGACCATCGGAATCGGATGGACGCGGTTATTCACAAGCAAATAAACGACCTTCGTTTTAATCTTCCTCTGCTCATTGCAATACTGGTACCACATACACACAGAGCGACAGTATGGATCTTTGACTGGAGGAAAAGAACGGGACCGTGCGCGAAACCGCCGCGGTTATAACGTGGCTTGCATCCGCTCGCGTGTCCATTATGAACGGAGCCAACTGCCGTGTCGACGGCCGGTCCGTCCACAAGGTATGACGATGTTTTTACCGGCGGATGCGTAAAAACATTGACTCGGCTGCTGCACGGCGCGTATACATGCAGAATGAAAGACATGAACACCATACAGAACCTTGTAGGACCCGTAACGGAGGAGATGCTCCGGTACATAGACTACGCTGTCGCACCAGGATTCGGCGTGTTTTCTCCTGCCGTGGGACCGTGCTTCTACTCGCTTTCCGAACACCACACGCACCCGTCGTACATGGTCGTCTTCAACCTGAACGAAGCCGGCACCATCATGCTGCAGGATAAAAAAATCCGGACGGAAGCTAATACCGTATACTACTTCTCTCCCGGCGTCGTCCACCATGAGGTGATAGAAGACGACTTCGTACGGTACTACGTGTTCCTGATCGAGCAGGCCTTTTTCGAACGGCAGCTTGCCCTGTTTACCGACACAATCCCCCGTCTGGAAGGGGCAGACGCCTCACCCGATCCCAACCTCATCCACTATACCCACGACTTCATCTGCGAATATGAGTCGGACAACGCCCATACGAAGGAGCAGCTGTCATTGCTTGCACAGCGGATCTCCTACATTCTCTCCAGAAGTCTGCACAGCGGAAGCAGGACGGCAATGGAACGGTTTAACGTTTATTCCGTAGACCGTGCGATTTCGATGATCCACCAGAAGTTCACCGGCGAGCTCTCCATCCAGGACATAGCCGATTCTGTTCACCTTTCCGCTTCACACTTTTCCCGCATCTTCAAGAAGGTCACCGGCATGAGCGTACCCGATTACCTGAAAAAAGTCCGTCTGGAAAAGGCACGGCGCCTGTTGTCCCGGACATCCCTTTCGATCACCGAGATCGCGTTCTCATGCGGTTTCAACAGTTCGTCCTATTTTACCACGAGTTTTACCGGCCATTTCGGAACGAACCCCTCACAGTACCGGGACTCGTTCTTTCCGCATGTCCGTCAGAACTTATAACCGCGTATATACAGAAAAATGTGGACAAAGACGCAAAAAATCATGCGACATTTTTCGTATACCACAGCGAAGAACCCTGTGACAGCCGCAAAAGGAGCATTATTCGCCATTATGAGCATACTCCTGACAGTTCTTTCCTGCGCATCAACAGAGAACAATCATCATGATGCGTCCGGCATGCGCATACATGTAAACCAGGTGGGCTATTATACCGATGCGCCCAAACTCTTCACCGTCGTAAACACGTCGGCTGATTCGTTTACCATACAGGACGAACACGGAACCACCGTCCATACCGGTCCGCTTTCCGACAACGGATACTACGACGCAAGCGGTGAGCATGTGAAGACAGGCGACTTCTCTGCACTGCAGACGCCGGGAACATATACCATACGTGTCGGAACTGCCGCCGCGCCGCATCCGTGCATCATCGGAAGCAACATATACAAAGGAGCACTGTACGGAACCGTCAGGTCCTACTATTATCAGCGGTGTTCCATGCAGCTTGATGAAGCGTACGCCGGCAGATGGGCCCGTCCGGCAGGT
>CAZAHA010000163.1:0-6671 GCA_964484915.1 uncultured Leptospirales bacterium
TGACGCTCCTGATTGTGTCTCCGGTTACGATCTCCATGTGGTCCACGCCGTCGAGGACGACGACCTCGGCCCCGGTATACCTCGTGACAAGGCGCTCATACCGGTTTGCGTGGAACGCTTCATCTCTGTCACCGGCGGCGATTGCGAAGTAGACAGATGCCGATACAAGCAGGATACCGGCGGCCGTATGGATTGTCCGCAGCAGGTTCATAAGCGCTCCGATTACAGTACTGTCTCTGGAATAATATAGGAAGGAAGGAACATGTCCGTCGGCATGGTAAAACGGCCGGAATTTGTTTGGACGGCTGTATCCGTTACCCCGGATATGCGGCGGTGCCGCTACAGCAGCGAAGAAAGGAACTCGAATCCGAAGACGAGAAGCGGCAACACAAACACAAGAAAGAACACGGTGTTTATGAGAAAGAGCGCCGATGACATCTTCGTGTCCAGGTCGTAGAGCGAACAGGCGACGACCGAAAAGACGGCGGCAGGCATCATGGACTGGATGATGATGACCTGCTGTATGTCCCGCTCAAGGTCGAACCTGAAAAGAAAAAAGAAGCAGAACACCCCTCCTGGTATCAGCACAAACCGGATCAGGGCGAGCAGGAGCGACGGGCGAATGTATGTTTCGATATGCCTGACCTGAAACTGTGCGCCCAGCGTGATGAAATAGATGCAAACAGCAGTGTAGATGATGGAGTCGACCGGCAGGTGGCCAACCGGCCGCCGGACCCCCGCCGCCGTCAGGATAAGGCCGGCCGCTGTCGCGAAGAGCGGCATGTTCTGCAGTCGGACGATGTGCGACACCAGAAAGCGCCAGGTCACCGGGTGGTCGTACCGTACGATGCTCGCATAGCTGAAGAGAAAGCCGAAGGCGTAGAAGGTAAAGTAGAGTATGAAGATGATCGAAAGCGCAAGGCCACGCGGGCCGATCAGCATGTAGCAGATGAACGCGCCCATGGTGAACCCCTGGTTGCTCAGCGAGGATGATATGGTAAACGACGCCTGCCGGACCCGGTCCTCATACAGAAGCGGTGCCGTTATACGGCCCAGAAGGAAGCCGGAAAGGACGATTGCCAGTCCGGTGAGCGGGAGCACCGCAAGCGACGGGGCGATTTTCATTCCCCAGGTCGAGTTCAGGATGATGAGCGGTTCCAGACATACAAGGTTAAAGAGGACGAGCTTCCGGACCCTCGGGGCGACGGCGGATCTGAAAATATATCCGGCAGCAAAACCGCCGACGATAATGCACTGGAAGAGTGCAAACCGAACGGTTACCGGCATTCTGTCCCGGTGCGGCCTGGTCCGTTGCCGCAGTCTGGCAGGATGTTGAAAAACGGTGATGTACTCATTTCAGGGCGCCGCGCTCTTTCATCTGCGTTTCATCCGACTCGATGAGCAGATACATCAAAATGATCACGCCGGGCCATGTTGAAGGAAAGACTGAAAAATTCCCAGATTTGTCCGTTCATGTCGCTCTCCGGTAGCTGGATGGGTACACCAAGTGGCTACAGGAGCATCTGTACACGCTGTTCACCGGCCTGTCCATTAAAAAACGGAAGCGGAGGCGACAGATGTGGCAAAAAGCATTGTGCTACAGCGTATATGCCGCCATGAACGAGACCATCTGTGTACCGAACTCTTCCGGATGTGCCGATGCGCTGGCCCCCTGCTGTATGCCGGGTTCAAAGAGGGAGGCCTTCCTGTACAGTGTCCTTCCGCCGCCGTCCTTCACCCGGGTCTCGAGGTATCGGGTGTAGACCAGCGGCTGTGCATAGTGGAGCTGGAAGAGAAAACGGTCGTGCCTGTACGTAAATCCCACCGATGTGTTGAGCCAGCTCTCGCGCATGTATGTCTCCCGTGTATGGGTCTCGTCAAATGCTGAGGAACCCTCTGGGGTCTGTCCGAAGTACCTGGTTGTATACGTAAACTTGTTGTTATACAGAAGAATGGCCGAACAGCCGAGCGAACTGCCGCTGTTGCCGTAAAGCGGCAGGTATGCGTTTATCTCCGCGCCTATGTCAAAGAAGTGTTCGTCGGCGTAGGAAAAGTTCTCCCACCAGGGTTCATCGCCGATATGCGGCGCACTGTTCCGGTATGTCTCCTTCCGGCCGCCGGATGTGCCGCGCTCGTACGTATTTTCATACCGGCTTACCGCAAGCTCGGTCAAAATCGCCGCGTCTATCGTGGTATGTCTGCCCGGATAGATGTTGACGTTGGGATTTACCTCCAGGATAAGCGCCCTCTCCGTTTCTTTAACGCCGGTCGCCGCCTCATGGTCGCCGGCCGCCACGTTTTCCGAATCGCAGAACTCGCCGCCGACAAAGAAAAGCGTGTTCAGTTTGAACATGGAGCGCTCCATGAAGGTGACGTTTCCATAGACGCGGACAATGTGCCGTGCGGTCAGTTTGGCGTCGTCGGCCCTGCGGTATGATCCGTTGAAGTTGCGGTCCAGTGTCTCCTCCTGCGGGAGGTCGTCCTGGTCGTATACGTTTTCGGAGCGCCAGGAGTACTGCTCCAGTACACCGGTACGGAAGCGGTAGCGGGAACCTATTTTGACTCTGTCCAGCGTCGCACCGAGCTGCAGATCAAACTGGTCAGTGTGTCCGGTCGTGTAGCGGTCGTAGAACCATGCATCGCCGTTAATGTGCGGATAGCCGAAGATGTGGTTGCACCCGGAGGTCGACCAGCCCCACAGCATCCTGCCGCTCTCAACGGTACTGCCGTTTACGTCTGCCTCGGTGCTGCCCTTCGGCTTCTCCTTCCACTCGCGCCCATAGCCGAGCTTGATGCCCACCGGAACGGAGAAGAGATCGAGTCCGGTCGTCGCTTCCAGGTAGACCATGTGCGACTGCGCCTGAACCGAAGAGGAGACGTCGACATACTCGACAGCGCCCGCCTCGGTCTCGCCACGGAGGTTTCCGTGAAACGAGGTCCCGGATGTGAGGTTCTTGAAGGACAGTGAGAAGAGCGTGTGCAGCCTGTCCTGCCAGACATGCTGGTGGATCAGCGTATGGGTGAAGAGATCGGTAGCGCCCTTCTTGCTGAAGGCCGATGTTTGGGTGTCACCCTCCTGTTGTGCAAAGGTTATCTCCTCTTTATGAGCGGTGTATGAGGTGTCCGGCTTGCCGAACGGGTCCTCCGGGTTTCCGTATGACGGTCCCCACTGATATGCGATGCGGTATGCGGCATAGGAATAGGATACCAGCAGCACGTCCTGCGGAAAAGCGATGCGCGACGTGTGCGGGTTGCTGCCGATAAAGAAGAGGCGTGCCGTACACGGCAGGGGGGCGGCGGCCAACAGCAGGCATGTCAGTATTGTCGGTATACGCATGGGGATACCCTCCTGTGTTTTCAGCCGCAAAGCGGCAGGATAAACGGGTGAAAGACTGTTATCTGTTTACTGGACGGTTACGTGTGCCGTTTTGTTCCCGGATACCTGCGGTGTGTGATAAACCGCTGTGACATGACCGGGCCGGTGGGCGTGTACAGGAAAAGGTATGGTTTGGCGGTATGCCGATGGCTAAGATTTGCAGCGGAGAATGACCGGCAGCCGTCTGAATACGCTTATGGGTGAGTGTACCGATTGCTTTGCCGGATGTGCAAGAGGCAGTGCATCACGCGTCGTGTTCGAGGAACCACCCTGCAGCAAGCTGTGCGACCTCTTCGAGCGCCCCTTCCTCCTCGAAGAGGTGGGTCGCACCCGGTACGACTTTCAGGGACTTCCTGCACGTGAGCAGGCCGTATGCAGTGCGGTTGAGGTCCAGGACCTGCGTATCGGCACCGCCCACGATAAAAAGTGTCGGAGCAGTGACCCGCGGCAGTATCTCCTGCACCATGTCGGGGCGGCCGCCGCGGGAGACGATTGACGCGATCCGGCTCTTGCCGGTTACCGAGGCCTTCAGCGCCGCGGCGGAGCCTGTACTCGCGCCAAAATAGGAAAGGATCATATCCCTGTACAAACAGTCTATCCATTCGGTCGCTGCGATGATCCGCCGCGTGATAAGGTCTATGTCGAACCTGTTGGCGTATCTGCGGTCTTCCTCCTCGGTCAACAGGTCGAACAGCAGCGTCGCGCACCCGGCATCCCTGAGGGTTTCGGCAACGTAGCCGTTACGGGGACTGTTCCTGCTGCTGCCGGTGCCGTGCACGAAAATGATGAGGTTGTCGGCACCGTCCGGTATGCCGATCCTTGCCTGCAGACATACGCCGTCCGCATCTATCATGATCTCGTTTTCGGTATGTGCCATGGGTGTCTCCCTTACGGTGTTTTCTTTCGTTCAGAAAGGATGCTCTTGACTTCGTCGTCCGATGTCTGGCCGAAATCCTGGTACCAGGTCCCCACAGAGATGTACGGTTCCGGTGTGATTACCGAAACGACATCGTCGGCTATCCGGCTAATCGATTCCACCGCGTCCCTGGACGCGGCTGGTACCGCCACAACGATCCGTTCCGGACCGAGCTTCTGTACGGCACTGACCGCGGCGCGCATGCTTGCTCCCGTCGCGAGTCCATCGTCGGTGAGGATCACCGTCCTTCCCTTCAGCTCGGGCAGCTCGCGTCCCCCCCTGAACTCCTTCTCGCGGCGGCGAAGCTCTGTGCGCTCCCTTTCTTCGACCTCCTCTATCCGGTCGTCCGGTATGTTCATAGACGAGACGACATTTTCGTTGATGATTCGCGCACCGCCGGACGCGATCGCCCCCATGGCAAGCTCCTCATGGCCGGGTACGCCGATCTTGCGCACCAGAAAGACATCAAATGCAACGTTGAGTTTCTGTGCAATCTCGTGTGCGACCGGAACCCCACCGCGTGCAAGACCAAGTATGATGACGTTATCGCTGTTCTGGTATTTTGTAAGGAGCTCGGCGAGTTGACCGGCCCCATCCCGTCTGTTTTTGAATGTCATGTGTGTCCTCCGGGAAAGTGTACGTACACCGTATTGGTTTTTGTATCTGCACTAACAATATACAGGTATCCTGGGGAGAAAACAAGGAGAGGCCCATGTTTGTCCGGCACTATGCCGATGTATTGAGGGAGGAAAATTCCATGGTTCTTAAGAAAATGTCAACAACGGTTTACTTTTTTCAGGTTTTCATAGGTTTATTTAAACTCATTAATTCATCTTTAAAATTATATCTATCAACAGAAATTCGATGATTTATTTTTGTGATACTGCTTACGCTAAATGGATCAATAGTAAATTTAAACAAGGCTGGATGATTCAAAAAATGATTCTTATCCATCTTGCCATCATTGTGTGCATACAATGTCGCTTCAACCAGCAATGACAGAATTATTGGATTAGAAACAGTTATTGGATTTGATTTCCTGTAGCATCCTTTTGAATCGGAATCCTTCAGGGCCCCCCAGGCTACGAAGGATCTGATTACGTAGCGCGCATAACGACTCACGGTCTGCCGGTCGCCATACTGTTCCTTCAGGCGATTGATGATCTGGGTCTGGGTAACCTGCTCCTGCAAGGCCAGCAAACGGCCAGTCTGGCGGGCCACATTGAACCAGAACGGATACACCGCCGAGATCATCCCCCAGTGGACTGCCAGGGCCATGGACGGGTTTTCCCGCAGAAACGCCAGTGAGGCATCCCGGAATGGAATCAACTCGGGGTCAGGAGAGCTCCATATCTTCATCAGATTGTTGACCACGAAGGTCCGGGTCTGATCGCTTCGTTCGCCCTCTGAGCCGTTGCCTTTTCTGTCCGCGAGGAACTCATGCAGCTCCTGGCGGATGGTTTTGGCGTCCAGTCCTACCAGCAACAGATTGGCTGCCTTCTGCATCCACTCGAAACGGATCGCCTGCTTGATGCCGATGGCTTCATGTCGTTTACCCATCACCGTGTTCTCCTTTCAAACTTCACAAGGGGCACGATGACTTCTTCGATGGCTACACCGCCGTGACCTACGATGGCATCTCCCGGGTTCACAAATGCGTCGTGGCCACCGGCTACCAGAGGGAAATAATCTGCAGGCAACCCGACCGGCTGCCACTCGTGGGCAAACGGGAAGGCCCCAGCCACCTGAGCGCGGAGTTCCGGCGTGGGATAGACACGAACCCGCTCGCCGCGAGTTTCGGCAATCACCCCTTCAGATGGGCGGCCTTTGCCGTCGCATTGGATGTTGCCGTGATCGGCCGACAGCCAGACCTCATAGCCGTATTCCAACAGTTGGTCGACCAGAGCGGCCAGGAATCCACCCTGGCACCACTGCTTGATCTGGTTATGCATCCCGGCCGAGCCGAGCTGCATGCCGTGCATGATCTTGTCCACTTTATCCACCACCAGCCCCACCACCTTGGTTTTCCCGGGGTGGATTGCGGAGTCGAGGACGCCCGCAGCATCACCATCGCCAAGGCCGCGCTGGTAGGCGACATCCAGCCGGGACAGGCCATGGCCTTCCCAGAATTGCTTCCAAAGTTTCTCTTCGCTGTTGGTCGAGTTGATGGATGACGGAAAATAGAGCGGCGGCTTGCCCGAGAAGATCGATTGCCGCGATACCGAGGTCAGCGTCGGAATCCAGACGAAGATTGCGGATTCGCGCATGACCAGATTGGCGTCCCGCTTTTGCAGAGGCTGGCGAATGGTCACCCATTGGTCCAGGGCCAGGCCATCGACCACGATCAGCGCAGCACGGCTGCTACCAGAGTCCTCGATG
>CAZAHA010000164.1:0-6666 GCA_964484915.1 uncultured Leptospirales bacterium
ACTGCGCCCTGATCCTTGGCGGTTACTATGATCTGCCTCGTATCGACGATTCCGTTTCGCTCCAGAAACGGGTAGACGCCATCCTTGCTGACCGTGAATCCAAACATCCGCTTGAGTATCCCAGTGCGGGGTCCGTCTTCAAGAATCCGCCCGGACACTCCTCGTGGAAACTGGTTAATGATGCGGGCCTCAAGGGATACGCGATAGGAGGTGCGCAGGTTTCGGAAAAGCACACTAACTTCATAATCAACAGGGGAGACGCGACATCAGCGGAGATCAGGGCGCTTGTCGAGTATATAAAAAACGCCGTTTCACAAAAGTATTCAATTGAGCTTCATACCGAAATCAGAATGATCGGTGACTTTCACTAAATGGATTCCGTGTATTCACATGCGTACTGCGCGTTGGACCTTGAAACAACAGGCGTCAATCCGTACCGTGAGCGTATCATAGAAGTCGGCATCGTACGGTTTGATCTAAACGGCAGCGGCGGCGAAACGTTTCACGCCCTCGTGAATCCCGAACAGCCGGTTTCTGTACAGGCGTATTCTGTCCATGGAATTTCAGACGAGGAACTCGCCGACAAACCTCTGTACAGCGATATCGCAGATGAGATAACCGCGTTCATCGGCAATTGTTATCTGGTTATTCAGAATCCGTCTTTTGATCTTTCGTTTCTCCATACGGAAAACAAGCGTGTCAGGAAGCCGGGAATCACGAACTTCAGCTATGATACGGTCTCCCTGTCACGGAAGGCTTTCCCCGCTCTCAGAAACCATAAACTCGACACGGTTGCGACGCACCTCAACATTTCCCGCACGTTTCACCGCGCACTTGACGATGCCCTCTGCTGCCGCGATATCTTCATTCGGTCGCTTGAACGTATCGACATCAACCGATCGCTGGACGTTGCATCACTCAAGGAACTGTGCGGTTTTGATACCCGACGGCGCATCTTCAGACGGCTGCCGTCAAACAGGCTGAACGGAACCTCCATCTATCCGGGGGAGACGTATGCCATACGGTATATTGACAAGGAAGGAGTGCAGACCGAACGGAAAATTATCACACGGAATGTTTACCAAACAGGTTCACAGACCGTCATACACGCATTCTGCTGTCTCCGTGGTGAAGAGCGGTATTTTAACGTAAAACGGATTCAGCACATCGAATCATGCTGAACGGAGATTTTGCCCGAAGTAATCGTCAAGCTGAAGTGTATTGAGGATCTGTTCCACTGTCGGCGATATGATGAGCCGTACGGAGCCGTTTCTTTTTTCCTTTTCCGTCTTCAAGTAGATCAGAAATCCTACAAACGCCGCATGCACCTCTTTCGTCCTTGTCAGGTCAAAGACAACCGGGTCATGCTGCATCATCGAATGAAAGCTGTCATACAGTTGCGCGATGTGACCAAATGATATTCTGTCTGGAAGCTGATAGGTATTGTTGGCTGACGTTACCATGCGCTATCTCCTTATGCAATCACAGCGTTTTAATGAAAAGCGGAAACCGAAAATGAGCCGGCATATTCCCGTATTGATAGTATCGAATAATGTGCCATAATACTTGAGTCGTGAAACGGCGAAAACAGGGAAAGTGACAATAATGAGTACACTGCATGTTTACAAAGACGTACACATCCAGATGCCGTACAAACGTATCATGGCCAGGCTTGGGTATAACGTACACCATACCGTGATCGATGAAACGCATATGGACAGGATCAATTCTGTCATGGAATCCGGATCAGTACTCTGCTCGAATACAGCGATCTGGAGGACAGTCGCCGTTACCGTGAGCGGTCCCCATGTTGTGCTCGATGCAACACATCAGATTTCGTCCGCATCACTTGCAGAGTATCTGGGCAGTGCGCGGTATGGATTGCTGATGTTCGGAAGCTGCGGGAAAAAACTATCAGATGAGATCGAAAAAGCGGTAAACGAAAAAAAACTTGTTAAGGCCGCCATTTATGATGCGCTTGGCAGTGAGACTGCGGACGGAATCCTTGACTGGATACAGCATTACTGCAGACGGACGCTTCTACGGACGTATGGACATGTCTCCAGGCGGCGCTTTTCGCCGGGATACGGCGACCTTTCGCTCTCATATCAGCAGACATTCTACACCATGCTCAATCTTTCCGGGCACGGCATCGAAATAAATGACCGTTTCATTCTCTCTCCGGAGAAGAGCGTGTCGGCAATATGTAAAATAGGATAATGTATGAAGAAAAACGAATTACTCGAATTGACAGGGAAGAAAGTCGTGCTCTTTGACGGCCCCACAGGAACGGAACTCTCCGCCCGCGGCATGCCGCCGGGTGTCTGTCCCGAACTGTGGATCCTTGAGAATCCCGAAACACTCGTCGCCGTTCAGAAGGCATATGTAGACGCCGGAACCGACATCCTCATCGCTCCAACCTTCGGTGCAAACCGCTTCAAGCTTAAGGAATACGGCGCAGCGGAAGCCACCGCAGAAATCAACAGAAAGCTGACAGAACTGTCGCGGCGTGCGGCTTCGCAGCGTGCGATGGTCTATGGAAACCTCACACCGACCGGACACTTTGTGGAACCGTTTGGTGAGTTGCCGTTTGAAGAGGCGGTCTCCGTTTACCGGGAGCAGGTTCGCGCCTTCGCAGAGGCCGGCGCAAACGGCATCATGATTGAAACGATGCTCGATCTGCAGGAAGCCAGGGCTGCACTCATCGCATGCCGCGAGGAGTGCGACCTTCCGGTCATCGCAAGCCTGACCTTTGACGAAACAGGACATACACTCAACGGTACCGATCCGGAAAGCGCGGTCATCACGCTGCAGAGCCTCGGCGCATCGGCCGTCGGCTGTAACTGTTCAACAGGCCCCGAAGAGATGGTCTCTGTCATCAGGAAGATGTACGATGTGGCGGCCGTACCGCTCTACGCGAAGCCCAATGCCGGCATGCCGCATCTCGTTGACGGACGCACCGTCTTTCATATGCAGCCGGAAGAGTTTGCCGGCAAGACCGCGCTCATCGTGGAGGCAGGCGCATCGGTCGTGGGCGGATGCTGCGGCACGACTCCAGAACACATACGCGTGCTCTCCGCCGGCATCAGGAACCTGACACCGCCTGCACGGAAGCTGCGATCGATATCCGCTGTTTCGTCATCACGCCGGACATATCTATTCGGCAGCAAGCCGTGTGCGGTGGTCGGCGAGCGGATTAATCCCACCGGCAAGAAGGCACTGCAGGCACAGCTGCGCAACCAGGAGCTGTCCATAGTACGCCAGTACGCACGAGAACAGATGGAGAAGGGCGCCGATATTCTGGACGTGAACATGGGGCTTTCCGGGATAGACGAGAAGGAGATGATGTGTCAGTCCGTGCGCATGCTCTCCCGTACGTCACTGCTTCCCCTGTGCATCGACAGCACACGTCCGGAGGTAATCGAGGCGGCCCTCCGCATCTATCCGGGGCGCGCCCTGGTAAATTCCGTCTCGGCGGAGAGGGACCGTATAGAGAAGACACTTCCTGTCGCGGCGCGATACGGGGCCATGTTTATCATTCTTCCCCTGTCGGACAGCGGAATTCCAAAGACCGTGGCGGAACGCCAAAAACTCGTGGAGTATGTTCTTGATAGTGCCTCCATGTACGGATATACACCAGCCGACGCATGTGTCGACGGTCTGGTGATGACGATAAGCTCGGATCAGGAAGCGGCACGGACAACACTTGACCTCATCGAATGGTGTTCAAAGGAGAAGGGTATGCATACGGTATGTGGACTCTCGAATGTGTCGTTTGGTCTGCCGCAACGCACGTGGATCAACACGGCATTTCTCTCGCTGGCAATCAGCCGCGGTTTGAGCAGCGCTATCGCAAATCCGGACTCGGACGAGATCATGTCACTCATACACACCGTAAACATGAAGGGAGGTTCCAGGTGAAGCAGTCTTTTCCTGAACTACTGAAAAAGGGATTCGTCATACTCGACGGTGCCACCGGCACCGAACTTGCAAAGGAAGGAATGCCGCCGGGTGTCTGCCCCGAACTGTGGGTGCGGGACAATCCGGACGCGATTCGCAGGGTACAGCGGAGGTATATTGACGCGGGAAGCAACATTGTATATGCGCCGACCTTCGGAGCAAACAGGACCAAGCTGGAAGAATACGGTCTTGCTGCTTCTACAAGAGAACTCAATGTTGAGCTTGCCGGAATCGCATCAGAAAACGCACCCGACGCGCTCTGCTTCGGTGATGTGGCTCCGACCGGAGAGTTCTACCATCCGTTCGGAGAGTTCCCGTTTGAAAAGGCCGTTGCCGTCTTCACGGAGCAGATCGAGGCCCTCGTTGAGGGCGGTGTTGACGGTATCGTCATCGAGACGATGATGGATATACAGGAAGTCCGCGCGGCTCTTATCGCGGCGCGCTCTGTTACGAATCTGCCGGTACTGGTCACGATGACCTTTGAGGCAAACGGGCGTACACTAAACGGAACACACATCCGCGCGGCGCTCGATATCGTACAGTCGCTCGGTGCCGACGCGTTCGGCTGTAACTGTTCAACCGGACCCGACCAGATGATTCCGCTGCTTCACTCAATAGCACCGTACGCACACATTCCGCTTATAGCCAAACCCAATGCCGGACTTCCCACTCTGAAGGACGGCAATACCGTCTTTACGATGGACGCGAAGACGTTTGCCTCCTTTTCCGGAGAGATACAGCAGGCTGGAATCGCAATCTGCGGCGGCTGCTGCGGTACGACGCCTGACCATATCAGGGCCCTCGCTGCCGAACTGGAAGGAAAATCTCCCGAGGCGGTTGATTCCATACCGGTATTTTCGGTTTCCACCCCGCAGGATACGTACAGCTATGGACCCAACCAGGATGTCCTGTATCTCGATCCGTCGTCTGACGAGTGCCCCCTTGTTCCTCTCACATCCGGTACGCTTCTTGAAACCGTCCGGCAGCTATCCGTATCCGGAAAAAAGGTTCCGCTTGTTACTGAGTGTGACATTATCCGTGCGGTAAGGGAATACCCAGGTACAGTAACGCTTTCTGCCGCAGGCACCACCGCTCTTTCCGAATCGATTAACCGGACGAAACCGTACGGCGCCAGATATATCATACGCCTTTCATCGGCCAAGGAATTCTGCTCGTTCATTTCAGCGCCCGTTTACCGGGACAATCCAAAACGGTTTCTCCTTCTGCTTCCGCCCGATATTCTGGAAACGTTTCATGCTGAAGCGGAGGCTCCATCTGTGCCCTGGGGAGTGTACCTTACGGAAGCAGACGCCCGGAACGAGTGGCTCGCAGCGTACAGGCTTGGAGCGCTTCTCGACAGAGGGGCGGCCTGCGTGATGATCGACGTATCTTCCCTGGTGATCAAGAACATGATTGTTGCGTATAACGCGCTTCTCGGGCGTGACGACAAACTGAAGATATGCATGAAGCATTTTTCCTCTGCAGAGAATACAGGCGGTGCTGCGGTCGCTAGCGGGTCGCAGCATCCTCCGGTTTTTACAGCCGTGCTGAACGGCGACGACGAGTCCATAGAAAAGCTCATCCGTGAAGAGCTGGACAAGGGAACCCCGGCGAAGGAAATTGTGGATACACAGCTAATCCCGGCAATAAACGAGGTCGGCGTCAGGTATGAAAAGAAGGAGTACTTCCTTCCCCAGCTTATCATGAGCGCCGACACGATGAGCAGGGGGTTTGAAGTACTCGAGCCGGTTCTGTTGGATGAATCCGGCATGAGTAAAAAGGACGGTACGATCGTTATCGCTACCGTCAAGGGGGATATTCACGATATCGGAAAGAACATCGTCGCGCTCATGCTCAAGAACTACAACTTTGATGTGGTAGACCTCGGCAAGGACGTGGACGAGAAGCATATCCTGGAAGGCGCCCTGAAACACAAGGCAGACATCGTCGCCCTCTCGGCGCTCATGACAACCACCATGACTGAGATGAAGTGTGCGATAGACTACGCGAAGTCAAACGGTCTCGACTCGAAGTTTATTGTCGGCGGTGCTGTCGTGGACCAGAACTATGCCGACGAGATCGGCGCGGACGGATATTCGGCCGATGCGATGGGCGCGGTAAAACTAGCGCGGTCGCTTGTGGGTGCAGGTGAGGATCAGGCCGTGCAGAGCGCGGAATAAAGCAGTATTCCCGCCGCTACCGATGCGTTCAGGGACGATATGTGTCCCCGCAACGGTATGCTGCAAACATAGTCACATTTTTTTTCGGTCAGACGCCTCATCCCTTCGCCTTCGCTGCCGATGACGATCCCGAGCGGCCGGATATCCCGTAACAGTGACGCTTTGTGCTGACCGTTCTGGGACGATCCGGCAATCCAGAAGCCGGCTTCCTTGAGTATGCCGATCTCCTGCGCGAGGTTGGACACGATGCCGACGGGAAGGTGGGCACTCGCCCCTGCGGATGACTTGACGGTTACTGGCGTAACCGGAGCCTGATGCGCAGAGGGAATGATGATACCGTCCGCGCCGAGCGCTTCCGCTGAACGCATGATAGCGCCCGCGTTGTGTGGATCGATGATCTGGTCGAGCAGCACAACGACTCCTCCCCTGGACGCGATATCGGCATACGCGCCCTTTTCCAGCACGGCCTAACGCCGCGTCTTTGTGAGGGATACTCACTGCTGGTTTCCTACCGTCGCACGGCAGT
>CAZAHA010000165.1:0-1432 GCA_964484915.1 uncultured Leptospirales bacterium
GGCACTCAGTGTGCAAACGGAAGTCGAATACGTAGTGACGCAAGATAACCATGGATTAACCGAAGAAGAAGACAACCGAATGGGTGAACCCAGGCCGGAAACCGTGCGCCGCGTTGTTGGCCAGGCATGTGTTGTTATGAGACGGCTTAATGATCTGTACAAATATCTTTTTCCCGTCAAGATATTGCTTCATCCTTTCGTAATAAACGTGGGAGAAGCTGAACTTATTAAAGTTTTGATCGTAGATGTTTGGAATGTCAACGATGCACTCATACTCCCTGTCACGGTCGCGAAGGAAGGTAATAATATCGGTCTTGAACGTCATGATACTCTTCCTTCCTGCAAGCGGGAGATTATTGTAATCGACCTGCTTCTTGTCGAGGTAATCCACGCATTCGGCATGATCGAAGACGCCGTATACGTTGTTCTCATGAAATTTGTGGTTGCCGTCCAGAAAGAGTACGTTGTCCTTTTCGTGATCCATAAACAGAACAAGAGACAGTACGGAACGGCGAAGATTCCGTATAAACTGGTCCGAAATCTTCATAACCGTGCTTTTGTTGAAGTAGATTTTTGAACTTACGTCAAAGTAGTCCGCATTCGTATTGATGTTGTATATGACATCGTAGTTTCGTGTGTAGGTCACAAAGAGGGTGCCGTTAAACGATATTCGAAAGTAAATGTGCATCAATATAAAAAGGGGTACAACGATGACAAAGAGCATCAGATACATACCTTTCAGATATTCGCTGTGTCTCCGCTGCGTGAGGTGCAGTCCAGGCAGCAGAATATTCAGCCCGCTTACAAGATAGAAGAGTATAAAGAACCATCTGTTGGTAAAGAGTACAAACGACAGCGCAATAATGACCGGCAGTGGAATAAAGAACACGGTAAAATTAATAACACGGTGGCACTTTTCCTGTTCGTAACGGTATATGATCTTTGACAACGAATGGTACAGCGCCAACCCGAAGGTCAATCCGAGCGGTATGAAGAAGAGGACAGCATGGTAGAACGGCAGCTCTCCCGAAAACTGATGCATAACAATAAAGAAGAACATGAAAAAAAACGGATACACCATCTCCGAATAGATATGCCATGAGGCCTTCTTTAAAAAAGATGAAAAGGCAAAACCGACCGATAGCGACGCCGCCGTGATACCTGCAAACGCAAGTTTGATATAGAGGATATCACCGTAGTGTTTAACCAGGGTCAGCAGCCCCAGAAAGAGGTAGATGACGATATAGATAACATTCATATAATTGAAGACGATATCGTCGTTGCCGGTTGCATCCTCCTCTGTTTCCTCGGATGTATCATGCACTTCACGTGCGTAGAACGGCAGCGGGTTGTACTCAAGCGATGTAAAAAATGTCAGAAACGGTATACATATGGCGGGAACGAGTGAAGCAAACCAATGAACGGTGTTAAA
>CAZAHA010000165.1:1532-3329 GCA_964484915.1 uncultured Leptospirales bacterium
CTTTTTCATTTATGAATTGAAAAGAATCGGCCGAGAATAAACAATAGAGATATATGTATTCACGCGCAGCAAGGGGGATCGATGGTAACAGAATACAAACACCAGCCTGAAGACAATGTCTTTATCCTGCTCCTCCTGCTGCTTTTCAGCGGTTTTCTGTATTATTTCTGGTGGCTGGCGCGGATATCACGACTTTTCGGCGAAGATCCGGTTACCAATATCCTGCTTGTGTGCGCTACGCTTGGAATGTGGGGAGTATATCTCAACCTGCGGTATCTGCAGAAGTCCGAGGAGCTGAACCGTAGACGGATGCAGTGGTACATGGTCTTTTTTTTACCCTTGTCCATACTTATTATCCAGAATAATGTAAATGAATACTATGGTGTGACGCGCTAATTGACGGGAGTCTTCTATGATAGTCAGATGCAGCAACTGTGAATCGGCATATACAGTCAGCGATGATAAGGTCAAGGGGAAGAAGTTTGCCTTCAGCTGTCCGAACTGTTCGTACAACAATATCATAGACAACCGTGAAGAATCCACAAATGAAGATTCCGCAGGCCGGGAAGAGACGCTGTACGATACAGCCCGGACGACCCTCCCCACAGAAGGAACACAGCAAGCAGAAAGAACAACAGACGAGGATGAAACCGGATTCGATCTTCCGGAAGATGAACAGGATGATACCGGTTTCGAAGACCTTGACGATGCAAAAGCAGATTTTGATGACCGTGATGAGCCGGACTTTGACCTCCCCGAACGGGAAGACGAGACAGAAAAGGATATCGGCACGGAAGAATCCCCTTTTGATGATGTATTTGAACCGATAGAAGAGGACATCACTCCTAAAACGGAAAAATCCACGGAAAAATACGCCTCGGTGGCGGAATCGATGCCCCGCCCCGACACAATAGAGTCATCTTCCGCGGACGATCTGGCCGGGCTGGATGATGAGGATGAGAGCGGCGACGATATCACGGTAGACCTCGATTCCCTCGATTTCGAATTCGAGGAGGATGAGGAAGAGCCCGCCGAAGTTGATGAACAGGCCGCATGGAATGAAGAGGCAAAGCCAGCCGCAGAGTCATCCGACGAGATAGACCTTTCCTCCCTTGACGACATGGAGATCGAAGAGAATACCATGTTCGACGAAGAAGAGCCGGAAGACGACGAAGATGAAGGCGAAATATCTGACGACAATATCCTGATCGACCTTGATGAGTTTGAGCCGGAACCGGCCGGGGAAGACGGGTCAAAAGAGGACGATCGTACGGAAACATTGGACGGAGATATCTCCCTGGTACCGGATGCAAACACAAAACCCCGTTTTACAGGAGTTGAAGAAACGTCCGAAGATGAAGACATATCGATAGATCTCGACTCACTCGATGCCCAACTGGTCGGTGACGAGGATGAGTCTATTGCGGAAACAGAAATTCCTGAGGTCCAATCTGCCACAGATGCAGCCGAGGACGAGGACGAAGAGCTTACTATCGACCTCGACTCCCTCGACGCCCAACTCGAAGAGAGCGACAAAGATGAGGACATGGAAGAGCTCGAGGACGAGAACATTGCAATAGACCTCGATTCTCTCGATGCCCAGCTCATCGATACGGAGAAAACGGCGGAACCTTCTGCACATGATGAAGACACTGATGATGAGGATGAAAGCATCTCAATAGATCTCGACTCCCTCGACGCCCAGCTCATCGATACGGAGAAAACGGCGGAACCTTCTGCATATGATGAAGACACTGATGATGAGGATGAAAGCATCTCAATAGATCTCGACTCCCT
>CAZAHA010000165.1:3429-6605 GCA_964484915.1 uncultured Leptospirales bacterium
ATGATGAAGACACTGATGATGAGGATGAAAGCATCTCAATAGATCTCGACTCCCTCGACGCCGAACTGATCGACGAAGAAGATAAGTCTGGCGCACCCTCCGCTTTATCTGCGGACGAGGAAGAGGATGAAAGCATCTCAATAGACCTCGACACTCTCGATGCCCAGCTTGATACGGAGCCTGAACCAGCCCAAGATGAACGTGAACAGGACGAAGACCTGACGATAGATTTGGACATGCTGGAAGCGGAATATGACAGTGCATCCGAAAGCAACAAGTTTGATATAGACGACGAGGAGGATCTCATTTCATCCCCCGATACTGAGCCGGTATCCGGCGAGTCGTTTGAGGAGACAATTGCGCGCGAGGAGGAAGATCAGTCCATCACGGTTGACCTTGACTCACTGGACGTCGAACTCGAAGACACCAACAGTGAGCAGTCATCTCCCGACGGTCTCAGCAACGAGGATATTCTGGATACCGTATCCTCCGGTGATGATGAAGAGGAGGAGTCCCGTCTCTCCCTCACAGATGCCGGACTTACGCTCAGCGAATTTGAGGAATATGGCAAAACTGATGATACATCCGACGAGGACGAGCTTCATCTGACCGCGGACGAGGTCTCAATCGACATAACCGAGATCGGTGAAGACCTTCATGATGACGGGGAACCGGTTTTGGCGTACCTTGACGACGAGGATCTGCCGGAAATCGACCTTGAAAATTACGGTGATGACGAGATGGGACTGTCAGATGTCAGCCCGGTCGTTGACGAGGACATTCTGGACAACATCGAAACGTACGAGGAATCCGAAGAGGAGATCCCTACCGTCATTGGGTCGGGATATGTCTACTTTACCATAGACTATTCGCTTTCCTATTCCAGACTCAAGGCATTCCTCCGACTTGTTGCGCTGTATTACATCACATTCATTCCGCATTTTCTCGTAAACATGCTCTATTCCGTCGTTTCCGGGATCATCGGCTACGTAAACAACCTAGTCACCCTTATAAGCGGAAAGACAAACGCCGATTTTCTCAGGTTCCAGGAGCAGAGTCTCCGGTATGCGGTTTCGACCGCAGTAAGCATGATGGATGTGGTGGAAGATAAACCTCCGTACGCGGGCAGAGACTCCGTTGACTATGAACTGCAGCTCAAGACCCATCCGCCGGTACACCGGTCACGGTTTCTCGCGGGACTTCGCGTGTCAGGTATCGGCATCGTACTGGCAACATTACCGCACCTTGTTATCGTCTCTATCCTCACCTGCGCCGCACTTCTCTTTACGGTAATCGGCCTTGTTTCCATACTCTTTACCGGCCAGTGGATTCCGTTTGTGTATGATTTCATGGTCCGGTACTTCAGATACTGTATTCACATATCGGCGTTTATGGGTGGACTCGTTGACGCATATCCGAGCTTCCGCTTTGACTGAGGATACCATTCAGCCCCGGGAGATCTTTTCCGGGTCCGGACCACTTTCGCGTCATTTCCCCGGTTACCGGCCGCGTCCAGAACAGCAGCTAATGGCAGAAAACATCTATGCGCACCTCCTGAAAGATGAAAGCTGCATCATCGAGGCGGGCACCGGCCTCGGCAAGAGCCTCGCCTATCTCATACCGCTGCTTTTGCACTGCGCATCCGAGGGCAAACGATGCGCCGTCTCAACAGAGACCAAGACCCTCCAGAACCAGCTGATACACAAGGAGATCCCCCTTGTAAGACGGATCATCAGCGAGATCACCGGAACGGATATCCGCTGCGAACTCTGTCTTGGCAGCGCCAATTACGTATGCATCCGCCGTTTTCACGCCGCGACATCGTCAGGAAAACATTCACCGGACGGAATCCGTCAGCTGGAAAGAATCGGTGAGCTTCTGGAGGGTGATGCCTCATTTTCCCGGTTTGATATCCGTATGGAAAGCCATCTGTGGAGCGACATATGCCGCGATGCGGACTACTGTCTTCATTCGCGCTGCATGCACCAGAGCGTCTGTCCATTTCAACGTGCGAAGCGGTCGTGGCAGGAGAGTACGCTTCTTGTACTGAACCATTACCTCTTTTTTACACATATCGGTACCGGCAGGACATATCTGCCATACATCGACTGCATCGTCTTCGACGAGGCCCACTCCGTTCCGGACATCTGCCGCAAGCAGCTCGGCTTTGATTATGACGAATCGTATTTCCGCCGCTACCTTCCGCGTGACGAGGTACTGCCCTTGATCCGGAAGATTACACACGAAGAAAAGCGCGAAACGCTGTATGACGGTATGACAGCGATCTACTCGGAATATGCCTCGTTTTTTTCAACCCTTGAATCGATTACCGGTGGAGAAAAGACCAGACTGCTTCCCTATCCGGTCGTCAGCGTCAGCATGCTGACCGGCGCCCTCAGCCGTTTCCTGAAAAACGCGGAGAAACTTGAACCTGATGATGCCGAGGACTCAGTCCACTTCATGCTGGACGGAATCAAGTCCAAGCTGTTGTCACTGTATACGGCGCTTTACACTATTTCCGATACAGGCGATCCAAACTGGATATTCTGGACCGAACGGAGGGACGTTTTGTCCATCATCGGCCAGCCGCTGGACCCGGCGCCGCTTATCTCGCGGGAGGTCGTCCCGTACATTTCATCAATAATGGCTGTTTCTGCAACACTGACGGTTGACAATGACTTTACCTTTTACAGGCGGCAGACCGATTTTTCCGATTTTCATGAATATGTCCATCCCTCGGATTTTGACTACAAGAACCGAGTGCTTCTCTTTCTCCCCGGTATACACGCTTCGGTAAACCAGGATGACTACATACATCATGCCGCTGCGGCAATAAACGGCATCGGCGAATGTACGGGAGGCAATGTACTGGTTCTCTTTAATTCATACGACATGCTGAAGAAGTGCCGCGCAGTCATCGATGAATCAGCGGAATTTTCGGTCATTTCACAGGAGGATTACACACCGGTGGATGCGGTTGCCCTTTTTAAAACGGCAAAGCGCCCGCTACTTCTGGGAACGCATTCATTTTGGCAGGGTATCGACCTTCCCGGCGATCTTCTCAAGGCAGTCATCATCACGCGGCTCCCGTTTCCTCCCCCGCTCAGGCCGGACATACGCGCGGCATCACAGAAGATCCGTGAACAAAACAGTGATCCGTTTACTCTCCTCTTTCT
>CAZAHA010000166.1:0-6575 GCA_964484915.1 uncultured Leptospirales bacterium
GGTCTCCCCGGCGACTTTTTCCGCCGCTTTTTGGTCGATCAAAAAGCGGCAATCCTTTTGTTTTCTTTTCCCAAAAGAAACCTTTACGATACTTTCTGAAAGTATACCCCCAATAATGAACGTTCCTTAAAAACCAAAGAGGCATTCTTCTTTCAGGGGTGTCTGTGCGAAAAATGCGAGCGCCGTACCGCTCCAGCTTGCCCGCAGACGCAAGAAGTCTGTCGACAAGAAGAGGCCGGGTTCTTCTCCTGACGCCTGACAGGACCTCAGCGGCAACTCTTAAAGCGTTAGACGGAAGAACCTCAAGCAGGCGGAGGGCGAGCGGTTCCGGCGTTTGTACGATCCAGTTGGACGGCATGGCAATCATCGACTCGTATACCACGCCGTATCCTTTCCTGTGGAGGTTCCGCCTGGTTTCCACACGGCAAGCGGTATTAGGCATGACTTTGCCACCATAACAAAACCGGCGCCGTTACAGACGCCGGTGTAGCTGGAAGGCAGTCGTGCCGAGTGGAGCGCGGGATGTCAGCTGTATATCGGAAGAAGAAGCTCCGCGAGTACACAGGGCTCAATTTTGGACGATGCCATGTCCGTAACGTCATGTATGAAAAAGATGCCGCCGTGTTTCTTGCTTACATAATCCGCCACGGCAAGTCCCAGGCCAAATCCTATTCGTTCTATTTTGGAGACGGTCTCGTCAGGCGGATGGATCCTGAAAAACGGTTCCAGAACGAGTTTTTCGTACTCGGGTGGGACGCCGCCGTACGGCTCCCTGTCCACGACGTTTTTGACCGAGAACCAGAAATAGCCCTCGTTTACATGCGTAAAAATGTTGATGGTACTGTTTCGTTTTGCGTACTTGAACGCGTTTACAGCGATCTCCTCGATTACAAGGGAAATTGCCTTTTTGTTGTACCGAAGCTCGTTTTTGGTCTTCGCTTCGGGCAGGGTCAGCTTGAGGTTCTTTTCCGGAAGATAGCGTATCACGTTGTCCAGCATGCGGGGGAGGTCGTTAATAAGCTGGGATGTCGTATAACTTTCAAATTTAAAGTCACGCTCCATTATCTTGGTTGCAAAGTTAAGCCCATCTATCTGGGTGCGGCAGTAATCGTTGTTTGAAATCATCATGTCGACGATTTCCTTGTCTACCTTAAGCTTGCCGTCTTCAGTCTCCTCTGCGCTTGACTTCATAATGTCTACCAGCGTTATAAGCGTACCAAACCCTGCACCCTGCGCGAGAGACGTCTTGACGTTATAGATGGATTTCGTCTCGGTCGTGTCCTTTGAAGAAAGCCGCCTGCTCTCCTTATAGTTGAGCCAGTCTATCTGTGCGCGGATCTTCTCGCCGGCGCTGAAGCTCAGCTGTTCCTCCATGCGTTTCAGATAGTCGTACTCGATCGCCTTCAGTAGCGTTTCCTGGAAAAACGACGGGTCGATCGGCTTTATGATATAGTCGTACACGCCCTGTTTCATCAGTGATATGATGGTCTCCGGCTTGTCGAGGGCTGTCTGCACGATTATGACAGCGTTCGGGTAAATCTTCTTGAGCTCGCGGATAAACTCGGTCCCGTCCATGACCGGCATCATGAGGTCGACAACATAAACACAGTACTCACGCTGCCTGACCTTGTCGAGCGCCTCCCTGCCGTTTTCACAGATATCATGCTCAATGTTGATCTGTTTACAGATACTCATGACAAGTTCCTGGTTTGGTTTCTTGTCTTCAACAATGAGAACGGGCTTTTTAGCGTTACCCATGTACGCATAAACCGATTTGTTCATAGTTCCTCTTTCTTTATGGTTATTCTATTGCTTTTCATTATTCATGAGTTTGTTCAGATCGATAATAATATCCAGAAAATCAACCGGTACCATATAGAACAGACTGTACCCCATACTCAGGAACTCGTTCCGGTCCTGAAAATTGTTTCCACGCGACAGCGCAACAATCGGCACATTGCACATCATGCGGAGCGTCTCAACAAACTTCTTCTCGTGGTTCAGGTTCTCGTCGGTCTCCACGATAACCGCGCCCAGATCCTCATGGCGGAGGCTGTCGCTTGTTATGTCGCTGCGCTTCACGATTGTATAGTTCTGGTCGTGATCGGTGAAGAAATGGACGGCGTTTGCAATCTGTAACTCTCCCGTTACAATCAACAGAATCTTCTTGTCGCGCATCCCGGCAGGGTACTGGTCCTGTTCGTGCACGATGCCGCCGTGCTTCCCCTCGTTGTACAGAGGCAGTGTAAAGGTAAATGTACTCCCCTTTCCCGGCTCACTCGAGACGTATATATGTCCGTTGTGAGACTCGACGAGCGACTTCGAGATAGCCAGCCCCAGACCGGTTCCCTCCGCCTTCTTGTTGAGCGAGTTGTCAACCTGGCTGAACTTGTCGAAGATGCTTTTCTGTTTTTCCCGTTCGATTCCGATACCCGTATCGGTTATATCCACGAAGCAGGTCTTGTTGTTTTTTCGGATCGTTACCGTAACGGATCCGTTTGGTTCCGTAAACTTGACCGCATTTGACAACAGGTTCAGGAAGACCTGCTGTATCCGTTTCCTGTCTGCGTATACGTAGAGCGTGTCCTCATCAAAGCGCCTGTGTATGGATATCCGTATGTTCTTGTTCTCGGCCTGAACGCCGATTATGTCCACAGACACGCCGGCTATTGTCATGATATCGATCCTGTCGCGTTCGATCATCAGCTGCCCAGCTTCCATCTTGGAGAGACTCAGGATATCGTTGATCATATGAAGAAGGTGCTCGCCGGAATTGATGATGTTTGTCAGATACGTATCGGAATCATCCGTCTCTATACCCATCTTGATGAGCTTTGCGAATCCGATTATCGAGTTGAGCGGCGTCCGGAGCTCGTGGCTCATGTTCGCGAGGAATTCGCTCTTGGAGCGGCTTGCCGTCTCGGCGTATTCTTTCATCTGCACCATCTGTTCGGCGATGAGCCACCGCAGCGAGATCTCGTTCTGCAGGTCCCGGTTTGTGTTTCTCAGCTCCTGTGTGCGGTACTCAACGAGCTCCTCAAGGTGATTCTTGTACTTTTCCAGTTCTTCCTGGCTCTGCTTCTTGTCGGTAATGTCCGAAAGTATGATGACTGCGCCGTTAAAACCGTGTTCTTCCGACCGGATCGGATCAAATTTTCCGGAAAACCATCTGCTGCCAATCCTCTGTTCAAACACGCGGGTCTGCAAGCTCTCCTTGATGTCGCCAAAGCATTTGTACATGTAGCTTCCGATTGGGCCGAAGAGATTGTTGAGGTTTATACCGATAATATCATCATATTCCTTCTGCAGCACCCCGGCCGCTGCCTTGTTGCACCGTATAACCTCACCCTCGAAGTTCACAAGAAAGATGCTGTCCGAGATGGAATCAAACGTCACTCGCCACTCTTCTGCCGCGCGCTGGGTCGTCTCCTCCCGCTTCTTGCGTTCAGCGATGTTGCGGATTGAATATATGTTCCCGGTAAGCTCGTCGTTCTCGTCAAAGACCGGAGCGCAGTTTATGTCCACCGGCGTCTCCTCCCGGTTCTTGGATCTGATCCGGTAGTCCTGGAGAAAGACAAAGTTGGTGTCCCTCGATGCGGAGGATACAGGAAGGCTGCTTGTCTCGTATGAGGGAGTGAGCAGTATTATATTGTTTTTGTGCATGCCGAGGGCCTCGGTCTGCGAGTAACCAGTCATCCTTTCCGCGATACCGTTGACGTATGTAATCATACCGTCAATGTCTACCGAGATTATCCCCTCTCCGATGCTGTTCAGCATTGCCGAGAGCCACCGCTGGCTGCGTTTCATGTTCTGTTCGGCGTTGAACTTGTACAGGGCGGTTTCGAGGTTTGAGAATATCTCGTTGTCCGACACGGGCTTGTTAATATACCCGTACGGCTCGATTTTCTTTGCACGGTCAAGTGTTTCGAGGTCTGCTGAAGATGTCAGAAAGATAAACGGTATATCTGCCGATAACTGTATCTGCTGGGCGGCCTCGATTCCGTCCATCTCTCCAGCTAAGGTAATGTCCATGAGAATGCAGTCGGGTTTGCCGGACAGAGCCGCTTCGACCGCTTTCTCACCGCTCTCAACGATTCCAGAGACGGCATACCCGTACTTGTTCAGCGCGTTTCTGATTTCATGCGCAATAAGCATTTCATCTTCAACAATAAGGATGTTCGTCATGAAAATTAATATCCTTTTTATCCCGACGGCCGGAACACAACACAGTCATGGTTTTTGTGTACCAATCGTTAATATATTGTGTTCTATCAGACTATTCAATATTGTCATAAAAAAAACCCGTATTAATGAATGCGGCCGCACAAAAATTTTCGTTGACGGAGTAGCCTTTGGAAACGATCGTTTCATGCCGAGCGGATGTATTACAACAAACAGGACGGAAAAAACAGAAAAGCCCATGGATATTGCACGAAACAAAAGAGCCCGATTTGAATATGATATTCTCGAAAACTTCGAGGCCGGCATCGTACTCAAGGGAACCGAGGTGAAATCGCTGCGCGAGGGGCGCGTCAATATAAATGAAGCGTTCGCCAAGATACAGAACGAAGAGGTGTTCATCCAGCAGATGTCGATCTCACCCTATTCACGGGGCAACATACACAACCATGTACCCGACCGGCCGAGAAAACTGCTCATGCATAAGCGCGAGATCAAGCGTCTGACAGGAAAGATTAAGGAAAAGGGGCTGACGCTTGTACCGCTCAGGCTCTACTTCAAGAACGGCATCGCAAAGATCGAGCTTGGCCTTGCGAAAGGAAAGACACTGTACGACAAGCGCGAGACATTAAAGAAGAGAACCGACCAGCGTGAAATACAGCGGACCATCAAGGAATACAACCGGTAGGCAAGCCGCATTGCCTGCCCGTTACGGCAGGTATGAGGCTGAATGGATCAGACGCCGCACATCCCTCAGGCCTATTGTGCCCTTGAAGTATCCATTCTGTGCATTAATCCTGTCAAGTGACTTATACAGTTCTGCCGCTTCCGCACAGCAGACGCTCCCGGCGCCTGTATACCCTGCATCGTGCAGCATCCGCGCACTCAACGGACTCACCCACTGGATACGTGTCAGGTCGGCATACTGAAAGAGTGTAGCCAGAGCGGCGGCGTCCACCTTGAACCTTTCCGATACTGCAGACTGCCTGTCGGGTGAATCCAGGGCTTCGTCAAACAGCCTCGCCGGTGACAGCCCGCCCTCGCCAAGACGGGAAGTGATGTCCGATCCGAGCCAGCCGAACGACTGTACGGGAAACGGTTTGGGGAAATAGCTTTCAACCTCACGGCGGAGCAGCGTCAGATACTCCGTATCTATCCCCGTTTCGGCAGAGAATGCAGGTATTTTCTTTGCCTGCTTGAGCCTGCTCCTGAGACCGGCAAGATTTTGCATACCGTTTTGCCAGAGCTGCGCAAAATTGCGGTCAATATCCTTCAACAGGGAAACTCTGCTTGGTATAAGGTCCGTAGACACGATCCTGGCTTTCAGCTCATCAAGGGTGACCGCGTTATCGTCTGAGTAATACGGCATAACTCCTCCATACAGACCGTGTACATTATTCTTCGTACAGAAAAGCCGTATCCGCATTCTCTTTCAGGGAGAGCAGCATGATGGGAATCGCTCTCGGCTCGGACATGTTGACCGCATCCACGGGTTTCATGGTAAACGAATAGTTTCTCGGCAGCAGGTTCTCGTGCTCAAACGTCAGCTCAAACTCATACTCTTTGTCCGCGGCGAGGTCATCACCGAGGTCAGGCCAGAAGTGGTAATAGGACATGGTTCCGCGGTTCGTGATAAAGGGGTTGTCCCAACTGTCGGACATCATCCGGACCGGCCTGCCGTCATGAAGCAGCATAACGCGGACCCCCTCTATCTTCGAAAAAGTGGATTCCTCCACAACTTCGCCTATGACATGGGGAAAATAGGATGATCGTGATGCCGTGTCCATATCGAGATGTCTGCCGGTGTTGCTGCTGCGCCGTTCCCGGATTACCTCCTTCGCCTCATGAATCAGAAGAAGTATGTCCGTCTTCTGCTGCATGAGAAACTTTGAATCAAGAAGACCGTGCAGTATGCCCCGTTCGCTTGTCACATAGTTGGGCGGAATCCGGTTCAGGACATACGCACAGATGTCCTCCCGGTATTCATCGGTAATAACGACCTTATCTTCCTTCTTGAGGACCTCACGGACTGTGGAAAGAACGATATCTTCCATGATATTCCTGATACTCATGATGCAGCTCCTTAACTGAAACATGGCGTGGTCGGAAGGAGAAGTTACCCGGACCGGCCTCCGGCCCGGTCCGGTTCCGCTTCTACCGCTGCCCCGAGCACGGCGTGGTGCGCGTCGACGTCGACGAGCCGACCGATGGGTGGGGCTGACGCCGGTCCGGCATGGGTCTACCGTGGCCCGCCGATGAGCGCCGACGAGACCTTCCGAGCCGCCCGCGGGCACCTCCTCGCCCCCCGCGTCCACCCGGCCCCCCCCCGCCCCACGCTCCGGGGCCCGCAGCCCGAGAACCTCAACCGGGGCTTCCACCGACTCGCCCGCCACACC
>CAZAHA010000167.1:0-6450 GCA_964484915.1 uncultured Leptospirales bacterium
GTACGACTTCCGCAATGTTCTGTGCGCGATAGGCGAAGCCGGTCTTGATTCGAAATACGGCGGTGTGCCGATCAAGATCCAGATGCAGTGCTTTCGTCTGCAGCTTGCCGCGGCACGGGAGATGGGGGTTCCGGTCATCGTCCACTGTATTGCGGCTTTTGACGAGCTGACGCGCATCCTGAAGGAAACCAAGCCGGGGGTGCCCATTATCATTCACGCATATAACGGCAGCTGGCAGCAGGCCAAAAGTCTCGCCGCGTTCGGCTGTTATTTTTCCATAGGCGGCACCGCAACCTACCGGTTCAGCAGGAAGCGGGCGGCGATGCTTGAATATATCTTTGCACACGGCCTCATGCTGCTTGAGACCGACAGCCCGGACATCCCGCCGTCACAGGCGCCGGAAGGCCCGAACGTGCCGGTGAACATTATCCATGTCGCACGGTCTGTTGCGGCATATCTCGGAACCAGTCCGGAAGACGCAGGCAAAAAGGCCGCGGACCTTGCGCGGAAGCTTTTTTCACTGGATACCATGGCAGCACCGGACGTATAGCGTACCGCACAGCTTACATCCGCAAGAGTACCGTTACCGCCTGAATGACAAGAAGCGTCAAAAGGGATGGCAGCGTACTGCTGACCGCCGAGATGATGATCTTCGCAGGGTGGTACGACGGCTGAAAGCGGATATTTCCAAAGATGATTCTTCCCTGTTCCGCCGCCGGTTTCGGTCCGGTTGGGACCGTTAGCTACGCAGGACCCGATCCAATTTATTATAATCAAACATTTTAGTCCTTGTCAAATTTACCCTGCGTAATACTACGGCACAAAAATGTAAAGGCTGCCAGGGACAAAGTGACTCCTCCATGATGATCGGCGGAGGGCGCAGGAAGAACCTGATCGGGACAATCATGAACAATACTGCAATTATTACCGAAAATGAACAGAACGTACACCACATTACGTTTAACGACGGCCGCAAGCTCATCCTTATCGGGACGGCGCATGTTTCCCAGACATCTGTGGACCTGGTCGAGCGGATCATTACTGAAGAAGAGCCGGACACCGTTGCGATCGAGCTCGACAGCAAACGCTACGCCGCCATAACCAGCAAAAAGTCGTATGAAGACATGGATATAATCGAAATAATCCGGAAGAAGCAGCTTCTCTTCTTTATCGGGCAGTTTATACTTGCATCATTCCAGAAGAAGCTCTCGGAAAAGACCGGCACAAAACCAGGCGACGAGTTCCGGAAGGCGGCCGAGCTTGCATCTCGGGGGAATATCCGTCTGGTGCTTGCGGACAGGGATCTCGGCACCACACTGAAGCGCGCCTGGGGACTGACGCCGTTTTTTGACAAGTTGAAGATGCTTGGATCGCTCCTCTTCGATGAAGACGACGACATCGATACAGCAAACATAGAAGAACTGAAGAAATCAAGCGCCATAGACGAGATGGTCAAACTGTTCGCAAAACAGCTTCCCGCCACAAAGGAAGTCCTCATCGATGAACGGGACGCCTTTCTTGCCTATGAGATCCTCGGCAACCTCGGTAATAAAACCGTAGCTGTCGTCGGCGCCGGCCATGTACCGGGCATTCTGGGCAGAATCCACAATCCCATCACACAGACCGACCGTGAAGCGATAGACATCGTCCCCCCGCCGACCGTTATCGGCAGACTCGCACCGTGGATCATTCCGGCTGTGCTTCTGACTGTATTCATACTGGGATTTATATACGGAAAACGAGAGGTCGCACTTGAGGTAGCCCTGTTCTGGGTGCTTGCAAACGGCCTGCTCTCCGCTCTGGGATGCATCCTCTCGCTCTCGCATCCGCTGACGGTTCTCGCGGGATTTATCGCCGCGCCGATAACCAGTCTGAACCCGACGATCGGTGCCGGATTCGTTACCGCACTCGTCCAGACCATACTCGTCAAACCGCGCGTCCGGGACTTTGAACAGCTCCAGTCAGGAACGATGAAGATTCGGGAGTGGTGGAAAAACAGGCTGACGAAGGTCTTTCTGGTGTTCATTCTCTCATCCATCGGCTCATCCATTGGAACATTCGTCGCGGCGCCGTACCTGTACAAGTTCTTTCATGGCTGATTTTACCGAAAGGACCGTGCGCCTCATCGGAGAGCAGAACGTCAGGAGACTGAAGGGAAGTACGGTCGCTGTATTCGGCCTGGGCGGTGTCGGATCCTACGCGCTTGAAGCGGTAGCCCGCGCTGGCGTGGGACGGATTATTATAGCGGATTTCGATACCGTCGACATTACAAACATCAACCGTCAGCTTCTGACACTTCACTCCAATATCGGGATGGAAAAGACCGCACTGGCCGCCGAGCGGATACGGGAGATCAATCCCGGCTGTACGGTATTTCCACACCAGACACGCATCTGTACAGACACCCTTCCCCTCTTCGACGGTTATGCGATCGATGCTGCGATTGACTGCATCGATTCGGTCGAGGACAAGATCGAGCTACTTGTCTATCTTAACAGGCGAAAAATCATAACCGTAAGCTCCATGGGCGCAGCCCTGAAGACTGACCCGTCCAGGATAGAGGTGATGCCGATACACGAGACCCGTGTCTGTCCGCTGGCTAAACGTATCCGCAGGGCACTCCGCGAGCGAAACGTATCCGAGGGCGGCATATATGCGGTATCCAGTACAGAGGCGCCGATTCCCCTCCGGGAGCGCCCGCTGGGATCAATATCGTATCTTCCGGCACTCTTTGGCCTGCATTGCGCGGCAGAGACGCTGTTGCATCTGGCGCCCCTTTCAGACTATCCGGCCTGAACAGCGTCAGATACCGAGTATAAGGTGCGCACACCCAAAATAGATGACGATCCCTCCCATGTCCACAAGCGTGGTTAACGCGGGCGACGAGAAAACCGCCGGGTCGACGTTTATCCGTGTTGCGATCATCGGAATGATTGCTCCGAAAACCGTCGACCATATCACCTGTATGGCCAGCGCCAGGCCGATGACCAGCGCGACTGATTCCAGGGAGAAGGCTGCCGGAACGATCCCCTCTTCGGAGAAGAGTATGACCCTTCCAAATGTCATAAGTCCCAGGCAGATGGAGAGACAAAACGCGACGACAAACTCCTTTTGGACGACCCTGAAGGTATCCGCAGGCGTCAGCTGGTTCAGTGCAAGTGACCGGAGGACCACCGTCGCGGACTGGGACCCCGTATTACCCCCGGCCGCGTTCAGCAGCGGCATGTAGAATGCCAGTATGATGAGCGTTTCCAGTGTATTCTGAAAGCCCTGAATAATGAGACCGGTCAGAATACCGAAGATGCCCAGGATGATGACCCACACGACCCGTTTCCTGAAGTGGGTCAGTATGGATATCTCAAGATAGGGCCGCTCCTCAACAGGACCGGATATCGCCATCAGTCGTTCCATGTCTTCGGTCTGCTCTTCACGGATAATATCGATCGCATCATCATAGGTAACGATACCCTGCAATCGCTGTTGGCTGTCGACGACCGGAAGCGCGAGGAGGTCGTATCTGACGATCATGTTGGCCGCCTCTTCCTGGTCCCCGTTGACATAGGCGTATATGACATCCGTCTTCATGATATCCTTCACCTTCTTCTGGGGAGAGGCGAGTATCAGCTTGCGCAGTGAGATGAAGCCGGTAAGGACGCCGTTCTCGTCGCAAATATAGGTATAGTAGATCGTCTCCTTCCCGGGAGCGACCTTCCGTATCTTCTTGATCGATTTTTCGACCGTGTCTTCGGCATTCAGCTCGACATAGTCGGATGTCATCATCGCTCCGATTGTTCCCTCATCGTATGAGGTCAGCTTGAGGATGTCCGACCGCTCGTTCTGCGGCAGGAAGGTCATCAGTTTGCTTCCAACCTCCGGATCAAGGTGCAGAAAGAGGTCCGCCCGGTCGTCGTTGGACATGGGAAGCAGAAGCTCAAGTACATTCTGACGCTGTCCGGTTGATATCATCGCGACCTGGACATCCATGTCCATATAGCTGAATATCTCGGCACGCCGGTGACGCTCGACAACATTGAGCACCTTCCAGATCTCTGACGGCTTCAGAAGCGAAAGGAACTCGGCGGCCTCCTTCTCGTGGATGTCGTTCATGAAAGACTCGAGCACGGAATAGTCGCGCTTCTTGAGAAGTTCCCGTATTTCTGGCACTATGAGTGGATTTTTCATACCCGGCTCCCGAGGTTGTTATGGGAAAGGGACTCCGTAGTCGCACACACGATCCAGCGGTATCCCTGGCGATGTGTCATGCAGTATGGTAATAATCCATGAACCACGCAACAAATTTTTCCAGACCATCCTCTATACCGGTTTGCGGATCGTATCCGATCTCTTCCGAAAGGCGGCTGATATCCGCACAGGCGCGGTACACATCGCCCGGCTGCATCGGAAGCAGATTTTTCCGCGCCTCGCGGCCGAGATGTTTCTCGAGTACGGAGATGAAGGTGAGCAGGGATATCGGTTTATTGTTGCCGATGTTGTAGAGACGGTACGGTGATCCGGCCTCTTTGCTGTTTCCGGTAAAATCGGGCAGGGCCGGTCCCGGTGAATGGCCGATGAGTGCAACGATTCCGGCTACGATGTCGTCGATGTAGGTAAAATCCCGGTACATGTCGCCGTTGTTGTATATGTCTATCGGCCGGCCTTCCATGATGAGTTTCGCAAACTTGAAATACGCCATATCGGGCCGGCCCCACGGGCCGTAGACCGTAAAGAAGCGGAGTCCCGTACACGGCATCCGGTACAGGTGCGAATAGCAATGAGCGAGCAGCTCGTTGCTCTTTTTTGTGGCAGCGTACAGCGAGACCGGGTGGTCAACATTGTCTTCTTCCGAGAAAGGAACCTTTGCGTTCATGCCGTACACGGATGAAGACGACGCGTACACGAAGTGTTCGACGGGATGTTTCCGGCACAGCTCGAGCATGGTCATGAAACCGTCGAGGTTGCTGTGTACATATGCGAATGGATGATCGATCGAATAGCGTACGCCGGCCTGGGCCGCCAGATGAACTACATGTGTGATCTCATGTCCGTTAAAAATCTTCTCCATGGCCGCATAATCGGCGATGTCGGTCTGGTAAAACGTATATGCCGGATTGTGCAGCAGCCGGCCGTTTCTGTCCAGTTTAAGGGATACATCGTAGTAATCGTTGCAGTTATCGACGCCGATTACCTCGATTCCTTCATTCAGGAGACGTTCGGTAAGATGGTATCCGACAAATCCGGCAGATCCGGTAACCATATAAGCCATGATGTTCCTCGCACACGGATAAAATCCGGCATACATACCACGTTCTGTTTACATTCATGCCCGTTCTAAAAACAATACGGAAAAGTGGCAAGCCACTTTTCCGTTTGGGCCGGCAGAGGCAGTTAAAATGGCTGATACGGTGTATTACGAAGCAAGAGTCAGTATTCCGTTGATTCCGTCAAAAAGTCGGTCAACATCGTATCGGTATCCTTCCGGTTCTTGTTGTAGGTCTCGCCGATTGTCCGGATCGCATAATAGAAAAACGAGAGATGCGGTACGTAAAAGTCGCGCTTGATGGAATTGGCGACTGGGAATGCAGCGCTGTTCCTGATCTCACTGAGTTTCTTGCCTTCGACAACCGTATTTCCATTGATGATCTGGGTAAAGGTGATATCGCCCGTTTCCTCAGACGTTGGGGTTGGGTCAACCATGATAACCTGCTCGTCCTGGTTTGCCATATAGTTCTTTTCTGTAATGACAGATTCAAATTTTGAGATATTCTCGTTTGTTCCGTAGATTTTGAAGGTCTTAGTCTTGATGCCGATAATTTCTCCCGAAATATCCTTTCTGATGAAGGTGTGACGTGTCATCGTGATATGGTCGTCTTCCTTCTTGTAGTCCATCCGGTACGGAAGTATCTGGACTCCCTCGGCATCCATCAGATTGTATGTCTGTACCGCTTCTTCGATTTTTGTTGCAAACTCGACTATGTTCTTGTTTAGCCGATCAGTTTCCCTCTCAAGGTTCTCTGACTGAAGCGCGCCTGTACCATTCCCCGTCGGCTCCTGACCGGCGATCGGCAAAACGCATATCAGAATCAGTATCATGATGGAGAGTGTATTCTTTTTCATCATATCCTCACATTTTTTATAAAATTAGCAGTTTTTGATATCATTTTATTGCATTTTTCCCGGCTACATGTACGTTGTATCAAACATTAGCAGTATACACGCATAAAACAACTTTTTTATTCTTATCGGTGTTTCAAGACGATGTATACACAAAAATCTCGTTCTGTTTCATAAATATGGTCGCTTGCCCGGCAGAATGTTAACAGGCCAGTCACCGGCAAAGACCGATGACTGACAGAAAATGATACAGGCCACTTGAAACAAATTTTCATTAAAAGGTACAAAGTCATCACTTCAATCTCATGAAAAACATTCTGATAGTAGACGCATCATCAT